>PMYJ01000231.1:229-6322 GCA_003170875.1 Candidatus Dormiibacterota bacterium | reverse complement strand
GGGCAGGCTCTGGACCTCGGCGCCGGGGAGGGACGCAACAGCCTCTGGCTTGCCCGGCACGGGTGGACGGTCACCGCCGTCGATGGGTCGTCGGTCGCGCTTGACCGCGCACGCACCGCGGCAGCCGCGGAGGGACTGAGCGTCTCCCCCGTCCAGGCAGACATCGGCGATTTCCTCCGCCACGGGGCTACCTTCGATCTCGTGGTCATCGCCAACATCCACCCGTCACCCGAGGAGCGCGCCGTCCTCCTGCGGGCAGCGGTGGGCGCCGTTCGCCCCGGCGGGCACCTCTTCCTCGTCGGTCATCATGTCGACTCGCTCGGCCGCGTCGGACCCCTGGACGCTGCCCGTCTCTACACCGAAGAGGCGCTGGCCGGCGCGCTCCCCGGCCTCCGCACCCTGCTCCTGGAGCGCCGCGAGCGGACCCTCGGAGGGGATACGGGGGAGCCGGTCGTCGACCTGGTGCTCTGGGCGGCGGCACCGGAGTCCCTCCCGCCTAGACCCGCAGTCTGAGCGTCGGAGCGCATCGGACAGCCTGATCCTGGTGCCGAGGCGCAGCCCCGAGGTGGAGAAGTGGCGCGGCCTCCTCCGGCCGACCTCACCGTGGGCCGGCGTAACGGGGAACGCTCTCCGGCTGGAGCCGGGCCACGGTGACCAGCAGGCTGAGGAAGACGAGAATGTGGACGCCGGTGCACCACTCGCAGATCTCGTGGAGCGGGACCAGCTCCGCCCAGACCAAGTAGAGGACGGAGAGCATGCCCAGGCCGGCCCAGGCTGCGTGGCCAGATCGCAGCCATGCCGGCTCGTCGAGACCGCCCCTGGCGCAGCGGACCGCCCAGATGGCGAGCGCCCCGCTGACGATGAACCAGATCATCCCCGGGACGGTCACGGGGATCGAGGTGCCTGGCACCACAGAGTACGAGCTGCTGGTGACCGCCTGGCAGTTGACGAACCCGCCGGTGGTGCAGATGGGCTGGCCACCCGCGTAGTGGACCGTGGTCAGGTAGACGGAGATGCCCAGGCCGATCACCGCGAAGGCGATGAGCGCCCAGGGGCCGATCCCCGCCGATCGCCTCTCGCCGAGCTCAGGAGGAGCCAAGCTGGCTCTCCAGGGTGGCGATGGGCGCGTCGCCGCACACTGAGCCCGGCTGGTTGCCGGTCAGTTTGCAGATGCCGGCGGTCAGCCAGTTGGCGTTGCCGACGATCGCCTGCGCCTGGGGACCCTGCGCGTCGCTCAGGCTCTGGGCGATCTGCTGCCACGTCATCCCCTGCAGGATCTGCGGGTCGTACCCGGTGGGAACGCCGTGGGCCAGGTAGCTGTTGCCGAGGTCGAGGAAGGGGATCCCTTCGGCGCTCTCGGCGGGCACGTACGGCGGCGAGTCGTATTCGCTGAGCAGCGTGTGCTCCTGGGCGGTCGGGGTCTGCAGCACCTGGCCCTCCCGGGTCCCGGTATCGACATTGGTGAAGCCCAGGTAGGGGCTCGAGTAGGTGGCGCCGTAGAAGGAGATCGTGTCCGTGTTGGGGTCGATGTCAGCGCTCGACGACGTGCTGATCTTCAGGCCGCTGAGAGTGCCGAAGCGGCTGAGGGCGACCACCAGGCTCCAGCGCTCGGCGGCGCAAGGAGGGCAATAGTCGGAGCTGATGAACAGCACGTCCGGCTTGCCGGCGGTGGTCAGCGCTGATGGTGTCCCCTGGGTGAGCTGGAGCGGATCGGTGACGCCGCCCGCGCCAACCGTCGCCATGACCTGCGGGCTGACGCCCGTCACCGTGGCCACGAGCGAGCTCGGGGCCGGCTGCTCGCCGTTCCCGGCCGCTGGTGCCGGTGCGCTGCGCCCGAGGAGCACGACGAAAAGGACGACCACCACCACGACCATCACGGCCGCTCCCCCGCCCCAGGCCCAGGGCTCCCGCCACCAGGGCCGGGAGCGCCTGCCCCGCTGCGTCCGATGGCGGGGCGGAGGCCCCGGCGGCCGCGACGCGGAGGCCGCCGCCCGAGCCAGCGTGGACGACGCTTGCCGCCGTGGGTCATCGGCACCCTTCGATACCGGCGCAGCACCCTGCGGCAGCGCCGATGGGGAGCCACCCGCCCCTGGCTCGTGACGGCGACGCTTGGAGAGTCGAGCCATCATGCCACCTCAAAACGGCGGGCACACGAGAGACGACGTCCCTCGTCGCGTGGCCCGCTCAGCACCGTCGCTGCCATTCTCGGCCGATGAAGAAGCCGCCAACCAGCGCCGAAGGTCGGCGGCGCCAGAGGTCATCCGGCCCACCGGTAACGAGAAGTCGGACCTCAGATGTTCTCGATGCGCCAGTCGAATCCGATCCGGGGGTCGTTGTAGGGGATACGGCCCTCGTCCGGGTCGGAGGGGTCGTAGGGCTCGGTGACGTAGTAGTTCAGGATGACGTCCCGAAGGTCGAGGGTCTGGTATCCATGGGCCACATAGGGCGGGATGGCGACCATCCGCGGCGAGTGCTCGCCAAGGATCACTGACTGGATGTTGCCCGCAGTCGCCGAGTCACCGCGGAGGTCCACGAGGACCACCCGCGCATTGCCCTGCACGACATCCCAGTAGTCCCACTGGCGCTTGTGCCAGTGGAACGCCTTGATCAGCTCGGGTGGGTTACCGCCGCGCGCGTATGCCAGACTGCGCGACATCTGGGCAAACGGCTGGGCTGGGATAAAGGGATTGCCCTCGTCGTCCAGGTCACCGCGCTTCAACTGCTCTATGAAGTACCCGCGCTGGTCTGCCCATTTGTGAAAGGTCTTGACCATGACCCCATCGATGCGGCCGATGCGACGCGACGCGGGGATCCGACTCATCCTCTCCAGCGCCTGCTCGATGGCTTCGGTGGTTGGCATCCAGGGCATCACCGAGCCTCCTGCGGCGAGCGCTCACCGTTCTCGGCGCGGATACCTCGGTACTCTCCGTCTCCCCGCCCCGTGCTCACCATCAGACGCCTCATGCATCGGCCTCTGTCGCGTGCCCTGGCTACACCGACCACGACTGCGCCGCGGCTCACCTGCCGCAGGCCTGCTGCGGTTGCATCAGTGAGGCGGCGCCAGAGCGAACCGCCTCGACCGCCTCTCCGACCTTCGCCAGCCGGTTGTCGAAATAGACGTCGATTCCCGCCGCCTGGAAGCCGGCGAGCGGCCTGCCGCCGATGCCGCCCACGAGCAGGGCTGTGACACCATTCGAGGCCAGGAGTTCGACCAGGCTCAGGCAGCCGCCGTTCGTGTGGGGTGGATTCGCGACCACGCGGACATCTCTGGGACCGCTGTCCCCGATCTCGATCACGGTGAAGCAGTTGCACTTGCCGAAGTGGCCGGAGCGATCCGCCTCGAGCCCACCCTCGCCATTGGACGGCACCGCCAGTACAAGGGAACGCTTGTCGCTCGTCATCGCACACCTCCGAGTCCATGTCGAATCGCCGACCCCGCCTCCGGCTCGGAGCTGAGGCCCATTCCGATACCGATGCCAAAGCCCTGGCCACGGAACTGAAGCTCCGGAGGCTCACCCGCGCGCGCGGCGGCGTGAAGGCACGACCCAGGCCGGCGAGCGCCTACGAGCCACGCCCTCAGCGAGCCGGTCCCATATCTGTCAGACATCCGCCTTCCCCCTCGGATCCGGGCCGGTTTCGAGCACGGCCCCGTTCTCTTCCTGTTCCATACGCCCGAGCGATCTGCGGATCGCCGTGCTCACCGAGCGGAACGCGCGTTCACGCCGTGCGAGATCCTCGCCCCAGTGGACGAGCAGTTCCCAGCCGGCGGCGGTCAGCCGGTATTCACGCCGCTGCGGCCCGAACGCCCCCTCCGTCCAGGCTGATGCCACCACCCCTTCCAACTCGAGCTGGCGAAGCAGGCGATACATGCCACCCGGATCGACGACGACGATCCCCTCCGTCATCTCCTCGATGGCTCGGCGTAGGTCGTAGCCATGCGCCATCTGCTCAGCGAGGGCCGCCAGGACGGCCGGTTCGAGCAGCGCCCCCCTGCCTCGACCGCGGCCGGAACCTGGACCGAAGCCTTCACCGCCGCAACCGGGGCCGCCGCCGCCCCCCTCTTCACATCGTCTCATCAGCGCGGCTCTCTATCACAGCTAGAAGCTTAACACTTCTAGCAGTCACCCACAGGCTCGTGCCAGCGCGGGCAGGCGGCTGGGCGTCGGAACATGGAAAGACCGTGCCCGCGATCACCGAAGCAGCATGAACGAGCTGGCGTCAGCCGAGGTAGCGGCCGATCGCCGCGGTCAACTCCTTCACCTTCTGCTCACCGGTGCCCCCCCGGACCGCGTCGACCACGCAGTGGCTGACGTGGTCGTCGAGCAGGGCGAGAGCCACCTTGTCGAGGGCGGCCTTGATCGCCGCGACCTGGGTGAGGACGTCGATGCAGTACCGGTCCTCATCGACCATGCGCTGGATGCCGCGAACCTGTCCCTCGATCCGCGCCAGGCGCGCCTGGAGGGAGACCTTGTCGTGGCTGTATCCGGGAACGGCCATGCGCCCCTCAGACGGCGACGGGGTAGCCGATCTCGTCAAGCCGGGATCGGATGGCGGGCTCGCTCACGACGGCCTCGTCGTAGACGACGTGGACGGTCTTGGCGGGCGGCTCGACCTGGACCTGCACCACCCCCGCAAGAGTGGCGAGCTCTGTTTCGATGGTGTGCTTGCAGTGGTCGCAGCTGATGTCCGGAGCGACGAGGGTGAGTTCTGGCATCGTGGTCGGTCCTTCGGTGAGGTTGACGGATGACATGAGACGGTCAGGCCGTGGCGGCGGCCTCGGGGTGGGCGTCGATCTGGGCTGGAGCGGATTTGCGGGGCGCGAAGCGCCGCAGACGCAGGGCGTTGAGCACGACGCTGACCGAGCTGAAGGCCATCGCCAGCGCGGCGGCGACCGGGGGCACGATGGCGAGCACAGCCAGCGGAACCAGGATGAGGTTGTACCCGAAGGCCCAGGCCAGGTTCTGGCGGATGTTCCGGAGCGTGGCCCGCGAGAGGGCGATCGCCAGGCTGACGGCCTCGATATCGCCGTGAACGAGGGTGATGTCGGCGGCGGCCATGGCAACCCCTGTGCCGCTGGCCATGGCGATGCCGACATCGGCCATGGCCAGCGCCGGAGCATCGTTGATGCCGTCGCCGACCATGGCCACCGGCCCGAAGGCGGCGCGCAGCTCGCCGATCAGCGCCGCCTTGTCGGCGGGGCGCAGCTGGGCCCGGACGTCGGTGATGCCCACCTCCACCGCGATCGCCCCCGCCGTCTCCGGGAGGTCGCCGGTCGCCAAAACGACGTGGAGGCCGAGGGAGCGGAGACGTTCGATGCCCCGGGCGCTGTCGGGACGGAGCGGGTCGGCGACGGCGAGCACCGCCTGCAGGCGACCATCGATCGAGACGCCGAAAAGGCTCCAGGCGCGCCGCGCGGCGGTGGCGACGGCACCCTCGGCATTCGCCACGCCGACACCGGTCTCCGCGAGCCATCGCAGCGAGCCGACGGCGACCTCCGCCCCCTCCACCCTTCCCCGGACACCGCTGCCTGGCACCGCCTCGACATCCTGCGCGACCGGCAGTCGCCCCTCGGCCGCGGCAGCCTCGACGACGGCGCGGGCCAGCGGGTGCTCTGAGGCCTGCTCGACGGCGGCGCCGAGGAGGAGCGCTCGTCGTGGGTCAGCGCCGCCCACCCCGGTGACGTCGACCACCTGGGGCGCTCCCACCGTGAGGGTTCCGGTCTTGTCGAAGACGACGACCCGCAGTGCGCGAATGCGCTCCAGCGCCTCGCCGCCCCGGATCAGCAAGCCCATCTCGGCACCGCGGCCNNGTGGCCAGACCCATGGCGCAGGGACAGGCGACGACCAGCACCGCGACCGCCGGGACCATGGCCGCGACGAGGCCGTGGCCGGTGAGCGCCCATCCCGTGAAGGTGGCGAGAGCGATGAGCAGGATGGTGGGGACGAAGACGCCGGAAACCCGGTCCGCCAGCCGCTGAGCCGGCGCCTTCTCCGTCTGCGCCCGCTCCACCAGAGCCAGGATCTGGGAGAGGACGGTCTCCGAGCCGACCTTGGTGACGCGGATCACCAGGGGAACCGTGGTGTTCACGGTGGC
>PMYJ01000231.1:0-182 GCA_003170875.1 Candidatus Dormiibacterota bacterium | reverse complement strand
GGCTGCAGCCCGGCCAGCGCCTCGATGGCTTCCCCGGCGCGGCGGCGGGCGATCAGCTCGAGGAGCTTGCCCATCGCGATCAGCGTGACGATGAGTGCGGCGACGTCAAAGTACAGGGGCTCGTGCGGCAGCGCGAACACCGCCACCGCCGAGTACACGAAGGCGACGCTCGACCCCAGGGA
>PMYJ01000190.1 GCA_003170875.1 Candidatus Dormiibacterota bacterium | reverse complement strand
CGGGACCTGCATATCCGAGGAGTTGCTGGACGTGGGACCCGATCTGGGAAAGGGTTGCCGAGGTCCCCGTGCAGTAGATGCCCACGAAGTCAGTGCCCTTAACCGCGAGGACGCCTGCCCTTGCGATAGATGATCGAAATGTCATGCAATGGCTGTACCAGGTCATTCCCACAGGCGTCCGAGCGCGCCGGCGGGCAGCGGACCCACCCAGGAGAGTCCCTATCCTGCTGACGTGATCCACGGCAGCGCCTGGCCCGTCCTCGGGGTCGCCTCCCTGGAGCGCTCCCTGGACTTCTACCGCGGAGTGCTCGGTTGTCGCGCGGCCGGGGGGGGGCGCCGCACAGCGGCAGCGGGCGGCACGCCCTCCTCAGCTCCGAGGGCCGTCCCCTGATGCTCGAGCTGGTCGCGCGCCCTGAACCGAGCGCGTGGGTCAACGACGACCTCCAGTGCGGCATCCGGCACGTCGCCTTCAAGGTCGACGACGTCGACGGCTGGGCCGCGCGTGTGAAGGACGCCGGGGCCCGGTTCACCATGGAGCCGCGCGACGCGACAGGTGGGGTGCGGATCGCCTTCTTCCTCGACCCCGACGGCGCGCATATCGAGCTCGTTCAGGGAAACGTGCGCTACACCCACCCGTGGTCGGAGGAGCTGATCGCAGCCGAAGGAGCGACGCCGGCCCCGGTCTCGCCCCGCCTCGACCATGTCGCCATCTCGGTTGCCGGCCTGGAGCGGACACTCGCCTTCTACCGGCGGCGGGCCGGGGCCGAGGTCATCGGTCAACTGCGGGTCGGCGAGGACCCGCGCGGCTTCCTGATCACCTACCTGCGGCTCGGAACCGGGCCGGCGATCCTGGAGGTCTTCAGCTTCGACATCCCGATGCTGCGCAACCCGTGGCAGCCTCGCCGCACGCCAGCCGGCCTGCTCCGGATCGCCATCCGGGCCGGCGGTCCGGTGGACGCCGCCGGCTCGGATGGAGACGTCGTGCTGGACCCCGACGGCACCCCGCTGGAGATCGTCGCGGAGCCGGAACCTGCGTCGGGAACGAACGCGTCCGGCCCGCCTGCGCACGCCGGGGGCTGACCGCCGGGGCACCGCTCCGCGGGCGCGATGCCGTCTCGGTCGCATACCCTGTGGCCGCCATGCGGATCGCCATCACCGGGGGCACCGGCTTCGTCGGCTCGCACCTCGCATCGCATCTCGCCGAGCAGGGGCACGAGCTGGTCCTCGTCTCGCGCGGCAAGCGCCCGAGCGGCGCCCCTGGGGCGGCGGTGACGCGGGTCGCGGCGGACGTGGTGAGTGGGTCCGGGCTGGTGGCAGCGTTCGGCGGCTGTGACGCCGTGGTCAACCTGGTCGCGGTCATCGTCGAGAGGCGTGAGCAGACCTTCGACGCCGTCAACCGCGAGGGCGCCGCCAAGGTCGCCCACGCTGCGATGGAGGCCGGGGTGACGCACCTGGTCCACCTGAGCGCCATCGGCGCCGATCCCGACCCCCGCCTCGGCTACCTCGCCAGCAAGTGGTCGGGAGAGCAGGCGATCAGGATCAGCGGCATCTCCCACACCATCATCAGATCCAGCCTCGTGTTCGGCCCCGGCGACGGCTTCTTCGTCAAGCTGGCCAGGCTGATCCGGCGGACACCCCCCCTCTTCCCCCTCCCCATCGCCGGTGACGGTCGCACCCTCTTCCAGCCCATCGCCGTGCAGGACGTCGCCCGCTGCATCGGGATCGCGCTGGAGCGGGGCCCGGACTCGCGGGTGTTCGCGATCGGAGGCCCGGACCACCTCAGCTACGAGCAAATCGTCGACATCATCCGGCGCGAGGTGCTGTCCCTCCCGCGGATCAAGGTGCACGTCCCCGTGCCGGCCATCCGGCCGGTGGCCGCGCTGATGGCCGCGGTGATGCGCGACCCGCTGGTGACCCCTGCGCAGCTCGACCTGCTCGGGCACCACAACATCACGGTAACCGGGGCGGTGGCGGCCGACTTCGGCTTCGAGCCTCAGCGCTTCGCCGACCGCGTCAGCTACCTGCGGCGGCGGAGCCGGTGACCGTCAGCCAGCGTCTGAGCGAGCTGGGGATCTCCCTGCCGCGGGCGACCGCGCCGCTCGGCAGCTATGTGCCGGCACGGCGGGCGGGGCACCTGCTTCACCTCTCGGGACACCTGGCAAAACGGGACGGCGTGGTGGTCACCGGCCGGGTCGGAGCAGAGATCGACGTGGAGACCGCCCGGGGGCTGGCCCGCCAGGTCGCCCTCGACCTCGTCGCCACCGCCGCGGAGGCCGCCGGAGGTGTGGACGCGCTCGCCGGCGTGATCAAGCTGGTCGGATTGGTGCGGAGCGCCCCCGGTTTCGACCAGCAGCCGGCCGTCATCAACGGAGCCTCCGACCGGCTGGTCGAGATCTTCGGCGAACCCGGCCGCCACGCCCGCAGCGCCATCGGAGTGAGCGAGCTGCCGATGGGCGCGGCCATCGAGATCGAGGCGATCTTCGAGCTCGGGTGAGGCGGCGCCGATCGTCTCCAGGCCGGGTTTCCACCACCACGAAGGTGTCATCGATTGGAAAGACACAGGGGGTAGAGTGAGCCTCACCGTGATGAACGACAACACGACCCCACCCCCTGACCCCGACCAGACAGTCCCGGAGAGCCCATCTCCCAGTACTGACCCCTCGACTGGAGGCGGCCTTCCACCAGTCGATGCCGGCGCCGCCCCGGGCCCCGGATGGAGCGGCGCCCAGTGGGGCCCCGGCAACGCCGGCGCTCCCGGCTGGGGTCAGCCGTGGAGCCATCCCTCCGGAGGGTTCGGCCCCGCCTACGGATGGTCGAATGATCCCTGGGGCGGCTACCCCCCCTACGGTTCGTCTCCCGGCTACCCGCCGGCTCCGGGATCTCCCGCCGACTACCCACCGGTCGCGCCACCCAAGCCGTCGCGCATGGCGCCGGTGGTGATCGCCGTGGCGATCGTGATCGCCCTGGTCTCCGGAGTCACAGGTGCGGGCATCGGCCTCGCCCTCCGGCCCAACTCGACCACGGTGACGACACCGGGTGGCTCGTCGTCGGGCAACAACTCGTCGTCGGGCAACANNCAGCAACGTCAATGCCTCCGCCCTCGCCACTGCGATCGACCCCTCCGTGGTGGACGTCGTGAACACGCTGGCGGGCGGAACCGGCCTCGCCGAGGGGACGGGGTTCATCATCAACTCCTCGGGCGACATCCTGACCAACAACCACGTCATCGACGGCGCCCAGTCCGTCACCGTCCAGATCGACGGCGCAGGACCGCAGCTCGCGGCCACCGTGCTCGGTTACGACCCCATCGACGATGTCGCTCTGATCAAGATCAATGACATCTCTGGGCTCAGCCTCAAGGTGGCGCCACTCGGCAACTCCGACAACCTGACCATCGGCGCCGCCGTGGTCGCCATCGGCAACGCATACGGCAAGGGCGGTACCCCGGCGGTGGTGTCGGGGACGGTCGCCGACCTCGACCAGTCCATCACCGCGAGTGACGGTGGCACGTCCGAGAACCTCACCGGCATGATCCAGATGAACGCCGACATCGTCTCCGGTGACTCCGGCGGTCCGCTGGTCAGCGCCGCCGGGAAGGTGATCGGCATGGACACCGCCGGCACCGAGACCGGTGCGAGCTTCAGCGGGCAGTCGAGCACCACCCAGGGATTCGCGATCCCGATCAACACCGCGCTGCAGGTCGCTCAGCAGATCGAGACCGGGCAGTCCAGCGGGAGCATCAATGTCGGGCCTGGGCCGTACATCGGAGTCAAGGTCCAGGACCCCACCACCGGCACCGGCGCCCTCGTCGACGTGGTGGAGGCCAACACTCCGGCGGCGAGCGCGGGCCTGCAGGCGGGCGACGTGATCGTCTCGATCAACAGCACCCAGCTCACCTCAAGCGGCGACCTCAGCACCGCGCTGGAGACCCTCCATCCCGGAGAGAGCGTCCAGATCGGCTGGGTCGACGCCTCGGGCCAGCAGCACACCAGCTCGATCACCCTCGCCTCCGGCCCGCCTCGCTGACAGCCGTGCAGCGGCAGGGGAGCGCCCCCATGCGCTCTCCTGCCGCGCTCCCCTCCTCACGGACCGGCCGCGGATGAGGATGGGGCAGGTCTCCGTCACCGCTCAGCGAGTGGCGGCCCGGCGTCTGACCTTCCCCCGGGCGCCAGCCCCGTACGGTGATCCGGAAGCCGACCAGCGGTTCAGTCGCGACGTCGCGGGCCCGGTGGCGATGGTCGACCCCCACTCCCCCATGACCGTCCACCTGGCGGCGCGCACGGCGTACTTCGACCGGACCACGGTCAGAGCGCTGGACGGAGGCATCACCCAGGTGGTGGTGGCCGGTGCGGGGTACGACGGCCGGGCGCTCCGCTACGCAAAGCCGGACGTCTGGTGGTTCGAGATCGATCATCCGGCCACCCAGGCGGACAAGGTCGCGCGGCTCGCCCGCCTCGCCATACCGACGCCTCACCTCACCTTCATCGCCGCCGACTTCGCCACCGACGACGTGGGTGCGGCGCTCGCCAGGGCGGGCCACGTCCGGGGAACGCCAACGCTCTTCCTCTGCGAGGGGGTGGCGGTGTACCTGGATCTGGTGGTGATCGTGTCCCTCCTCCGCGCCCTGCGGTCGGCCGCGGCGGCCGGGAGCCGGCTCGCCATCAGCGTGTCAGCGGCGACCACGGAGGAGCGCCGGCGCCAGTTCCAGGCCGCAGTGGGCGCGCTCGGCGAGCCGGTCCGCACCATCCTCCCCGCGGAGGCGGCATCGGAGCTCCTCGCCTCGAGCGGCTGGCGGAAACTGCCGGCGCCCACGGAGAGGCTGGCGCGGAGCGCGCGCGCGGGCTTCCTCGCCCTCGGTCCGATCTGACAGCGCGCCCGAACCCGCCTCTGCCCACGCGCGCGCCGGCGCTCCAGGATGCCGCTACCCTCCGGCAGGAAGCTCCGCATGGCCGCCGAACTCGCGGCGCATCGCCGAGAGCAGCCGGTCGGCGAAGTCGGCCTCGCCGCGCGAGCTGAAGCGCTCGTACAGGGCGGCGGTCAGCACATGGGCGGGAACGCCCTCGTCGACGGCGGCGATCGCCGTCCAGCGACCCTCCCCGGAGTCCGACACCCGGCCCGCCAGGTCGGCGAGCTCCGGCGAGCGGAGCAGCGCTCCCGCGGTGAGGTCGAGGAGCCATGAGGCGACCACGCTGCCCCTCCGCCACACCTCGGCGACCTCGGGGATGGGAAGGTCGTACTGGTAGTAGCGGGGATCGCGAAGCGGCGTGCTCTCGGCGCTCGCCTGCTGCTCGCTCAGCCCGACATTCGCCTTGTGCAGGATGTTGAGCCCCTCGGCGTAGGCGGCCATCAACCCGTACTCGATCCCGTTGTGGACCATCTTGACAAAATGTCCGGCGCCATGCGGCCCGCAGTGGAGGTAGCCCTGCTCGGCCGGCGACGGCTCCCCCTCCCGACCGGGGGTGCGGGCGGCGGCGTCCACTCCCGGAGCAATGCTGCGGAAGATGGGATCGAGCCGTTCGACGATCTGCGGCTCGCCGCCGATCATGAGGCAGAATCCACGCTCCAGCCCGTGCACCCCGCCGCTCGTCCCGACGTCGACGTGGTGGAGGCCGAGGGCCGAGAGCCTCTCGGCGCGCTCGATGTCGTCACGGTAGTAGCTGTTTCCCCCGTCGATGATGACGTCTCCCTCGCTCATCCGCGAGGCGAGCGCGTCGACAGTATCGCCGGTCAGTGCGGCGGGCACCATCACCCAGGCCGCCCGGGGCGGGGTCAGGGCCGCCACGAACTCGTCGAGCGAACCGGTGGCCACGGCGCCCTCGCCCCTGAGCGTGGCGACGGCCTGCGCATTGACGTCATAGACGACGCAGTCATGCCCGTCGCGCATCAGGCGGCGGACGAGATTGGCGCCCATCCGCCCCAGACCGACCATCCCCAGCTGCATGTTCGGCTCCTCTTCGGGACCTGCGATTCCGGATCCAGCGCCGCCACAGGGCTGAGAACAGTATGGTTCACAGGCGACTGTTCACGACGGCACCCCAGTGGGAGTGACGATGGCGACTGGCCTGGCGCGTGACAACCGTTCCCTCCGCGGTGGCATCGACCTCGGCGGCACCAAGATCCAGGCCGTCGTCATCACGCGCACCCATCGGGTGGTCGGCGAGGCGCGCCGGCCCACCCCTGTCGACGGCGGTCCGGACGCGGTGGCGGCGGCGATGGTGGAGGCTCTCGGTGAGGCCGCGTCGGCCGCCGGGATCACCCCGCGCCTCCTCGCCGGGGTCGGCGTCGGATCGCCAGGCAGCGTCGACGCCCACGCGGGGACGGTCTCCCAGGCCGGCAACCTGCCCGGTTGGGACGGCACGTACGCTCTCGGTGAGCGACTCAGCCGCCAGCTGGGATGTGCGGTCCGCCTCGGCAACGACGTCCAGGTGGCCAACCGAGCCGAGATGCGTCTCGGAGCTGGGCGCGGGCACCCCTCCTTCATCGGCGTCTCCTGGGGAACCGGGGTCGGCGGAAGCCTGGTCCTCGACGGCCGGCTCTGGGTCGGCCGGGGCGCCGCCGGCGAGATCGGTCATGTGGTGGTGGTCCGCGACGGTGCGCTCTGCACCTGCGGCCGGCGCGGCTGCGTCGAGGCCTATTCGGGGCGGGCCGCGATGGAGGCGACCGCCCGCAAGCGTGCGGACCGTGGCGAGAAGACCCAGCTCCTCCGGCTGATGAAGCAATTCGGCCGCAGCCGGCTGACCAGTGGCGTCTGGGCCAGGGCCCTTGACGAGGGCGACGCCATGGCCCACGACCTCATCGACCGGGCGGTGGGAGCGCTGGGGACGGGCATCGCCTCCGCGATCAACCTGCTGGACATCGGGACCGTGATCATCGAGGGCGGGCTGGGCATCCGCCTCGGCCAGCCCTATGCCGACCGGATCGCGGAGGCGATGAGCCCGCACCTCTTCCTCCCCGAGCGAGCGCCCGAGGTGAAGGTGGCGGCGCTCGGCGACCTCGGGGGAGCGATCGGTGCCGCGCTCCTGGTGGGCGCCGCCTGACCCCCACCAGGAACGCGGAGCCGGTCAGCGGGAGCGGCTCGGCGGAGATCCGATCAGATGGTCACCGCCGCCCAGGTGTGGCCTCCGTCGTGGGTCATCAGCAGGGGACCGGTGGAGCTGGTGAGCGACGCTTCGACGGCCACCCCCTGGGTTGAGGTGGTGAAGCCGACATAGGAGATGCTGGTGTTTCCCGCACCGGTGAAGACGGTGCCCCAGCTCCCACCGCCATTGAATGTCGCCACGATCTCCCCGCCGCATCCGGCCGCGGCGACCGACGTGGTCGGGCTGGCCAGTGTGGAGCTGCCCTGGCAGGCGGCGGGAAGCGCGGTGGCCAGCTGGGTGAACGCACCTCCCCCGTTGGTCGAGGTGTAGGCCTGCTCCGTGGGGGAGCTCGAACCGCCATACAGCCCCGCCTCACAGGCGGCGATGAGGTCCAGCGAGCTGGAGCCGGCGAGGGTCGCCGGTCCGCCGACGGTGCTGCACGGCGCCGTCCACGCGCTCCACGCCCCGCTCTGGAGGCGGGCGCCACCGGCGACGGTTCGGTCGTTCTCGATGACCCAGCCGCTCGATCCCTGGAGGACGAGCTGGGCCTCCGGGACGGGCCCGGCGCCGTAGGCCACGGTCGTGGGGGATGTCGACCAGGAATTGCTCCCCACTGTGGCGGTGTCGATCAGGAATCCGGAAGTCCCCGCGATCACGGCATCGACCGACCCGGCGGAGGTCTCCAGCTCCTGGATGGGAGTGGCCCCGCTGGACGAGTTGAGACCGGGAAGGGCGACCTGGGTCCAGCTCGTTCCGCCGTTCTGGGTCGCGAAGAGGTCATGGCCGTACGCCCAGCCGTCCTGCTGGTTGGCGAAGCGGATGCCCGACACACCGGTGCTTCCGGAGCCGCTGTAGAAAGCGGTGGGTGGCGGGGTGACGCTGCTCCAGGTCGTGCCGCCGTCCTGGGTGCGGGCGAGCGCCAGGCTGCCGCCCACCGTGCCGAGCACCCAGCCGTCCTGGGAGGAGACGAAGGTCACCGAGGCGGCCTCGAAGCCCGCGATGGGGGTCGGAGCCGGTGTCGCCGGGGCGGCGGTCACCGCCGGCAAGATGGTGACGAAAGACGAGGACGTGGACGTGGGCGCCGGTGTCGTGGTGCCGCTGTGCTTCGGCGTGGGGTGGGTGGTGGTGCCCCCACACGCCGCTACCAGCGCCGCGAGCGCGAGCAGACCGGGGGCGGCCCCCCACCTCGGACCGTGCATCCGCGTCATGGCAGAGATCCTCCTCTCGGGCGGCGTCTGGGCTCTCCGCCAGGACCGCGCACGCGCAGGCCTGGCAGCGCCGCCGAGTCGTTCAACCCTACCCGATCACACCCGACAGTGACGTCCGGTGACGCACCCCTCCGGCAGGCGGCGCTGAATGCCCCGATCACGGGCTCGCCCGGGGTCCGGTCAAATGTCCACCGCCGCCCAGGTGTGGCCACCGTCGTACGTCATCAGCAGCGTGCCCGGTCCAGTGATGACGACCCCCTGGTTGGAGGTGGTGAAGCCGGCGTAGGCGATGTCCGTATTCGCAGCCCCCGCGTAAACGGTGCTCCAGTTGCCGCCGCCGTTGAACGTCGCCACCAGGTCCGACCCGCACCCGGCGGCGGCCACCGACGGGCTGCTGCTGGCCAGAGCGTTGCAGGGCGCTGGCAGCACGGCCGCCAGCTCGCTGAAGCTGGCTCCGCCGTCAGTCGAGGTGTAGGCACGCTCCTCGACGGTGGGGTCTCCTCCCCAGATCCCCTGGTCGCAGGCCGCGAACAGATCCTCCGAGCTGGAGACGGCCAGGACCGCCCCCCCGCCGACAGTTGTGCACAGCGGCGTCCAGGAACCCCACGCGCCGCTCTGGAGGCTGGCACCGCCCACCACCGTCCGGTCGTTCCCGATCAACCATCCGGCCGAGCCCTGGATCACCAGCTGGGCACTGGGACCGGCCCCGGCCCCGGTGGGCACCGCGGTCGGCGACACCGTCCAGGCGTCGCTCGCCACCGGGCTGCTGGCGATCTCAAAGCCGGCGGGTCCGAAGTACACGGCATAGACCAGGCCGGCGGCGGTCTCCAGACCATCGATGGGCGCCGCCCCGCCGCCGGAGCTCAAAGCCCAGCCGTCCTGCTGGTCGGCGAAGCGGATGCCGGAAACCCCGACACTCGCGGGCTCGAAGAAGAGACCGGTGGGCGGCGGGGGGACACTCGTCCAGGTCGTTCCACCGTCCTGGGTGCGAGCGAGCGCCAGACTGCTGCCAACAGTGCCGAGGACCCAGCCGTCCTGAGGCGAGACGAAGGTCACGGACGCGGTCTGGAAGCCGGCGAGCGACGCCGGAGTGGGCCCCGCGGTGGCCGGAGGTGGGGTGGCCGGCGACGGCGAAACGGCGGCGACAGGCAGGCTGGAGCAGCCGGGCTCCACGAAGGCCGGGCATGTGGTCGGTTCCGGAGTCGACTCGCCGCCCGCAAGCGTCGGGCTCGGGGTGGCGGCCGGGCCGCTGCAGGCCGTCAGCAACACGCCGGCGGCAAGGAGGCCGGTGACGACTCCACACCTCGGGCCGGTCAGCCGTGTCATGAAGGGACTCCTCTGCGGCTCATCACCCTACAGATGGATACGTCCGCCGAAGGCGTCCCGTGACACGCCACCCCGCTCCCCCGCTCCTGTTACCGTTGCGCGGTGCGGCCCTACATGCGGCTGGGTGAGCTGCCCCGGAAGCGTCATCAGCGCTTTGCCATCGAGGGCGCCCCGGTCTATGAGGAGCTGTTCAGCCGGGAGGGCTTCAGCGGCCCCTCGTCCCTCCTCTACCACCGGCACATGCCGGAGGCCGTCCAGGACGTCGTGGAAGGCGATGCGGACGACATCTCGATGGAGAACGAGAAGGTCCACGAGCATGCCCTCCTCCAGGGGTTCCGGCTCCCGGCCCACGGCGACGCGATCACGGGGCGGCAGTGGCTGCTCGTCAACGACGACATCCGGATCGGGCTGCTCATCCCGCAGCGCCAGCAGAAGGCCTTCCTCGTCGACGGTTCGGCCGACGATGTGCTCTTCGTCCACAGCGGGTCGGGGACGCTCCACACCCAGTTCGGGAGCCTCCGTTTCGACCACCACGACTACCTGGTGATCCCGCGGGGGACGGTGTACCGCGTCGAATTCGACCATCTCGAGAGCACCCGCGTGCTGGTCATGGAGATCGCCGGGGCGGTCGACTCCCCGGACCGCTATCGGGCCACCAACGGTCAGCTCACCGAGTTCGCACCGTACAGCGAGCGGGATCTCCGGGCACCCGAGGCGCTGGAGCAGGGCGAGGGCCCGTCCCAGCTCTGGCTCAAGAGGGCAGGCCACATGTCCTGCTACTCGCTCGACCACCACCCCTTCGACGTGGTGGGATGGGACGGCACCGTCTACCCGATCGCCTTCAACATCCACGACTTCGAGCCGCGCGCGGGGCGCTTCCACCTGCCGGCGGCGGCCCACCAGACGTTCCAGGCCACCAACTGCGTGATCTGCTCGTTCGTGCCCCGCAAGCTGGGCTGGGACCCCGAGGCGGTGCTCCTCCCCTACCACCATTCCAACCTCGATTGCGACTCGGTCCTCTACTACATGGAGGGCAACTACGCGTCCCGCCGGGGCGTCCAGCAGGGCTCCCTCACCCATCACGTGAGCGGGCTGGCCCACGGGCCTCAGCCGGGGGCGCTCGAGGCATCGCAGGGTCGTCCCGCCGAGACCGATGAGCTGGCGGTGATGGTCGAGACCTTCCGCCCGCTCCACCGCACCCAGGTCGCCCGCCAGGTGGTCGACACCGCCTACCCCTTCTCCTGGCATGACGGGGGCACGCGGGAGCCGGGCGCCAAGCGGTGAGCCCGGGGCCCGGCGACGGCGCCGTCACCGCGTGGGTCCGGGGTGAGATCGAGGCCGGGGGCTGGGTGCGCGCCGGCGCGGCCACGGCGCAGCGGCTGCGGGAGCGGTATGGCGTGGACGCGGTCGCCGACCTCTCGCTGGGCCAGCCCCTGGAGGCGTCCGAGGCGGTGCGCGAGGCCTTCCAGAGGGCGGCCTCGGCGATCCGCCCACGCCGGTTCGGCTATATGCCCAACCTCGGCTACCCCGAGCTGCGCGAGCGGATCGCCGAGGATGTCGACGTCGCCGGGGTGACTGCGGAGTCGGTGGCGGTCACGGTGGGGGCTGCGGGAGCGATCTCGATGGCGCTTCGGGCCTTCGTGGAGGCGGGCAGCGAGGTGGTGGTGATCGCCCCCTACTTCTCCGAGTTTCGCCTCTACAGCGAAGTCTGCGGCCACCGGCTGCGGGTGGTGCGCTCGGCCGAGGGCGGCTCGCTCGACCTGGAGGCGATCGCCGCCGCGCTGAGTTACGCCACCGGCGCCCTGATCCTCAACACTCCCTGCAACCCCAGCGGGCACGTCGTGACCGAGGAGGAGCTGCACGGCCTGGCGTCGCTTCTCGACGCCCACCGCCGCCGAGGCGGCCACCCGGTGCTGCTCGTCGTCGACGAGGTCTACCGCCGGCTCATCTACCCGCCCCACCGCCGGACCGAGCCCTTCCACCACTACGAGCACACCGTGCTCTGCCGCTCCTTCTCCAAGGACCTGGGGATCGCGGGAGAGCGGATCGGCTACCTGGCGCTCCACCCCTCCCTGACCGGTGCGGAGAGTGAGGCGGGGCTGGCCCTCTGCCAGCGGGCCCTCGGCTACGTCAACGCGCCGGCGACACCCCAGCTCGCCCTCCTGGAGCTGCCCAGCTGGGAGGCGAACGCGACCCCCTATCGGGAGCGCCGCGACATCATCGCCAGCGCCGTCGCGGCCGCCGGCCTCCAGGCCGCCGAGTGCCAGGGCGGCCTCTACCTCTGGGTGCGCAGCCCTTGGGAGGACACCATGGCTTTCGCCGCGGCGCTGGCGGAGCGCCGGGCGGTGGTGGTACCCGGGGTGGCGTTCGGGGTGCCCGACCACTTCCGCATCTGTTTCAGCGTGGAGCGACCGGCTCTCCAGGTCGCGGCTCAGGCGCTGGTGGAGGCTGCCGCGTCCTCGGAGGGGTAGGGCCCGTGGTCCTTGTGCACAAAGCACGTGGACACCCGGCACGTCACGAGCGCACAATTCGCGACCAAATGCACGCTCTCCCTCGACCCGCCCAACTCAACCGCGCCCGGCGCGCCGCCTTTGCCGCCCTGGCCCTTCCCGTGATCGTGATGAGCGCCTGCGGGAGTACCAGCCCGATCCTGACGAGCCCCCAGCCCGCCACCCAATCGAGCATCGCCAATGAGATCCCGGCGGCGGTCAAGGCGATGGAGCCGTTCCAGATCGCAAGCGACGCGTCGTACGCGCCGAACGAGTACGTCAATGGCAGCGGCCAGGTGGTCGGGTGGGACCTCGAGCTTGCCCAGGACGTCTGCTCGGTGCTCGGGGTCTCGTGCACCATCGACAACGTGACCTTTGACGACATCATCCCGGCCCTCCTGGAGAAGAACCCCAAGTACGTGATGAGCTTCTCCAGCTTCACGCCCACGGCGACGCGCGAGGGGACCGGGATCGACTTCATCACCTACTACCAAGCCGGTGAGTCCTGGCTGGCCAAGGTCGGCGGACCGACGATCACCGCGGCCTCCCAGATGTGCGGCCACTCGGTGGCGGTGGAGTCGGGCACCGTCGAGGAGTCGGACGCCTACGGCTACATGGGGCAGAACCCGGGCGGTGGCGCGATCGCCGGTGACACCGACCACTGCACCGGGGCGGGGCTCCAGGACATCAACGTGGAGAGCTTCGCCAGCCAGACCGAGGCCAACGCCGCCCTGATCAGCGGGCGGGCCGACTACGGCTGGGCCGACCAGCCGGTCGCCGACTACCAGGTCAAGCTGGAGCCCGGCAAGCTGAAGATCAGCGGCCAGCCCTGCAGCATCTACCCGTACGGCGTGGCCGTCGAGCACAAGCTGGGGTTCGACAAGGCCATCGAGGACGCCCTCACCTACCTGATCAACCACGGCTACTACGGCACGATCCTCAAGAACGCCGGGGTCTCGGACGGTGGGGTCGCCGCCTCGGACGTCGGTGCCAACGACAACAACCCGGTCGGCTCGACCTGTGTGCCCTCGTACTGAGGTCGCAGGCCTCCCACCCGGCGTGTGAGCCGGGATCGGACGGGGAGGAGGAGCGGTGTGCTTGCCTAGGGTGAGGTTCGCGTGACCGAGTTCACCGCGGACCCACCCGTCCCCCCCGGGGCGGGGCGGCAGCGCCCCGAGGCGATCCGGGCCGTCCCCCTGCGCCATCCCTGGCGCTGGGTCGCCGCCGTGGTGGTGGTGCTGATCGGCGCGGGGATCGTCGACACCTTCGTCACCGCACCAGATTTGCACTGGTCCGTGGTCGGCCAGTACCTCTTCGACGACCGGATCATGGAAGCCGCGCTGGTGACGGTCTATCTGACCGCCATCGCCATGGTCGTCGGCGTCGGCCTGGGCGTGCTGATGGCGGTGATGCGGCTGTCGACCAACCGGGTGATGTCCTCGGTGAGCTGGCTGTACATCTGGTTCTTCCGGGGCACCCCGGTGCTGGTCCAGCTCTTCTTCTGGTGGAACATCGCCACCATCCTGCCCAGCCTGTCGATCGGCATCCCCTTTACCCACATCGCGTGGTCGGAGTCCACCAACGCGCTGGTCACGCCGCTCCTGGCGGCGATCCTCGGCCTCGGGCTCAACGAGGCCGCCTATATGGCGGAGATCGTCCGGGCCGGCATTATCTCCGTCGACCAGGGCCAGACCGAGGCCGCCCACGCGCTGGGGATGAGGCGCTCTCAGGTGATGCGCCGCATCGTCCTGCCCCAGGCGATGCGGGTGATCATCCCCCCCACCGGTAACGAGACCATCTCGATGCTCAAGACGACCTCACTCGCTTACATCGTCACCCTGCACGAGCTCTTCTTCGTGCAGCAGGAGATCTCCAACTTCAACTACCACATCATCGAGCTGGCGATCGTCGCCAGTATCTGGTACCTGGTCATGTCCTCGATTCTGACCATCTTCCAGTTCTACATCGAGCGGCACTTCGCCCGGGGCTCGGTGCGCGGGCTGCCGCAGACACCGATACAACGGCTTCGGCAGTTGTTCTTCCAGTTCCACGCCCGTCCGCCGTCCGAGGGCGATATCGAGCCCTGGCTCCCGCCCGCCAAGCCTCACTCGGGAATGTAGGGAGTGCCGCTGATGCCCACCCCCATGGTCCGCGCCGAGGCCGTGCACAAGAGCTTCGGCCGCAACGAGGTGCTCCGAGGCATCGACATCGAGGTGGCGCCCCGGGAGGTGATGTGCATCATCGGTCCCTCGGGCTCGGGAAAGAGCACCTTTCTCCGCTGCATCAACCACCTGGAGAAGATCGACGCCGGCCGGCTGTGGGTCGACGGCGAACTGGTCGGCTACCGCGAGCGCGGCGGCCGGCTCCACGAGCTGCCCGACCGCGAGGTCTGCCGCAAGCGCTCCGAGATCGGGATGGTGTTCCAGAGCTTCAACCTNNGCGGTGTCGACGGCGACGGAGCGGGGACGGGCACTGCTCGACCGGGTCGGCCTGGGGGACAAGCTGGATGCCCATCCGCGCCAGCTGTCGGGCGGGCAGCAGCAGCGGGTGGCGATCGCGCGAGCGCTGGCGATGGAGCCCAAGCTGATGCTCTTCGACGAGCCGACCTCGGCGCTGGACCCGGAGCTGGTCGGCGACGTGCTCAACGTCATGCGCGATCTCGCCCACGAGGGGATGACCATGATCGTGGTCACCCACGAGATGGGATTCGCCCGCGAGGTCGGCGACTCCCTGGTCTTCATGGACAGCGGCATGATCGTCGAGACCGGCAACCCGCGCGACGTGATCGGCAACCCGCAGCAGGAGCGGACCAAGGAGTTTCTCTCCAAGGTGCTCTGAGGCGGCCGGCCCGTCTGGCGCGGCACCCCGGAGCGGGCGTGGCTGCTACCGTTTCCTCACCGGCAGCCCACCCGGAGGCAGGCGCATGAACGAGATCGGGGACAACCTGGCCGTGCTCGTCTCCGCCTGGACCGGCATGTTCCGGTCAGGCAGCAGCGAGGCACTGACCGCCATCCTCGACGAGAACGTCGCCTGGCAGGGCGTCCTGCCGGAGCTGCTGTGTTCCGACCGCACCCAGGTGCTCCACATCCTGGAGCGCCTGCGCACGCATCCGCCCCGCATCACCCGGATCGAGGCCGAGGAGTTCGGCGACCGGATGGCGATCAGCGTCGAGGGTCCGGACTTCCCGGCCATCTCCGACTCCGGCGAGGCTCAGCTCCTGGCGCAAGGGGCTCCCCGCTCGCTGGTCTTCACCTTCCGGGACGGGAGGGTGGTGAGGATGGAGAGCCTGCCCAGCCGCGACGCGGCCTTCGCGCTCGCCACCGCCTGAGGATCCGCGCCGGGGCCCAGCGGGCCCGTCAGCGGGGCCGGCCGAATCGTCGCTCACCCCGAGTAGGTGTAGTCGGTGCCCCAGGCGAAGGCCACCTCAAGGCTCCCGTCTGCGCAGGAGTAGGCGTAGTAGGTGCCGCCCCAGGCCAGGCTCCATCTGGAGACGGGTCCTTCCGCCGTGGCAGAGCAGCTGAAACCGTCCGCCACATACGGGTTGCCCTGCGCCACCGCGGCCTGCTTGGCGACCACTTCGGCCGTCCTACAGGTGGCACCGCCGGCGAGCGCAAACTCCGCCACGGTCGATCCCCCACCCGGTGAGGTGGCCGGGCACTGACCGTCTCCCACCGTCGACGGCTGCAGGCCCGGAGCGGGCCCGCCGGTGGGGCCGGCGCCGCAGGCCGCGAGAGCGCAGGCGGCCGCCGTCAGGATGGCTGCGGGAAGGATTCTCATTGGAGCCCCAGCAACCGCGTCGCGGCGGTGGCGGCCTCGCGGTGGCGGGAAGGGAGGGATTCGAACCCTCGGAGGAGCTTAACACCCCTCACCCGCTTAGCAGGCGGGCGCTTTCGGCCGCTCAGCCACCTCCCCGCGTGCCGCCAGTATAAGGTCCGCCACGGCGGCGTCAGCGGGAGATCATGCAGAATCCACAATCTCGCGACCGCCTCATCCGCACCACGGGAGACCGCCCCCGCCTCGCTCACCGGGAACGGCATCTCGCAACCCTCACCGCCCACCTTTGAACGCCACCTCCCCCGACCCGACTGCCGACTTCCGGCGGCGTCTGTCTGCGGTCGAGGTGCGGCTGCGCGACCTCTCGCGGCGACGGCTGGACGGCCGCACCCCACCTGACCCCACCACCGGGGAGCGATGGGACGCCGGGCAGATCTGGGCCCACCTGGCCGACTTCGTCCCTTACTGGATCTCCCAGGCGGAGCGGGTGCTGGCCGCGGACTCGCCCGACCCGGTCCCCTTTGGCCGCGCCCGGGCAAGCGCCGACCACATCGCCGCAATCGAGCGCGACCGGCACCAGGGGCCCAACGCGCTCTGGCATGACGTGAAGGAGGATCTCAACGACCTCCGAGCCTTTCTCGGCGACATCTCCGACCGCGCCTGGCTGACCAAGGGCCTCCACCCCACCCGGGGCGTCATGACCGTCTCCCAACTCATCGAGGAGCTGCTCATCGGCCACCTCGAACACCACGCGACCCAGCTGGAGGGGCTCCGGGCGAGCTGAGCCGCCCCAGCCGGTGCCCGGCTGCTCGGCCGGTGGCGTGGGACACTATTCCCGGCGCACGGAGGGATGCCGGAGTGGTTGATCGGAGCGGTCTTGAAAACCGCAAGGGCCGCCAAGCCCTCGGGGGTTCGAATCCCTCTCCCTCCGCCAATTAGCCTGGTATATAAGGAGTTTCAGCGTCTCGCTAGTTTGGCCTAACTGAACTGCTCGTTGCGTTTCGCGGCGTTCATCCCTCACTCCGACCCGCGCTCAGCAACCGGGTGATGGCCCCAGACGCCTCCTGGAGCACAATTGGACCCTCGGAGGATCAGCACGCCCGGGTAGGCGAGGCGGTGGGGGCCCGCCGATCG
Source organism: Candidatus Dormiibacterota bacterium (assembly GCA_003170875.1). Taxonomy (GTDB): domain Bacteria; phylum Chloroflexota; class Dormibacteria; order Aeolococcales; family Aeolococcaceae; genus Changshengia. The sequence continues at coordinate 1,661 of PMYJ01000190.1, read as the reverse complement.
GTGACGGTCGGGTTCAGAGCGGCCCACATCGGATCGTGGGGTATCGGAGGGGAGCCCATGACTTCGACCGAGAGCCGGCCAGGCCGTCTGGACGGTGGCGCCCCGGTCTTGAGGCCAACCGCCCACACGGAGGGGGATTGGACCGTGGTGGACGAGGGATGGGGCCGCAAGGCCGCTGACTTCGCCGCCCTCAGCGAGCCGGGGAACTGCCGGGAATACGTGGCCGTACACCATCGCCTCGGTCTCGAAACCGGCGTCCGGCTGGTCGATGTCGCATGCGGCTCCGGACTTGCCATCGAGCTGGCCTGCGTCCAGGGCGCGGTCTGCGCGGGTATCGACGCCTCGCCCCGCCTGGTGGAGATCGCCCGCCAGCGTAGCCCGGATGCCGATATCCGGGTGGGCGACATGCACGCTCTGCCCTGGTCGGACGCCAGCTTCGATGTCGCGACCAGTTTCCGCGGCATTTGGGGCACCACGACCACGGCCCTGACCGAGATCCATCGCGTCCTCGTGCCGGGTGGCCTCCTTGCCCTGACCGTCTGGGGACATATCAAGGCCTCCCCGGGGGCGTGGGCGCTGGCTCCCTTCCGGTTGGCGGCCACCGCGAAAGTCGAGCATCAGGCGGCGATGGTGTCGCTGGGCCGACCGGGCGCCGGTGAGGCGGTACTTGCCGACCATGGCTTCGTCGAGATCCGCAGGTTCGACGTGCCGTTCGCATGGGAGTTCCCGGACCCCGAGATGTTCGCCCGAGTCCTCGCTTCGACCGGTCCCGCTTACGAGGCGATCCAGAACGTCGGCGAGCAGGCGTTCATCGCGGCCGCGATCGACCAGGCCACCAAACGTGTGAGGGACGGACTGCCTCTGCGTGCCGAGATCGCGGTTGTCGCCTACCTCGCCCACAAGCCCACGGGCCACGAAGGACGAGCGACATGACAACGATCGGTTTCCTCTTCGCCCCCGAGCCGTCCGCCGAGGCAACCCAGCTGTTCGACGACGACATGGCCGAGCTCGGATTCGTTATGAACGCCTCCCGGCTGTGGGCCTATCAGCCGGGGACGGTGAACAGCCTCTTCGACCTGATGAAGGCGGCGCTCTCCGGCGCCGGGCTGAGCCTCCGAGAGCGCGGCATTCTCGTCACCGCCTGCGCGTCCACTTTCGGCGACTCCTACTGCTCACTGGCGTGGGGGTCCAAGCTCGCCAAGTGGGCGGATGCGGAGACGGCGGCCGCCGTGCTCCGCGGCGAGGATGGCCCATTGAGCGACGCCGAACGCGCGCTGGCGGATTGGGCGCGCAAGGTCGCCCGATACCCCAGCGGCATCGCCCCCGCCGACGTGCAGGCGCTCCGCGACGCCGGCTTCCAGGACTCTCAGATCTTCGCCATCACGACCTTCGTGGCCCTCAGGATCGCCTTCTCCACCGTCAACGACGCGCTCGGCGCACGACCGGACGCGCAGTTCCACACCACGGTCCCGGCCGCGGTTCTCGACGCGGTCACCTGGGGCCGCCCCATCGCGGAGCCGGCGGAGCCGGGAGGGGTCGAGTAGGCGGGGCGGCCCAAGAATGGATGGCTCGGAGCCATCGGTTCGTGCCCCCACCACACCCCACCCCCGACGACACGGGGAGGTACCAGGCGGCTCGGAGCTACCACAGCCGGGTCGTGA
>PMYJ01000051.1:4876-34525 GCA_003170875.1 Candidatus Dormiibacterota bacterium | reverse complement strand
GACCGACAGCGCCAGCCCGACCACCGGGTAGAGGAAGAGCTGGAAGTCGGCGTATAGACGGCGCCACCTTCCCCACTCGCTCGGCTTGGGGCACATCGCCCGGTCCACCACGATCAGGACCAGCGTGTTGAGCAGGGTCATGGTGAGGATCACGGTGGTCAGCAGCCCGAGCGCGGTGGCGGTCGGCGAGAGGCTGTAGTCGAGGTCGATGAGCGCCGGGAGCGAGCCGCCGATGGGCAGGAGGAGAGGCAGCGTGGCCCAGGTGAGGTGGTTGAACATCAGGTAGCGGAAGCGGCGGGCCCGCAGCCGCCACGGGATCTCGGGATGATTCAGGAGCCGCACGCAGACGTAGGGCACGTCGGTGGCACCCCAGGCCCAGCGCTTGATCTGGTTGTACTGGCTGACGTGGGTGGCGGCGTAATCGCGGGCCCGGGGAGCGTCGCCGAAGACGGGCAGGAAGGCGGGACGCACCTGGAGCTGCTCGCCGAAGTGGAAGAAGGCTTTCCAGAAGAAGCGCGAGTCCTCGGGGATGACATCGTCGTCCCAGTACCCGGCCTCGCTGAGCAGCTTCATCGACATCGTGTACGAGGAGAACATCACCAGCCGCTCCGGATGCTGGTGGAGGAACATCTGCCATTGGGTAGCCGCCGTGGCCATCACCCGGACCGCCGCCGGGACCCTCCAGAGGTTGTTGAGGAAGACGGGCACCGGCTGCCAGATCGAGGTCAGCGCACGGTCGACGTGCAGGAAGTTCCAGGTGATGTACGCGAAGTACTCGGGNNTCGCAGTGGCGGCGCAGCACCGGTCCGCCGTAGGCCATAGCCGCCGACTTGCCGACCACGATCCCGGGCAGCAGCGGATCCTTGATATGGATGAAGGCGCGGAATCGGTCACCCAGCTCGCGGCGCAGCCGGGCGACATTCTCACAGCCGGCGGTATCGGTCTCCCGGGTGATGATGGCGCAGACCTTGAGGTGGTCCGGGTAGCGCTGGGCGACGAGTGCATCCACGGTGGCGCGCAGCACCTCGTAGCGCTCCGTGTAGGTGGGGATGAGCACGCAGTGGGTGATGTCGCTGGGGCCGGGCGCGCCCTCGGACGGCTGGAGGGCCTCGCATTCCGCCCACCAGTCGGTGGCCTGGACGCGGCGCAGCTCGTGGAGTGAGCGCCACACGAAGGTGACGGTGACCGCGGTGCGGAGAAACCAGTAGGCGTCGAGGAGCACAGCTCCCAGTCCGAGCACCCAGAAGTCGGCGGGGTTGTTGAACCGGATGGCGAAGCCGACGATCAGAGGGGAGAGCAGCACCGTCCAGGTCAGTGCGCCCGGGGCGATCTCGAGGGCGCGCTGCTGGGCTCGGGGCGAGAGTGCCGTCCAGGTGCGAACCGCCATGGTGCCCGATTCTAGGCTGACGCCAGGCTGGGCCTTCGGCGACTCTCCCCGCCACGTCCGGGGCGGCACCGGGCTGGTGAGGCGGTATCCTCGCTGTCTCACCACCTCATCCCAGAGACGAGAAGGGGAACATGCCTGGCGACGATCTAGACGACGAGCCCGCTGACCTGGACGCCGTTGCGGGCGACGACGATGACCTCGAGCTGGTCGTCGGCGAGGTCCACGATGTCCCCGAGGTCGAGATCCCTGACGTCGTCGACGTCGACCTGGTCGACGACGCCGTGGTCCAGGTGGACGAGGAGGAGGAGGAGGCGGCGGCGGACCCCGTGGTCGGCCCCGTGCTCCCGCCCCCGGTCCGGCCTCAGCCCGGTCGCCCGCCGAGCGCCCGGGAGGAGCCGCCGCCGCCCTTCGCCGTCGGCGAGCGGGTGGTGCTCATCTCCAACACCCGCCCCCGGACGGGCACCCTGATCGGGAACTACCCGGTCGGCACGACGGGCAGGGTCGAGACGGTGCTCAGCCAGACGGCGATCGTCCGCTTCGACTCGGCGCCCGACACCAAGGAGGTGGTCGCCTTCACCTGCCTGGAGAGCGCTGAGAAGCCGAGCGACGGGAAGCCGAGCGACGAGAAGCCTCCGGCGTAGCCGGGAAGAGAGGTCCGGGGCGTCTCTACAGCGGCCGGCCGCCGGTGCGCGCGGAGCCTGCCGTGTCCGGCGCGGCCGCCACCGGAGGGGAGGCGCGTCCGTGGACACCCGCGTACCGGGCCGGCAGGAGCGCCGCCACCTCGGCGGCGATGGCATCGGCGATCTCCTGGGCGCTGCCCCCCGAGACGGTCACCGGGCGGCCGTAGCGGACCCGGAGCTGGCCACGGCGGGGCAGCAGCCCTCCCTTCCGGACGAGGGCGCGCTCGGTTCCCCAGATCGCCACCGGCAGCACCGCCGCCTGGGTGCGGCGTACCAGGAACCCGGCCCCCGCCTCGGCGGGGCCCATCCCGCGGCCCCTCGAGCGGTGACCCTCCACGAAGATGAGCAGCCGCCCGCGACCGCGGAGGACGTCGAGGCTGATCCGGAGGGCGCGGCGGTCGGCGGTGCCCCGGTCCACCGGGAAGCAGTTGCATCCCGCGAGCAGCCAGGCGAGCGGCGCCGGCCGGAACACCTCCTGCTTGACCATCGCGAAGAGGGTGCCCGAGAAGAAGGAGCCAATGATCAGCCCGTCCCAGTTGCTGATGTGGTTGGAGGCGACCACCAGCGGCCCCTCCAGGGGCACATTCGCGCTCCCCTCGAAGCGCAACCGGCGTACGAAGAGCACGCGCGCGAAGGTGCGGCAGAACCCGGCGGTGAGCCGGTAGCGCCAGGGGCGGCGGCCGTCACTCCGGACCGGGAACTGGGCGGGGAAGCCCCGAACGGTGGCGGACACAACCGAAATGGTGCGACATCGACCGGACCCCTCGGGTGGTGGCGAAGCTAAGGGCTCCACCCGCACGGCGGTGCCGGATGCGTTCGCGACCTCGCGCCCTCCCCGGCTCCCGGCGAGGCGGTGGGCATAATGCGGTTCCAGCCGCCCCCTTAGCTCAACGGCAGAGCAGCCGGCTTTTAACCGGTTGATGCGGGTTCGATTCCTGCAGGGGGCACGCCCGGCCGGTCCGGGCCGCGCAGCTCACCGAGCCGACGCACCCCGGCCCGAGTGGCGATCTCCGTCAGCCCATCGAGGATCTCGAGGCTCGCGGCGGGGTTGACGAAGGTCGCGGTGCCCACCTGGACCGCGTCCGCGCCCGCAATGAGGAACTCCAGGGCATCGCCGGCGTCGGCGATGCCGCCGACCCCGACCACCGGGATCCGGACCGCCTGGCGCACCTGGGCCACCGCGGCGAGGGCGAGCGGCTTGATCACCGGCCCGCTGAGGCCGCCGGTACCCCGTCCCGGCAGCACCGGGGCGCGGATGCCCCGGTGGATCTTCATGCCGACGTAGGTGTTGACCGCCGAGACGGAGTCGGCGCCCGCCTCCTCAACGGCGCGCGCCACCGCGGCGATGTCGGTCACGTTGGGACTGAGCTTGACCATCAGGTGGCGCCCGGTCCGGGCGCGCGCGGCGGCGACCAGCCGGCCGGCGGCGGAGGGGTCACGGCCAAAGTCGAGCCCGTTGGCGATGTTGGGGCAGGAGATGTTGAGCTCGTAGCCGGCAAGCCCCTCGGCCCGCTCGAGCCGATCCAGGCACTCGAGGTAGTCCTCGACGTTGCCGCCGGCGACGTTGACGACGACCGGGATGCTCCAGCGGGAGAATTCAGGCGCGTAGGCGGAGGCGACATGCTCGACCCCGGGGTTGTTGAGGCCGATCGCGTTGAGCATCCCGCCCCGGACCTCGGCCACCCGAGGAGGGGGGTTGCCCTCCCGAGGGTGGAGGGTCGTCCCCTTGGTGAAGAGGGCACCGAGACGGTCGAGGTCGATGAGCTCGCGGAGCTCGAAGCCGTAGCCGGCAGTGCCGCTGGCCAACCCGACCGGATTGGGAAGGACGAGGCCGCGCCCAAGGTCGACGCTCAGGTCGGGAAGGGTCATGCGACGTGCGCCGGCGGCAGGGCGAGCAGCCCGGGCCAGTCCACCTGTGAGACCTCCATCACCGGTCCCCGACGGCAGCAGAGGAACCATCCGCTCCCCGCCGCCGGGAGGGCGCACCCGAGGCAGGTGCCGAAGCCACAGCCCATGGGCGCCTCCAGGGAGACCTCGGCGCGTCGCGGCGGGTGGGACAGCCGCTGGAGCGTCTGCGCAAGGGCGGCGAGCATCGGGTTGGGGCCGCAGGCGTAAACGGCCGTCGCCTCGTCGCAGACGCCCGCGACCAGCTCGGTCACCAGGCCCTGTCGCCCCCGGGTGCCGTCGTCGGTGGCCTCGACCACCCGGACCCCATCGTCACCCCGCCGGAAGCGCTCCGCAGGGTAGAGACGGCTCGCGGTGGCGGCACCGCTCATCACGATCACTTCAGCGCAGCCACCCCGGCGCAGCTCGCGCACCAGGAGCGGGAAGGGGGCGCAGCCCAGGCCCCCGCTCACGATCACAGCGCGCCCGGGGGCCGGATCGAGCTGGAAACCGTTGCCGAGCGGACCGAGCGCCTGGAGCGGGTCACCGGGGCGCAGCGCCACCAGGAGGCGGGTGCCCGCGCCCACCGCCTCGAGGACGAAGGAGCAGAGCTCACCCGCCGTCCAGGCCACGCTGAAGGGACGTCGGAGCAGCGGGTCGACCCCGGCCCAGGCGCGGAGCTGCGCGAACTCTCCGGGCCGGGCGGTGGTCGCCAGGCGTGGCAGCCGCGCCGTGATCTCCACCATCCCGCCCTCCAGCGCCTCGACCGCCACCACCTCCCCGGTCTCGTCCCGGGCGCGCCCGAGGTCGGAGAGCGGTCCGATCACCCGGGTACCGCCGCCACGATGCCCTCGCGATAGGCGCGCACCGTGGCCACCGTGATGTCGCCTCCCCGGCGCTGCCGGGTGATGGCGTCGACCAGGGCCTGGGCGGTGTCGATGGAGGTGCAGCACGCGATCCGGCGATGCTCGGCAGCCAGCCGGATGCGGTAGCCGTCCTTGACCGTGCGCCCGGCGGCTGCGAGCCCACCGCTCCCGTCCGGCAAGAGGGCGAGTTCGTCGCTCTCCAGGTTGGAGACGGTGTTGACGATCAGGGACACCCTGCCCTCCTCGATGATATCGAGGACGTTGGGCCGGCTCTGGCCGATCCTGCCCACCGCGGTGGCGCTGATGCCGGCCGCGCTCAGTGCCGCCGCGGTGCCCGCGGTGGCGTAGACGCCGAAGCCGAGCGCCGACAGCTGGGCGACGATGGGCAGCGCCTCCGCCTTGTCGGAATCGGCGATGCTGCAGAGCACGGCGCCCTTGGTCGGCACCGAACCGAGCGCGGCCACGAATGCCTTCTCGAGAGCCGCACCCAGAGTGGTGTCGATGCCCATCACCTCGCCGGTCGACTTCATCTCCGGGCCGAGCGCGGAATCCACCAGCGCGAGCTTGACGGTGGAGAACACCGGAGCCTTGACCGCGACGAGCGGGGCGGCCGGGCGTAGCCCCGTCTCGAAGCCGAGGTCGTGGAGCTTCTCACCCCGCATCACCCGGGTCGCCAGCTCGACCATCGGTACGCCGGTGACCTTGCTGATGAAGGGAACCGTGCGGGACGCGCGAGGGTTCACCTCGAGGACGTGCGGCAGCCCGCGCCAGATGACGAACTGGATGTTGCACAGACCGAGCACGGGGAGCGACCGGGCGATGTCGACGGTGTCCGACACGATCCGCCGGGTGACGTCGGCGTCCAGCCCCGGAGCGGGGTAGGCAGCCATCGAATCGCCGCTGTGAACGCCGGCGCGCTCCACGTGCTCCATGAGACCGGGGATCACCACGGTCTCGCCGTCGGACACCGCGTCGACGTCGACCTCAGTGCCGAAGAGGTATTTGTCGACGAGCACCGAGCCCCGCGAGCCCCCCACCCGGTCACCGTCGTCGGGCAGCGCCGCCATCGCCGCGGCCACGAAGCGCTGGAGCTGGTCGCGGGAATGGACGATCTCCATGGCCCTGCCACCGAGCACGAAGGAGGGACGGACCAGCACCGGGTAGCCGATCCTGTCGGCGATCGCAGCCGCCTCCAGGGGGTCGACGGTGGCCGCTCCGTGAGGCTGGGGGATCTGCAGCCGGCGCATCAGCGCTTCGAAACGGCGGCGATCCTCGGCGAGGTCGATGGCGTCGACCGTGGTGCCGAGGATGGTGACCCCATGGCGGTCGAGAGGCTCGGCCAGGTTGATCGCGGTCTGCCCCCCGAACTGGACGACCACCCCGCTGGCCCGCTCGGCCTCGATGACGGCGAGGACCGCCTCCTGGTCGAGCGGCTCGAAGTAGAGGCGGGTGCTGCAGTCGAAGTCGGTGCTCACCGTCTCGGGGTTGCTGTTGACCATGATGGCGGCCACGCCCCGGCGGCGCAGTGCCTCCGCGGCCTGGACGCTGCAGTAGTCGAACTCGATGCCCTGACCGATGCGGATGGGCCCGCTGCCGAGCACCACCACCGCCTCTCCGTCCGGCGCTGGTCTCTCATCCTCGGACTCGACGGTGGAGTAGTAGTAGGGGGTGGTGGCGGCGAACTCGGCGGCGCAGGTGTCAACGCACTTGAAAGTGGGGACGAGGCCGAGCCGCTTGCGCGCTTCCGCGAGCTCCGCCGTCGAGACCCCGGCCAGCTCGGCGATCCGCCGGTCGGAGAGTGCCATCCGCTTGGCGGAGATGAGGGTCTCGTCGTCGAGGCCGCGCCGGAGCGCCTCCTCGACGCCGACCAGGGCTCGGATGCGGTCGACGAACCACGGTGCGATGGTGCTGCGGCGGCTCACCTCCTCGACCGAGTCCCCCTGGCGCAGCGCCTCCATGACCGCGAAGATGCGGCGATCGTTGGGATTCTCGAGGAGCACCGGATCGCGAACCTCGGCCTCGGCGGGCGGGCGCTGCTCCAGTGATCGAAGGGCCTTGCTGAAGGCGGCCTCGAAGCTGCGCTCGATGGCCATCACCTCGCCGGTCGACTTCATCTGTGTTCCCAGGCGGCGATCGGCCTCGGGGAACTTGTCGAAGGGCCAGCGCGGGATCTTGACCACGCAGTAGTCGAGGGCGGGCTCAAAGGCGGCGCAGGTCTTGCCGGTGACCGCGTTGGGCACCTCGTCGAGGCGGCGACCCGCCGCGATCTTGGCCGCCAGCCGGGCAATGGGGTAGCCGGTCGCCTTGCTCGCCAGCGCGGAGGAGCGCGACACCCGGGGGTTGACCTCGATCACGTGGTAATCGGAGGCGTCGGGGGCGAGGGCGAACTGCACGTTGCACCCGCCGGCGATGCCGAGCGCGCTGATGATCCGCAGCGCGGCGCTGCGCAGCTGCTGGTGCTCCCGGTCGGTGAGGGTCTGCGCCGGAGCCACCACGATGGAGTCGCCGGTGTGCACCCCCATGGGGTCGAGGTTCTCCATGTTGCAGATCGTGATGCAGGTCCCGGCAGCGTCTCGCATCACCTCGTACTCGATCTCGCGCCATCCGGCGAGCGACCGCTCCACCAGCACCTGGCCGATGGGCGAGACGGCGAGACCGTTGCTCACCACCTCGACGAACTGCTCCTCGGTTGCGCAGAGCCCGCCGCCCGTCCCCCCGAGGGTGAAGGCGGGCCTCACCACCAGCGGCAACCCGGTATCGGCGAGGAACCGGCGAGCGTCGGCAAGAGAGTCGACGGTGCGCGACTCCGGCACCGGCTCACCGATGCGAACGAGCAGCTCTTTGAACTTCTCCCTGTCCTCGGCGGTCCGGATCGCCTCCAGGGACGTCCCCAGGGGGCGGACCCCGTACTTCTCGAGGACCCCCGCATCCTCGAGCGCGATGGCGAGGTTGAGCCCGGTCTGGCCTCCGAGGGTCGCGAGCAGTCCCTCGGGGCGCTCGGCGGCAATGATCCGCTCCAGCACCGGTACGGTCAGAGGCTCGATGTAGACGGCATCGGCCGATTGGTCGTCGGTCATGATCGTCGCCGGGTTGCTGTTGACCAGCACCACCCGGATACCCTCTTCGCGGAGGGCCTTGCAGGCCTGGGTGCCTGCGTAGTCGAACTCCGCGGCCTGGCCGATGATCACCGGGCCGGAGCCGATGACGAGGACGGACTTGGGCTTCTCCATGCTGCCGACCGGGGCCGGGGGGTGGGGCTTCGCTTCAGCCGAACCGCCGACGGCCAGGTGCGCAACACCGTCTCCGTACTGGGAGGCGAGGGTGAGGAACTCGTCGAAGACCCTGGCCCGGTCCTGGGGTCCGGGGGCGCCCTCCGGATGGTATTGGACAGAGATGACTGGAAGACTCCGGTGGCGGAGCCCCTCGACACTGCCGTCATTGAGGTTGCGTTCGCTCACGTACCAGTTGGAGTCGGCAGGCAGGGTCTGGGCGTCGACCTGGAACTCGTGGTTCTGGGAGGTGACGTAGACGGCACCGCTCAGCTCGTCGCGGACCGGGTGGTTGCCGCCGTGGTGGCCAAAGCCGAGCCGGGAGGTCGTCGCCCCGGCGGCCTGGCCGAGCACCTGGTGCCCGAGGCAGATGCCGAGGATCGGGACGCCCCGCTCGAGCAGCCGGCGGGCGAGCTGAACCTGACCGGGCAGCCGGGAGGGGTCACCAGGGCCGTTGCTCAGCACCACGCCGTGGGGCCGGTGAGCCATCACGGAGTCGAGGTCGGCGTCGTGCCGGACGGTGATCACCTCTACGCCACGGCTGGCCAGCGCCCGGAGCTGATTGCGCTTGAGGCCCAGGTCGACGGTGACGACCCGGATCCCGCGGAAGAACCCAACGCCACCGCTCCGGAGCACTCCGAGCTCCAGCTCGGCGGAGAGCGGCTCCTCCCAGCGCCTCCAGGGCTCGGTCTGCGAGACCTCGGCCACCAGATCGCGATCGCTGACCCACGGGGCCTTGCGGGCCAGGTCCACCTGCGCCTCCGGGGTGAGCGCGGTGGCGACGGCGAGCACCCCGCGGAGGGTGCCGCGGTCCCGGAGGTGGCGGGTCAGGGCCCGGGTGTCGATGCCACGCAGCCCGGGCACGCCCTGGCGGCGCAGCTCCTCGTCGAGGGAGCGATCCGCCGCGGCGTGTCCGACCCGCTCGGACAGCTCCCGAACGATCAGCGCGCGGCAGTGCATCCGGCCGGACTCGGCGTGGTCGTCCCTCACCCCGTAGTTCCCGATCAGGGGGTAGGTCATGACCACCATCTGGCCCGCGTACGAGGGATCGGTGCAGATCTCCTGGTACCCGGTCATGCAGGTGTTGAAGACGACCTCACCCGACGTGGCAGGGCTGAGCGGGGCACCGAAGAGCCACCCCTCGTGAACGGCGCCGGACTCGAGCGCCAGACGCCCCCTAAGCACGAGCGGTCTCGGTGGCCGCCGTGGAGGCCGGCCACGGGAGGCGCTGACGGTCGTGATGGACGAGGGCACCGTCGACCAGGGTCATCAGCACCCGCCCGTGGAGCCTCGCCCCGAGCAGGGGCGTGTTCTGAGAGCCGGAACGGAGGTGCGCCGGTTCCACGGTCCATTCGGCCGCCGGGTCGAAGAGGACGCATGTCGCCGCCTCGCCGATGCGCAGCCGGGGCTCGCGGATCCCCGACGCCGTGCCGAGTACCCGGTAGGGCCCGATGGTGAGCCGGTCCACCAGGGTGGGAATCCAGTCCCCGCCCATCCCTCCGAGGGTTATGCAGATCGCGAGCGCCAGCTCCAGTCCGATCATCCCCGGGGCCGCCCGGTCGTACGGCAGCGCCTTCTCCTCGACCCGATGGGGCGCGTGGTCAGTCGCCACCGCGTCGATCACGCCGTCGCGGAGACCCTGGACCAGCGCCGCCCGGTCCTGGTCGGTGCGCAGCGGGGGATTCACCTTGAGCAGGCCGGCGGGCTGCGGCTCGGTCGCAAAGGGGAGCCACATCCCGAGGTGATGGGGGGTCGCCTCGGCGGTGACGTTGGCTCCCCCCTCCTTGGCCCGTCGGATCATCTCCACCGCGGCCGACGACGACACGTGCTGGAGGTGAACGTGTCCCTTCCCGGCGTGGGCCAGAGCCCGCAGCGCGTAATCGACGGCGCGGGTCTCGGCCTCGACGGGGCGGAGCGCGCAGCGCTGCACCGGCCCCTGCACCCCGTTGACCTGAGCGAGGATCTCCTCATCCTCGGGATGGATCATCACGGGACGGCCGAGGGAGACGGCACGCGCGATCGCCTCGCTGAGCAGGCGGGGCGAGAAGCCGTTGCGACCGTCGTCGCTGAAGGCGGCGGCCCCGGCAGCGGCGCAGGCCTCCATGTCGACCAGCTCCTCGCCCTTCAGTCCCTTGGTCAGAGCGCAGCCGGTCAGCACCTGGACCGAGGCGGCCACGGCACGGAAGGTCGCCTCCTTGACCCGGTCGGGGCTGTCGATCGGCGGCACCGTGTTGGCCATCGCCACGATCTGGGTGAAGCCGCCGGCTGCGGCCGCCTGAGAGCCGCTGTGGATGGTCTCGGCGCCCTCGTCACCCGGCTCCCGAAGGTGGGTGTGGATGTCGATGAAGCCGGGGCAGAGGATTACCGGGGTGCCGCCCGGGGGTGGGGTGAGGTCGATGACGGGCAGCGTCCCCTCGCCCATGTGCTTGTAGATGGCAATGATCCGGCCCTCGCTCAGCCAGACGTCCTGGCCGACTGCGTCGCGACGCGCGAGCGGGTCGATGACCCGGACACCGCGGAGGATGCAGTTCATGGCCGGAGCACCAGGAAGATCCCGCCCGCGTCCGGATCCGGGCCGAGCTCGATCTCGACCCACTCCGCGGCGGTCACGGGAAGATTCTTCCCGACGTAGGTCGGTCGCACCGGAACCTCCCGACCACCTCGATCCACCAGCACGGCCATCTCGATCGCCGCCGGCCGGCCCTGCGACGAGACGACGTCGAAGGCGGCACGCATGGTTCTGCCGGTCTGGATCACGTCATCGACGAGGATGACCACGGCCCCTTCGGGCGAGGGGGTGGGAAGGGTCCGGCTCGTGGCCGGCAGGATCCCCTGCCAGGCCCCGTCCAGTCCCGGCTGACGCGGGCGGTCGTCGCGGAAGCCACTCACGTCCACCGCCACCAGCGTCACCTCGGGAGCGGAGATCTGCAGGAGGTGGGCGCAGAGATCGCGAGCCACCCCGACGCCGCCCTCCCGGATGCCGGCGAGGACCACCCGATCCATGTCGCCCGGATGACCCTCGACGATCTCGTGGGCGAGCCGGGTCAGCACCCGGCTGATCCCGTGTCCGTCCAGCACACGGGTCCGTGCCCACTCGGGGTCGGCAGGGTGCGCCGGCGCGGCCCGCTGCACCTGGGTCATCCGAGCAGGAGGTCCAGCACGGCCATGCGCACGGCGACGCCGTTGCGAGCCTGCCGGAAATAGGCGGCGCGCGGATCCGAGTCCACCTCGGTCGCGATCTCGTCCACCCGGGGGAGTGGATGCATGACGATCGCCTTCTGGGGCAGCTTCCGCATCACCTCGGCGTCGATGCGGATCGCCCGTCGCGCGGCCTCGAAGTCGGTGAGATCTGTGAAGCGCTCCTTCTGGACGCGGGTCTGATAGACGACGTCGACCGACGAGATCACGTCGTCAAGGCGATCGGTGAGCAGGAAGGGGACGCCCGCGGCGGCCAGCCTGGCCTGCAGGTCGGCGCCGACCTGGACCACCTCGGGGGCGACGAAGCTCATCCGGACTCCGGGGTGGAGGCTGAGCAGCTGCACCAGCGAGTGCACGGTGCGGCCAAAGCGGAGGTCACCGCAGAAGGCGATGTGAACCCCGTCGGCGCTGCCGCGCTCGCAGCGGATGGTGTAGAGGTCGAGGAGAGCCTGGGTCGGGTGCTCGCCAGGGCCGTCTCCTGCGTTGACGACCGGAACGGACGCCACCGCCGCCGCCCGCGCGGCGGCCCCGGCCTGGTCGTGGCGGAGGACGATGACGTCGGCGTAGGAGGAGACCATCCGGATGGTGTCCTCCAGGGTCTCGCCCTTGATGACGCTGGAGAACTCCCGAGCGGCCTCGGTGCCCACCACCGCCCCTCCGAGGCGGAGCATCGCCGACTCGAAGCTGAGGCGGGTGCGGGTCGACGGCTCGTAGAAGAGGGTGGCCATGATCAGTCCGGCCAGCCGGGTGTCGCGGTGCCCGGCCAACGCGTCGGCACGGGCAAAGATGTCGTCGAGACTCTCCCGGTCGAACTGCTCGCTGGAGATGACGTGCTCCAACCTCCGGGTCGTGCTGACCGGCGTCATCGGCGATGCCCTCCGTCGACTGCCCGTCGGGCCGCAGCGGAAGGGCACCGGCACAGCCGGCTCCGATCCCCTTGCCGGCCTCACGGGACCTGCTTGAAGTGGATCCGTCGCGACGCACTCTACCACGGCGGCGCGGAGGACCTGGCGCCTTCTCGGGCGCCCTCCGGTCACCAAGGCGCTGCGACAATCCCGCGACATTTCCGCTCAATTTGATCGGTTCCGGGGTCGCGGTTCTACGCTTCCTCCAGCCATGGTCCCCGCCGCGCCTGGGCGTCGACGTTTCTTGCGCCGGCCCCGCATCACCTTCGCCGCCCGGCTGCTCCTGGGCGGGTTCCTCCTCTCCCTGACGATCATCGTGGCCGTCAGCGCCTTCCTGCTGGTGAGCCGCGAACAGGAGACGCGGGTGGGAGCCCAGACCAATGCCCAGAGCAGGGCGGAGGCGTACCGCGAGCTGGTGCAGCAGGTCGCCGCTCCCCAGGCCCGCTTCGCCGCCCAGGACGTCGCCGGGCTGCCCGAGATGGGGACAGCCCTCGGCTCCGCGGACCCCCAGACCGCGGTGACAGCCCTCCTCACCGGCTCGACCAAGGTGATCACCGACCTCCCCGACGAGACCGTGGCTGTGTTCGACGCCAGCGGCACGCTGCTGGCGACCACCGAGCAGGCCGGCGTGCCCGAGCTCACCTCCGGTCTCCCCGAGGTGACGGGTGCCCTCCGGGGCAGCCCCGCCGAGGCCATCGACTTCCTCAACGCCCGGACCCCGGTGTACGACTTCGCCGCGCCGGTCACGACCGCCGGCTCCACCCAGGTCCTCGGCGCCGTCGTCTACAGCATGCCGCTCACCGACCAGCTGCTCCGGCTCCTGGGTGCGGTGGGACAGGGGTACACCCCGGTCATCATCGCCAACCAGCCGGGCGCATCCCTCTACGCTCTCTCCGGGAATCCGGCCTCCCCCTCGCTGACCGCCGAGGCCCTGCCCTCTTCCATCACGACCGATCTCGGCCGGTCGTCGGGCAGCTTCGCGGGCTTCTCCACCGTCCCGGGCTCGGGCGACAACGCCCTCGTCCTGGAGGGGATGAATCCCAACAGCGGTCCCCCTGTCCTCTACGTGGGAGTCGAGACCCCCACCTCCCTCTTCTTCGGTAATCAGACAGCCGACGAGCTGACCGTGGTCTGGCTGGCGCTCACCGCACTTCTGGCGACGTGGCTGCTGGTGCTGCTCTTCGTCAACCGCTTCGTCCGCCGCCCGGTGGCCCAGCTCTCGGCCGGGGTCGCGCGCATCGCCGGGGGCGACTACAGCTCCGACATCCCGGTGCGGTCACGCGACGAGCTGGGCGTGCTGGCACGGCAGGTCAACCAGATGCGCGGCCAGATCGAGAGCAACATCCACCACGTCGACGCCGCCGTATCGCGCCTTGACGAGGTCTCCCGAGCACTCACCACCACGACCACCGGTATGTCAAGCCTGGAAGGCGCCGTCTGCGCCGCCGCCGCGTCCCTGGCCGGCCCCCGCGCCGAGGCCGCGCTCCTGGCGCGCGAGGACGACCGGCTCGTGGTCAGCGCCAGTAGTCACGACCCGAGCGACCACGCCGCCGGCGGCGAGGGTTCGGACGGCACGGGCGGAGCAGAGGAGTTTGACCTGGCCCCAGCGCAGGTGGCCGACGTGCTGGAGGGACGCCCGGCGCGCCTCACGCGCAGCCGGGGCGCCCCGGCGCCGGGCGGCCAAGCGTGGTCGCAGATGACGCTCGTCGTGCCGATGCTCTACCGGCAGAGGGTCACCGGAGCGATCGCGGTGACCGGTCCGGACAGTGTCTCCGACGCCGATGCACGAGCACTCTCCGCACTCGCCAACAACGCCGCGATCGCGGTGGAGAACACGCGGCTCTTCGAGCAGGAGCGGGAGACGGTGCGCAGGCTGCGGGAGCTGGACGAGATGAAGTCCGACTTCCTCGCCACCGCGCAGCACGAGCTGCGCACGCCGCTCACCGCCATCGTCGGGCACCTGGAGCTGATCCGCATGGTCTGGGCGGAGGCGGACGACCACCAGAAGCTCGCCATCCTCGACAACGTCGAGGTGGCCACCAGCCAGCTCTCGGAGATGCTGGAAACCATGATCGACCTCTCCCTGGTCAGCGCCGACAACCTGCGGATGAACCGCAAGCGGGTCGCCCTGGCGGCGACGGTCGACGACGCCGTGGGCGAGGTCACACGGCGGTTCCCGCACGGACTCCCGGTGAAGCTCACGGTCGACATCCCCGCCCGTCTCAAGGTGGATGCGGACCGCGACCGTCTGCGTCAGGTGATCCGCTGCCTGCTCGACAACGCCGTCAAGTTCACCGATCCCGGTGGAAGCGTGACCATCTCGGCGCGCCCCAACCCGCACGGTGACAGCTGCACCATCGAGGTGAGCGACACCGGAATCGGGATAGATCCCGCGCTCCACGAACGGGTCTTCGAGCGCTTCTTCCAGGCGGACAGCGGGGGCACCCGCGCCTACGGGGGAATGGGCGTGGGACTCTCCCTGGTCAAGGTCCTCGCCGAGGCCCACGGGGCCAGCGTGACCCTGGAGTCCGCACCCGGTCAGGGAACCAAGGTGCGGCTGAACTGGCCCTGCCAGCCGCCGGCCGAGCCGGCGGATCGCGCCGAGCAGCAGGTCGACCTGACCGCATCCCGCCAGTCGCAGGTGGCGAGCGACGCGGATCTGCTGCCCGGCTGATGCGGCCCGAGGCCGGCATTCGCAACCGGCCTGTTGCAGCCCCGTTGCAGCGGGTCACAGTGGTGTGGCTTCCTGATCAGACATCACAGGAATGTCATCAGTCCGCGAGGTCTCTGACGATCCGGCAACCGTCCGATGGTCCTACTCTCGGGGAGCGATGAGAGGAATGCCGGGACGCCGCAGAGCGTGGCCGCTGGGTGCCCTGCTGCTCGCCGCCGGCGCCGTGCTCGCGGTGCCGCTGGCGGGGCTCGCATGCAGCAGCGAGACCGCCACCACCGTGACGCTCACCTCCTCGGAGAACCCCGCCGCCTACGGCGATCAGCTGATCCTCACCGCGACCGTGATCCCGGCGAGCGGGACGGCGATCCCGAGTGGATCGGTGACCTTCGAGGATTCCGGGACCCGCCTTGGCACGGTCACCCTCGGCGCGACTGGCCAGGCAGCGCTGGTCGAATCCGGGCTCGGAGCCGGGACGCAGGCGGTCTCGGCCGAGTACGCGGGGTCGACGGACTTCGCCTCCTCGGTGTCGGTGGCGCTGGAGCAGCAGGTGACCGTCCAGGGTTCGACGACCCTGCTGATTCCCACCGTCAATCCGGCTCCCTACGGCGAGACCCTCCTCTTCGTCGTGTCGGTCGTCGCCGACGGTGGGACGGGGGTGCCAACCGGCACCGTCACCCTGATCAGCGGCGGCTCCGCCGTCGGGGCCGCGACCCTGGCCGGTGGCACAGCGGCGGTCGTCGTCTCCTCGCTCGGCGTGGGAAGCCATGCGCTCACCGCCGACTACGCCGGGGACGCCAACTTCTCGCCGTCGGTGAGCGGTGCGGTCACCGAGACGATCGGCACCGCCTCGACGGCGACGACGCTGACGGTCTCCCCCACCACGGCGGCCACCGGCCAGCAGGTCACCCTCACCGCCACCGTGACCTCGCCCTCGGCGCTGCCGACCGGCTCTGTGACCTTCTCGGCCGGCGGTACCAGCATCGGCACGGCGAGCCTGAGTGGCGGGGCGGCCACGCTCGCCGCCTGCTTCGCCCACTCGGGTACGGAGGAGCTCTCGGCCGCGTACGGCGGCACCGTCGACTTCAGCCCCTCCACCTCGGCCACGGTCGCGCTCCCGGTCAAGGGGAGTTCGAAATGCACCTCGGGCTGCGTGACGACGACGGCCGTCCTCTCTCCGAGCGCGGCGGGTATCTCCCTGGACAGCTTCCAGTCCAGCGCACCGCAGCCGCCCGAGCTGATCACCGTCGGAGCGGCACCCCAATCGGTGGATGCCGGCCAGAGCGTGACCCTCAACGCGGTGGTTTTCGGGTTGAGCGGGGCACCCTTCCCGAGCGGGACGGTCGACTTCCTCCAGGGAGGCGCGCTGCTCGGGAGCGCGCCGACCACCCAGGTCCCCACCACCAACGACGCACTCGCCAACCTTCGCATCCTCCTGAGCGCGGGCAGCTACCCGTCGATCACGGCCGAGTACCTGCCCAACGCCAGTGCCCAGGCCTGGTACACCTCCGCCACCTCCTCGTCGTCGGTCGCGGTCACGGTCACGCGGGTGGCCGCCCCGACCACGCTTGGCGTCGCCACCTCTCTCAACCCCTCCCCGCAGGGCCATGCGCTCATCGTCACGGCCACGGTCAATCACCCCTCCTCCAGCCTCACCCCCACCGGGAAGATCACCTTCACCGTGAACGGGACCAAGCCTGAGGCGGTCGCCGTCAACAGCCTGGGGCAGGCCTCGGTGACGCTCTCGACCCTGGCGGCCGGCGCCCAGACCCTCGCCGCCGGCTACGCCGGCGACGATAACTTCGCGGCGTCGTCGGGCTCCACCACGGAGACCGTCACCGGGTCCGGGGCTCCGACCCCCACCCCGCAGCCCACCGCCACGCCGAAGCCGACCTCCACGCCGCAGCCGACCTCCACGCCGAAGCCGACCTCCACCGCGCAGCCCACCTCCACCCCGCTCCCGACCTCCACGCCCAAGCCCGGCGCCACCCCGGCCGCGTCCGCGACGCCGACCGCCACCCCATCGCCGAAGGGCACGACGACCTCTCCCGCGCCGGCTGCGGTGATCGTCCCGCCGGTGACGACCACCCCACCAAGCCGGCCGAGCGGCGTCTCCGGCTCCGGTGCCGTGAATCCCGACCAGTTCGACACCTCGGCCGTGCCACCGATCGACCTCATCTCCCTGGTCTCCGGCATCCACATGGGGAACGGCCTCCAGATCATCGTGTTCCTAGTCGTCGGCAACGCCCTGCTGATCGCCGCGATCGTGGTGGCCGCCCGGCGGGGCAGGAAGCTGACCCGCCGCAGCCTCGACTGGGCCGGCGGCGGTCCGGATCCGCTCGCTTCCGATCCCCGGTGACCGCTGCAACGTCGCCGGGCGAAGAACGTGACGGGTTGGTTGCCCGAGTTTGGCGGAGGAGCGCCTGCCAGATACTGCCGGCGTGAGAGCGTTCGACGCCGCTCGCGCGGGCCGCACCCCGACTGCCCCACTCGCCCTCCCGGGGGTCACCCTGCGACGGTCAGGCGGTGCCTTCTCCGACCTCCGCTACCTGCTGATGGGGCGGATCGTCCCCTCCGCGCTTTACGCCGTGCTCGGGTACGAGGTGGTCCTGAACGCCATCACCTCGCGCCTATCCCGGGTCGATTGGCTGACGGTGGTGGGCGGACCGGTGCGGGAGGCCCTGTTCGCGGCCTTCTGCCTGATCCCGGTGGTCCTCTTCGTGATCCGGCCAAAGCCCCAGTCCACGGACGGCCGGATCCTGCCGCGGGTGGTCGCCTTCTTAGGGACCGCGATCCTGCTCCTCTGCGGCACCAAGGCTGCCGGCGGCATGCTCGTCTTTGCGGTCCCGGCCTGGACGGGGAGCGTCTGCACGATGGTCCTGGTGGTCGCCACCGCCGGCGCCGTCTGGGGCCTGCTGACGCTCCGGCTCTCCTTCGGCATCTTCCCGGCGGCGAGACGTCTGGTGACCGGGGGCCCCTACCGCCTCGTTCGCCACCCCCTCTACGTCTGCGAGATCCTGTCGGCGCTGGCGATGATGATCTCCAATGGCCGCCTCGCCACGATCGCCCTGGTCGCGGTCTTCTGCGGCCTCCAGGTGGCTCGGATCCACTACGAGGAAAGTCTGCTCAGCAAGTCCTTCCCGGAATGGCGGGCATGGGCCGCGGGGCGGGCCCGGCTGATCCCCGGCGTCTGGTGACGGAGATCAGCCGGCCGCGGTGACCTCGGGCCGCCGTCCCATCGCGGCCGCCTCGTGGTCGAGGAGCCACCGCTTGAGCGGGAGGCCCCAGCCGAAGCCTCCGAGAGAGCCATCGGTGCGCACCACCCGATGGCAGGGAACGATGAGCGGGACGGGGTTGCGGGCGCAGGCCGAGCCGGCGGCGCGAGCGTGGCGGCGGTCGCCTCCGAGCTGGGCGTAGCTGCGAACCTCTCCGGCGGGGATCCTACGCAGCTCGTCCCAGAGCCGGCGCATCGCCGGGCTCCCCTCCATGCGCACCGGGAGCCGATCGATGGCGGTGACGTCGGCCCCCGCGAAGTACGCGTCGAGCGCCGACGAGATCAGGCCGAGGTCGGTGCGCACCCGAATCTCCGCGCCCGGGTCGGGGAGACGGTCACGAAGCTCATCCGCGCCGGCGGTGAAGCCGCTCGCCACGACGGTGCCGTCGTCCGCGATCGCGGTGAAAGCGCCGAAGGGGGTGGGGACGGTCAGGGCGTCATAGGTCATGGTGTGGTCTCCAGTGGGTCGAGCAGGTCAGTTCTGGGCGCGCCGCCGGCGTCCGCGGCAGCGGGGGCTGCGAGGGTGTTCCAGAGGTGGAGGGCGGCGTAGGCGCGCCAGGGGCGCCAGAGCTCGGCGCGCCGGGCCAGGCTGCCGGGATCGGCGGGTTCCCCGAGCCGCTCCATCGCCCGTCTCAGCCCGAGGTCGCCGAGCGGGATGGCGTCGGGGTCGCCGCGCACGCGCATCGCGATATAGGCGCGGGTCCAGGGACCGAAGCCGGGCAGGGGAGCGGGTCGCCGTGGCGCGCGACCAGCCGGGCCGCCAGGGTCCGGGCGGCCGCAACCGAGACCTGCTGGCCCAGGACCGCCCGGACCGCGGTCTCGAACGGCTCGGCGCTGCCCGGGACCCGCAGCCCCGGCAGTCCGGCGATCAGCCGGCCGAGCAGCGGGTCGCGGCCGAGGCCGGCGGCGACGGCCTCCGGGTCGGAGTCGAGGTCGAGCATCCGGCGGCACCGGCGGACCACCCCTTCCAGGTCGGCGAGATCGTCGAGGCGGACGCGCAGCAGGACGTGGCCGTCCCCGGGGGTCAGCTGGATGACCGCGGCGCCGCCGGGGGCACGGAGGGCGCGCGCATAGCCGCTGGCGGTCGCCGACTCCACCCCGGCGACGGCCCGCGCCGAGAGGAACGAGAGGAGCGGCGCCGCCGCGAAGGGATCCCGGCGGGCAAGGCGGAGCGTGAGCCAGCCGTCGGTGCCGCTCTCCGCAGGCCGGGTGGCATGGTGAGCCTTCCCGCCCGTACCGGGTGCCGCGGGGCGGTGACGGGCCGGCAGCCGCCCGCGGCCAGCCTCCACCCCGGCGCCGCGGAGGGCGCCAGGCGCGACCCCCAGCTCCTGACGCATGGTCTCGTTGAACTGCCGAAGGGAGCCGAAGCCGGCGGCGAAGGCCACGTCCACGAGCGGCATCGAGCTCTGCGTGATCAGGGCGCGGGCCGTCTGGACACGCCGGCTGCGGGCCAGCTGGAGCGGCGAGGCGCCGATCGCGGCGGTGAAGCGGCGATCCAGGGTCCGCGAGCTGACGCCCAGCCGGCGGGCCACGCCCTCGACGCCGCCGCCATCCGCCAGGCCGGCGGCGATGAGCCGGAGCGCCCTTCCCACCAGCGCCCCGTCGGGTTCATCCAGCCGGTCGGGGCGGCAGCGCTTGCAGGCACGAAACCCGGACGCCTCGGCGGCGGCCGGAGAGGGGAGGAAGCGGACGTGGTCGCGACGCGGGGTTCGCGAGGGACACCCGATGCGGCAGTACACGCCGGTGGTGGTCACCGCCACCAGGAACCTCCCCTCGAAGCGGCGATCACGGCTCGCCACCGCGCGATACCGGCTCTCGAAGTCGTCCACGGGGTCCATGGTGCGGGGACAGGCACGGCGGCCGCTCGCGGATTTCGGACAGGGCGGTCGAGGCCCTCCGGATCCGGGCAGGCCGCTCAGATCACGACTTGCCCATGGAGGCTTCCAACTTGAGGAGCTTGTCGAGCATCGTGTTGAAGGCCTCATCCTGAGCCTGCAGGTGCCTCTGAATCTCCTCCGCCTCATGGAGGGTCGCAGCCGCATCCTCGAAGGTCGCCTCCGCGCGCTTGTCGGCCGCCTTCCCCTGGATGTTCTGGCCGACGATGATGATGGAGAGCATCACGAGCTGTATGAACGTCTGGCTGATCCACTGCACCAGAAGCAGCGGGCTCTTTGCCGCGTCAGGGAGCACGACCAGCGCCAACACGGCGAACGCATAGGCGCACCACATGGTTCCGACCACCGTGGTCACGGCCAGCCCGATCTTCCCATTGATCCCCACGTGCTCGTCATTGGTCTTGGGGGGCCCGACCTTCTTCCGCTGTTCGACGCGAGGATGGCGGTGGTGCTCAAAGGCGATGGTCATGCCGGTTCTCCCGTGGTGCGGCCACAATTCGGGGTAGCGTAAAGGTTCGGCGCAGCGAGTCCGAACCAAATGGCGGGCAGCCCAACATTCTCAGTCCACGGGATCGCCGTGGAGGTGGCTCGCGGTCAGCCTCGCTGCGCGGAGCTGAGCCCTTTCCGCCCGCCGGACACGGACGGCGGGAGCCTCGACGGCTCCCGCCTCTCCGTCACGACTTAGTACTGCGTACTGAGGCATCCTTCGCTCGGGGTAAGAGCCTTCGGCCCTCACCCCTCACTTCGTCAGCCTCAGTAGAAGATCTTGGCCAGCTCGTACAGTTCCGCCGGGACGCGGCGCTGTGTCCGTGCAACGTCGGCGATCGGGGCCGTCTCGACGGTCCCGTTGCGCACCACCGGCATCATCCCCCAGCTCTTGGCGAGCACCAGGTCGTAGGCGGCGACGCCCACCCGAGTGGCCCAGATCCGGTCGTAGGCCGACGGGGTCCCGCCCCGCTGGGTGTGTCCGAGCACCGTGGTCCGGGTCTCGTGCCCGAGGCGCTCCTCGATGACCTCGGCCAGGGTCTCGGCGACCCCGCGCTTGCTGAGCTGGGCGTGACCGAAGGCGTCGACCTTGCCATCGCCTTCCTGCAGGTCGGTGACGCCGGCCACCTGCACGCCCTCTGCGACCACGATGATGCTGAAGTCGTGGCCGCTTTGGAGGCGCTTCTGAAGGCGATCGATGATCTCGTCGAGCGTGACGGTGATCTCGGGGATCAGGATCAGGTCCGCGCCGCCGGCCAGGCCTCCCATCAGGGCCACCCAGCCGGTGTCCCGGCCCATCACCTCGACCACCATCACCCGGTGGTGGGAGGCGGCGGTGGTGTGGAGCCGGTCGAGCGCTTCGGCGACCCGGCTCACCGCGGTGTCAAAGCCGATGCAGTAGTCAGTAAGCGAGAGGTCGTTGTCCATGGTCTTGGGGACGCCGACCACCGGCCCACCGTGGTCCGCCAGCCAGGCGGCCACCGAGAGGGTGTCGTCGCCGCCGATGGCGACCAGGGCATCCAGCTCAGCCCGACCGAGGTTGCGGAGGACCTCCTCGCGGCCGCCCTCGCGCTTCATCGGGTTGGTCCGGGAGCTTCCCAGCACGGTGCCTCCGAGCTGGAGGATGCCCGAGAAGAGGCGGCGGTCCAGCTCCATGAAGTCGCCATCGCCGATCAGGCCGGCCCAGCCGTTCTTGACACCAATGACAGTATCACCGTGGGCGAGGGCACGCCGGCCCACCCCGCGGATCGCCGCGTTGAGCCCGGGAGCGTCACCGCCCCCGGTGAGGATGCCGATGCGCAAGGTCAGCTCCCATATCCCGGATCGTGGTTGAAAGCGCCCTCCTCATCCTGACCGAGGATGACGATCACCCCGTCTGCGGAGCCGGTCGCTCCCGGGCTGGGCGGCGGTACCGTCGTGACGGGGACACCAAAGTATGCCGCGAACCACTTCGCAGCCGCAGTCTCCGTTCCACCGCTCTGATCGATGACCTCAGTCCCGGAAGTGGTCGGGACCCGGCCCAGGTCCTGGGTCGACCAGCCCAGATCGCCGAAGATTGCGACCCAACGACCGGAGGCCCCATTGCCCTTGCCGCTGCCGTCCTCGATACCGACGTTCGGATCCTCGCCGAGGGAGCCCGGGAGGGCGAAGATGTTCTGCATGAAGTGGTCGATGGTCGCGTAGGTGCCGTCGTACGCATAGAGGTAGTCGGCCGAGCAATCGGGGACATTGCACTCGTAAAGGAAGTTGGTGGCGTCCAGGCCGACGTGGATGATGGCGGCGGAGTTGACGCCCTTCACCAGGTTGTAGATTGCCTCGACGTCGTCGAGAGTCATGTTGGTGTCGACGTTTCCACCCAGCGCGTCGAGCAGGCTGGGGAGGTCACCGATGCCACCGACGGACAGCACCTTCTGCTTGATGGCGGTCAGGATCTGCTGCTGGCGCTGACTGCGCGCGAAGTCGGTGCCCTGACCGTTGCCCCCGTGTCGGGATCGCGCGTACTCGAGGGCGGTGGCGCCGTTCATGTGCTGCTCGCCCGCCTTGAAGCTGATCGTCTCGTACGGGCACGTGTCCGCGTCGCACGAGGGGTATTGGGGGTCGACGAAGCTGACGGGGACGTTGATGTCGATGCCTCCTACGGCGTCGACGCCCTGGTCGAAGGCGGTGAAGTCGAGACCGACGAAGTAGTCGATGGGGATGCCGAGCAGGTGCGAGAGCGCGGCGTCCGCCATCGCGCCCCCGGCGTCCTCCTGGCCGGCCGGAACCCCACCGTCACCGTCGAGCACGCCGTCGCTGTACGCCTGGTTGATCTTGCCCTGATCGACCTTCTTGCCGGCCGCGTTGTAGATCGGGACGTCCCAGTCGCGGGGGATGGAGATCTCAGCGACCTGGGGAGGTCCGGTCGCGTGCGGCTGGATGGAGATGACCATGATCGAGTCGGAGAGGTAGGCCCCGTCGTGGCCGGCGCCGCCATAGCCGTAGAGAGCGATGTTGATGCGCTGCTCGTTGGCGACCTGATTGTTCTGGATGGTGGAGCCGTTCTCTCCCCGGACCAGGCTCCCGATGACGGAGACGACGTTGGTGTGGAAGACGTGCGCCAGACCGTCCAGGATCCGGTAGCCGAAGACGCCGCCGACGAGAGCCACCACCACCACCACGGCGACGACCGTGCGCCTGGTCGTCATCCAGCGGGGGAGGACGCGATACCGCGAGCGTCGGAGGCGCGTTCTCGGTGCCATCTCGATGTGTTCCGGTCGGGAGCCGCGAGGCGGGCGCACGCCCGCCCCACCGAGGACCCGGCCGATCAGGTCCCTCTTCTGGAACGTCGACGGGGGATGGGGAGGTTGGGTCGCCGGGAAGGGTAAACCAGGTCCACGGGGACGTGGGGGTCCGGAGATGGCGGAGGAGCGGCCGGTGGCCCCCGCTCCGGCCGGCGATGGCGATCAGCGCGGGCCCTGCGGCGGCCCCCGCGGCCGGCCGCCCGACCCGGCGCCATCTCAGCAGCCGCGCCACTCGCGTTGCCGTCGGGGCCTCCTCAGCGGCCGGGCCATCCCGCGAGACCCGGTCCGTCGGGGGTGTTTCGCAAGTTCGGAGGGGAGGGTTGTGGCGAGATGATGACAACTCCCCGCCAGTCGCGACATCGCTCCACCCAGGTGCCAGACTCCCCGGGAACTGCGCCCCCACTGACCGCCGGCGCGCGGGTGCGACCCGCTGGCGTTGACAGACGGCCGACGACGCGGTCGGGTGCCGCAGCGTTGGAGGTATGGCCGGTGGCCGAGAGGCGGGACGGGCAGCTCAGGATCGGGGTCCTGTCGCCGCTGATCGCCGGCAGCTACATGAGCGCGGTGCTCTCTGCGATCTCCGACACGGTTGCCGGGGCCGGCGGCCGGGTGATCGCCGTCCAGACCCTCGACCCGAGCCAGGGGAGCCTCGAGGTCCGGGTGCCGCACTACACCCTCCGGGCAGCCTGGAATCAGGTGGCCGGATTCATCGTCGTGGTGAACGCGGTCGACCGGTCGTACCTGGAGGCCCTGCGCATGGCCGGCAAGCCCGTGGTCCTCCTCAGTGCGGAGGTCGAGGGCTTCTCCTGCCCGGTGGTCCAGGCGGACAACCGCATCGGGGTCCTCCAGGCCGTGGCCCACCTGGTCGAGCACGGTCACCGGCGCATCGCCTTCGTCGGCAGCCTCTTCCAGTCGGACACGCAGGAGCGCTACAACGCCTACCGGGAGGCGCTCAGGGACCACGGGATCGAGCCGGACGACAGCCTTCTCTTCGAGACCGCCGACAACCTGGAGGGGACGGGCGAGGAGGCGGGGAGGGCGATGCTGGCCGCGGGCATGCCGTCGACCGCCGTGTTCGCGGCCACCGACTACAACGCGCTGGGCCTCATGAAGGCGCTCTCCGAGGCGGGGCTGGACCTGCCCGGCGACCAGGCGATCGTCGGCTTCGACGACGTGGAGGCGTCCTCGTCGGTCCGACCCACCCTCTCGACCGTGCGCCAGACCTTCAACGCGACCGGTCGCAGCGCCGCCGACCTCCTCCTCGACCTGGTGGCGGGTCGCGAGGTGGCACCGGGAGTCCATCGCGTGCCGACCTCCTTTGTGGCCCGCGAGTCCTGCGGTTGCGCGACCGGCACCGCGCTGGAGATGCTCGGCGAGGCGGACCCCTCCCTCCTCACCACTCCGGAAGATCGGCTCCGCTTCCGCCTCCAGAGACTGCTGAACGGGATGGAACCTCTGCCCCCCGAGCAGGCCGCCGCGCTCGACGTGGCGGTCGAGGCCATCGACCGCTGCGCGCAGGCGGGCAAGGAGGGTGAGCCGGCCTCGGCCTGCGCCCACCGCAAGGCGGCCCAGGCGCTCTTCTCGATCAGCCCGCGCTGGACCACGATCACGGCGAGCGTGAATTGCCTGCGCCGCTACGGGCAGGAGCTGTCCCGATCGCTGGCGCAGCGCCAGTCGATGGCCAACACCGTGCTCAACCTGCAGATGCGCCGGGAGCACCAGCTGAGCATGGACCTGGTCAGCGGCAGCACGGGGGACCCCCGATCACTCGGCTGGCTCGCCCACACCACGGCACGCGCCGGCTGCCTCGGCCTCTGGTCGGCGGATCGCGACGAGGGTGGAGAACGTCAGCACCTCCTGACCATGACGGGCACCTACACGAGGGAGGGCCCGCCATTCGCCGACCTCCCTGCACAGATGCGGGTCGAGGACTTTCCCCCTGCCGGCCTCCTCGAGCGCGCGGAGTGGGCAACCGGCGACATCGGGATGGTGCTGCCGGTGAGGACCAACGGCATGGATCTGGGACTGATGGCCATGGTCGCCCCGGTCGAGGTCACCCAGGTCACCGGGCGGGATCTGCATTTCGAGAACAACGCCCTGGTCAGCGTCGCGGTGGAGCGCGAGGTGATGACCGAGTGGCTCCGCTCTCAGACGGAGGACCTGGCTCGGGCGTACAAGCGCGAGCGCGACCTGGTCGAGGAGATCCAGCACAGTGAGGAGCGCTATGCGTTGGCGGCCCGGGCCGCCAACGACGGCCTCTGGGACTGGGAGCTGGGCACCTCGAGCATCTACTACTCGGACCGGTGGAAGGCAATGATCGGCCACCAGGAATCTGACATCGGGACCTCTCCCGACGAGTGGTTCCGACGGGTGCATCGGGGCGACCTGCCCCGGCTGCGCCAGGCGCTGAGCGACTGCGTCGACGGCAAGCGCGAGGTGATGGAGTGCGAGCACCGCCTCCGCGCCGCCGACGGCACCTACCGGTGGATGCGCTGCCAGGCGCTCGCCGTCCGCAGCGGACCGAACGGCTCCGCCACCCGCCTGGTCGGCTCGCTGACCGATGTCACCGCCCAGCGCGAGCTGGAGGAGAAGCTGCGCTACGGGGCCCACCACGACGCCCTGACCGGGTTGCCCAACCGCACCCTCTTCCTCGACCGCCTGACCCAGGCACTGGCGCGCTCCCGGCGCAATCCCGAGGCACGGATCGCGCTGCTCTTCCTGGACCTCGACGGCTTCAAGCAGGTGAACGACAATCTCGGGCACCTGGCCGGTGATCAGCTGCTGGTCGAAGTGGCGGTGAGGATCGGTCAGCGCCTGCGCCAGAGCGACACCGCGGCGCGGCTGGGCGGCGACGAGTTTGCGGTGCTGCTGGAGGACGTCCGGGCGCCCGAGGCGGTGGATGCGATCGCGGCCGACATCTCCCGCCGCCTCTGCGCGCCGTACGAGATCGACGGTGAGGAGGTGGTCATCAGCGCAGCCGTGGGCGCCGCCCTGAGCGTCACCGGCCAGGAGCGTCCCGACGACATCCTGCGCAGCGCCGACTCGGCCATGTACCAGGCCAAGCTGAAGGGTCGCCGACGCGCGGAGGCCGAGGCGGCGCAGGCACCGGCACCCGAGGACGAGCCCGAGGCCGCGACCGGCACTCCCTAGGGCGACAGCCTCTCGCCGACAAGCCGCACCACGTCCTCGATGGTGTCGGCGACGGCGGCTCCGGCCGCGGAGAGAGCGTCGATCTTGCCCTGCGCGGACCCCGTGGTCCCGCTGATGATCGCCCCGGCATGGCCCATCCGCTTCCCCGGGGGAGCCGTCCGCCCACTGATGAAGGCGATCACCGGCCTGTCGAACCCGGACGAGCGGATCCACTCCGCGGCCCGCTCCTCGTCGGACCCGCCGATCTCTCCGACCAGCACCACGGCCTCCGTCGCGGGGTCGTCCGCGAAGAGGGGGAGGATGTCGACGAAGGTGGACCCGAGCACCGGGTCGCCCCCGATGCCCACCGCCGTCGTTTCGCCGTACCCGGATTCGGAGAGGCCCTGGATCACCTCGTAGGTGAGGGTGCCGCTTCGCGCCACCACCCCGACCCGCCCGGGACGGCCGACGTGGTTGGGGATGAAACCGATCTTGGCCTGCCCCGGGGTCATCACCCCCGGGCAGTTGGGCCCGATCAGGCGCATGGCGGTGCGGGCGACGAACGCGGTGGCCCGGA
This sequence comes from Candidatus Dormiibacterota bacterium, assembly GCA_003170875.1. Lineage (GTDB taxonomy): Bacteria > Chloroflexota > Dormibacteria > Aeolococcales > Aeolococcaceae > Changshengia. The sequence continues at coordinate 7,524 of PMYJ01000051.1, read as the reverse complement.
CCATGTCGAGCACGGGGATGCCCTCGGTGACGCAGATCCCGAGTCGGAGGCCGGCGGCGGCCGCCTCCATCACGGCGTCGGCGGCAAACGCGGGCGGCACGATGGTGAAGGCGGTGTCCGCTCCCGTCCTTGCCACCGCCTCAGCGACGGTGTCGAAGATGGGAACGCCGAGGGTCTCCCCCCCGCCCCGGCCGGGCACCACGCCGGCGACCACGTGGGTGCCGTACGCCTGCATCTGCTGGGTGTGGAAGCTCCCCTCGCGGCCGGTGATGCCCTGGACCAACACCCGGGTGGAGCCGTCGACGAGGATGGCCATCAGCGCGCGCTCGCGGCCGGCACGGCGGTCATGGCGGGGTCACCCCGCGCCCCCGACCAGCTCGACGATCTTGCGGGCTGCCTCGGGGGCGCTGGTCCCGGGCACGATTCCCGCCTCGGCGAGGATGCGGCGGCCCTCCTCCTCGTTGGTGCCGGTCATCCGCACCACCAGGGGCAGGGTGATGCCCAGCTCATCGCGGGCCTGGACGATGCCCCGGGCCACCTCGTCACCGCGAGTGATGCCGCCGAAGATGTTGATGAAGACGCCGCGGACATCGGGGTCGCTCAGGATCATGGCCAGAGAGCTCCGCACCTTCTCCGCGTTGGCGCCGCCACCGATGTCCAGGAAGTTGTTGGGGCGCCCCCCCACCTGCTGGACCAGGTCCAGGGTGTTCATGGCGAGACCGGCTCCGTTGCCGATGCAGCCGATGTTGCCGCCAGGAAGGTGGACGTAGGTGAGACCGCGGCGCTTGGCCTCGGCCTCGTAGGGGTCCTCACCGGTGCGGCCGTCCTCGCCCTCCAGGTCGACGGCCAGCTCGACGGCCAGCTCCCGATGACGGTACTCGGCGTTCTCGTCCACCTCCAGCTTGCCGTCGGCGGCGACCAGCCGGCCGTCGGCGGTGAGGGCGAGGGGATTGATCTCACAGGTGACCGCGTCGAGATCCACGGCCAGCCGGTGGAGCGTCTGGGCGAGGGGGACCAGGGCGGAGGCGAGGCGACCCCGCGCCTCGGTCAGCGCGGGCGCGTGGGCCAGCGCCGAGAAGGCCAGCTCGCGCACCTCGAACGGAAGCGGCCCTACGAAGGGGTCAGGCCAGAGCTTGGCGATCCGCTCCGGGGATGTGGCCGCCACCTCCTCGATCTCCATCCCGCCGGCGGCGGAGAGGATCAGCGCCAGGCGTCGGCGATCACGATCGAGGGTGATCCCCAGGTACAGCTCGTGGGCGATCTCGAGGCCGGCCTCGCACCAGACCGAGCGCACCGGGTAACCGCGGATCTCCATGGCCAGAATGCGGGCCGCCTCCCGGTGCGCCTCCTCGGGCGAATCGACGACGGCGATGCCGCCGGCCTTGCCCCGGCCGCCGGTCGGCACCTGGGCCTTGACCGCCACCCGGCCCAGCTCACGGGCGGCAGCGGCGGCCTCGTCAGGAGTGCGGGCCAACCGGCCGGCAGGCACCTCGATGCCGACCCGGGCGAATTGCCGCTTGGCCTGGTATTCGAGGAGCTTCACGGTCACCGAGTGTACGGAGGCAGGTGTGCCGCCCGGAGGCGGCCGTCCCAGGCGCGGCCGCCCCGTCGCGGCGCCGGCAGCCGCTGACTTTGCCAATGGGCGTAGGGGTATACATATACTTCTACCATGGGCAAGATGACCGTGTACCTTCCCGACGATCTCGCCGCTGCCGCACGCGGCGAGCACCTCAACGTCTCCGCCATCACCCAGGAGGCCATCCGAGAGCGCCTGAGGCTTCACAGCCTGAGGGACTGGCTCGACTCCCTTCCCGGTCCTGCTCCGGGGCGGTCGGTGAGCCACGACGAGGTCATCACCGCCGTGCACCAGGCACGCGAGGACTTCGGCGTTGGCTGACGTGCCTGAGCTGGTGGTCGACGCGTCGGCCCTGGTCGACCTCGTGGCCTCGTCGCCGCTCGCCTCCGAGGTCGCAGAGGCTCTGCGCGGTCACCGGCTCCACGCGCCCTGCCACCTGGACGCCGAGGCACTCTCCGCACTGGCGCGCCTGACCCGGGCCGGGAGCATCCCGGAGAGCCACGTCTCGCGGTGCCTGCAGGCGGTCGCGGCTGCGCCGGTGGAACGCCACCCCATCCAGCCGCTGCTCGACGCAGCGTGGGGACTCCGGAGCAACCTCCGGGTTCTCGACGCTCTCTACGTGGCCCTGGCCCAGCGCCAAGGCTGCCAGGTGCTGACGACCGACAGCCGTCTCGCGGCCGCGGCTCCGGCGATCACCCGCCTGGTTAGGAGCGGCTGAGCCCCCAGCAGCGTCGGGTGGAGTAAGGGCGCTGTCCCAGAGGAGGGGACAAGGCCGGCCTCCATACCCGTGACGAACGCGCGGCTGACCCCTGCCGCCGCAGGGAAGTGGCTACTCGCCCGGCAGTCGCCGCGACGGAGCGATGGCGTCCAGCTCCTCGAGGTCCTCCGGGCTCGGCGCCCACTCCGCGGCCTCGACATTGGCCAGCACCTGCTCGGGCTGGCTCGCCCCCGCGATGACCGATACCACCGCCGGCTGGGCCAGCAGGCCCCCGATGGCGACGCCGAGGAGGTCGGTCCCCTTGTGCCGCGCGTAGGCGGAGAGGCCCTCGACGATGTCGAAGTTGGCGTCGGT
>PMYJ01000051.1:0-4793 GCA_003170875.1 Candidatus Dormiibacterota bacterium | reverse complement strand
GGACCAGGTCGTCGAGCGCGGAGAGGGTCTCCTCGATGGGGGTGTCGGCGTCGGGGTTGTGGATCTGGTAGAGGTCGATCCAGTCGGTCCCGAGCCGGTGGAGGCTGGCCTCGACCCCGGACCGGATGTGGCGGCGCGACGCGCCCGCGTTGTACAGGCCCTCCCCCATCTGAGCGCCCACCTTGGTCGCCACGATGGCGGAATCACGCCTGCCTCGCAGCGCCGCCCCCAGGAGGTGCTCCGACTCGCCGACACCGTAGACGTCGGCGGTGTCAAAGAAGGTCACCCCGGCGTCGAGAGCCGCGTGCACGATGCGCGCCACCCCGGCGGCGTCCACACGGCGGCCGAACTGGTTGCACCCCACCCCGACAACCGACACCTCAAGCCCAGACTCGCCGACGCGACGGAACTCCATCTGCTCCACTCCCTCGACCTGGGCCAGCGGCCCGCTCGGATCACCCATTCTGACCGAGCGGGCGTCGCAACCGGCGCGGGGGCGGCGCCCCATAGACTGGGCAGATGCCTCAGACGGTCGCCCTGATCGGCGGCACCGGGCGGCTCGGCCCGGGGCTTGCCCTCCGGCTTTCCCGTGGGGGCCTGCCCGTCATCATCGGCTCCCGTGACCTGCAGCACGCCCTCGACGTCGCAGAGCGGGTCACGGCTCTGGGCGGAGCGGCGAGGATCCGGGGCGCCACCAACGCCGACGCCGCTGCCGGTGGGGATCTGGCCATCCTGACCGTGCCCTATGAAGCGCAGGCGGTACTCCTCCCCGAGCTCGCCGGGGCGCTCGGCGGCAAGGTGGTGGTGAGCACCACGGTCCCGGTCCGCTTCGACCCGGCACTCGGCCCGGTGGCGGTGACGGTCGCCGAGGGCTCGGCCGCGGAGCAGGTCGCGGCGCTGCTCCCCACCAGCCGGATCGTCGGCGGATTCCACACCGTGAGCAGCGTGCATCTGAGCCGCCTGGACCGGGACCTCGACGAGGACGTCCTCCTCTGCGGCGACGACGACGACGCCAAGGCGGAGGTCCGCCGGATCGCCGGCCTCATCCCGGGGGTACGGGTCGTGGATGCGGGCCGTCTCGGCAACGCCCACCACCTCGAGCAGCTGACCGTTCTTCTGCTCAGCATCAATCGTCTGTCCCGTCGTTCGGTGGGAGTCCGCCTGACCGGCCTCTGAGCCGGCACCGCACCTGGGTTCGGCTCACCTACGCGACGGCGCCGTGGAAGCTGCCGATCCCTGCTACGGTTGGCGCCGTGTCCGAGACCACCAAACCGGCGCCGCGGGGAGGCCGGAGCGGGGGCGCACCGCCCGCCGAGCCGGCACCGGTCCCCGTGCACATGCAGGAGCGCAGGCGTGACGCGCGTCCGGTGGTGAAGGTGCGCACCCTGGTCGCGGCGGCGCTCATCGTCCTGACGATTCTCGCCCTCGTCTTTGTCGTCGTCCAGGTCGCCAGCCTGCTGCTCCTCTTCCTGATTGCCGTGGTGATCGCCGAGGGGGTGCGGCCGCTCGTCTATCGGGTCCAGGAGCTGCATCTTCCGCGGGCCGCGGCCATCGCCGTCGTCTACCTGGTGGTGCTCGCCGCTCTGGTGATCATCGTCGCCCTGCTGGTGCAGCCGGTGGTGAGCGAGGCGGAGAGCCTGGCCAGGCACTTCCCCGCCTACCAGAAATCCGCGGTCCATTTCATCACCACCGTCGAGCGGCACGTCGGCATCAGCAACGCCCAGCTCACCAGCCAGGTGGAGGGCGCCCTGGGGCAGGCCGGCCAGGACCTGGTCACCATCGGCGGGACCATCGCCGGGGCCGTGGCGGATCTGATCCTGGTGCTGGTGATGAGCTTCCTCTGGCTCACCACCAGTGACCGGCTGAAGTCGTTCGTGGTCGACCTCTTCCCGCCCCGCGCCCAGGCGCTGGTCGTCGGAGTCATCCAGGACACCGGCTACAGGATGGGCGGCTACCTCCGCGCGGTCGCCATCAACATGGTCGTGGTCGGCCTCGCGACCGGTGTCGCCTGCGCTCTGCTCCGCCTCCCCAGCCCGATCCTGCTCGGCCTCTTCGCCGGCATCGCCGCGGCGATCCCGATGATCGGCGCCTTCCTCGGCGTCGTCCCGGCGGCATTGCTCGGGTTCACGGTGTCGCCGGAGTACCCCGTGCTCGTGCTGGTGGTGCTGGTGGTGATCCAGATGGTCGACGCCAACACGGTCGTGCCGGTGGTGATGAACCGGGTGCTCGCCCTCCCCGCCCTGGCGGTGGTGCTGGCCCTGGTGATCGGATGGGCGCTCGCCGGCCTGATCGGATCCCTCCTCGCCGTACCCATCGCCTCCGCCCTCCAGGTGCTGGTCTCGCGGGTGCTGGTGCCCTACGTCCACCACATCCAGGGACGGCCCGACCAGGCCTACCTCGCCGCCTTCGGCCGGACGCCGACCCCCGAGGGGCCGGGCGTCGCCGCCGAGGGGGCGGCCCGCAAGTAGCCGGGCGCGCCCCGGCGGTCTGACCGTGGGAGAGACGGCGAGGACGCTGTCGGGGCGGCGCGCTGCGGAGATGCGGCTCGTCGTCGCCGCCATCTCGCTCGCGGCGCTGATCGTCTACGCCGTCCTCTGGCTCCAGGTGTCGCCGGCCCGGGAGCGGGGAACCGACTTCTCAGCCTCCTACGTCGCCGCTCTGGTCGTGCGCGACGGCGATGGAGGCCAGATCTACAACCAGGGCGTCGAGGCGGCCGAGCACGCCACGATCCTGCTGCCCGGCTACCGGGTCAACCTCCCCTTCATCACCCCGCCGACCACGGCGCTGCTGGCACTCCCGCTCAGCTTCCTGAACCCGGGCGCCGCCTTCCGGCTCTTCAGCATCCTCCAGCTGCTGCTGCTGGTCGCGGCCGTGGTGGTCGCGGCCCGCGCCGGACCATGGCCCGGTGGGAGCCGTTCNNTCCGCCGGGCTGTGGCTCGCTCTCGGCTTCGGCATCGCCAAGCCCCACCTGGCCGTCGGCCTGCTCGCCTTCGCGATCGGCCGGCGTGACCGGCGGGCGCTGCTCGGCATCCTCGCCGGGGCGGCGGCGCTCGTCGCCGTCTCGGTGGCGGCGGTGGGCCCGGGGGCCACGCTCGGGTTCCTCGGTGCGTCCTCCTTCGCGCTCGGCAACACGCCCGCGGCGAGCACCCTCGGCCTGCTCGGGCTGGCCGCGTCATGGCTCGGCTCAGGGTCGGCGGCGACGGGGATCGCCATCGCCGGCGGGGTGCTCGGGATCGCCGTCTGCGGCCTTCTCGGCTGGCGCAGCCACGGCCACCCCGACCGGCTCGAGGCGACTCTCGCCGGAGCGGCTGCGCTCTCCCTGCTGGTGGCGCCGCACCTCCTCGCCCACGACCTGGTGGTGCTGGCGCCCGCGTTCGTCTGGGTCGCCGCACGTGCCGCCCACCTGGACGCGCCTCGACCCTGGCCGGCGCGCGCCGGGATGTACGTGGTGCTGGGCTGGCTGGTGCTCGCCCTCCTGATCGCGCTCGACACCGGTGCCGGCGGGTCCGCGCCGCCGGGCCGGCTCGTCCCCTGGGGTCTGATGGCGGTCGCGGTCGCGCTCGCGGTGTGGCAGGGGAGGCGGGGAGAGCAGGAGCGGGCACTCAGGTGACCAGAGTCCTTAGCTGGCTGCGATATGGCCCGCGGGCGTTCGCGGCGGAAGTGATCATCGTGGGGCTCGGGTTGCTGATCGTTGTGGTGGCGGGGGGGCCCTCGTGTCGGGCCAGTCCGTCATCGCCGACTGTCTGGACGGACGTCGCGCTGGTGGTGGTCAGCATGCTGCCCACGTGGTAGACCCTCCGGTGGCTGGTCCGGGTCAATCGCTCACAGGACAGTGGTCACCCCGGCCGCCGTCTGGGCATGGTCATGCTGGGACTCGTCGCCATCGCTCTGTGGCTCGCTGCCGCACTCCTCATCCTCGTCCTCACAGCCTTCATCACCGCCTTCGCGTCGTGGGGCTGCGGCCCGCTCAACACGGGGTTCTAGACGGCGCCACCTCACGCGGCGGCCGCAATCTCCCGCGCGCCGCGACCCCCGCGGGTGACCAGCAGCAGCACCACCGCGGCGACAACGATGAGCACCGGCTCCAGGATGAGGGCCCGGAGCACGCCGACGTGGTCGGAGAGGAACCCCAGGAGGAGCGGGGCGGTGCCGATCGCCACCCCAACGGCGATCTGGGTCCTGGCCATGGCCTGGTCGGTCCTGCCCCCGCCCGCACCCAGGGCCATCGCCAGACTGAGCGGGTAGAGGTTGCCGACCCCCAGCCCGGTCACGAAGAGGGCGACGGCCGACAGCACGGCCACCCGGCCGAGCCAGAGCGCGAGGAAACCGGTCATCGCCACCCCCAGAGCAAACCCGATCACCCGCTCGGCGCGCCCCGGCTGCCGGGTCAGCCGCGCTCCTCCCAGCCGTCCGGCGAGCTCGCCGGCGACGAAGAGGCTGAGGGCGACAGCGGAGTCCCCGGTCGACAGCCCGACCCTGATGTGGAGCAGCGGGACACCGTAAAAGATGACCGTGAACTCGATGCCGACGGCCAGCGCAACCAGCAGACAGGGGCCCCAGAAGCCCCGCGGCAGACGGCGGGCCGCGGAAGTGGGGGTGGAGCGTGCGGGGAACGCGGTGTGACGCAGCAGGACAAAGAGCACCGCCAACGCCAGCACCGGTACCAACAGTGCGGTGCGCCAGCCGGCGGCGGTGCCGGTGAGCACACCCAGCAGCGCCGGCACCACCACGCCGGTGCCACTCGCGCCGACGTTGGCCTCGAGGAGGGCACGGTCCCGCTGCCGCCCGTGGCG
>PMYJ01000082.1 GCA_003170875.1 Candidatus Dormiibacterota bacterium | reverse complement strand
ACGGTGATGACCATCTGCATGGGCGAGCTGCTCCAGATGACCAGCAAGGACGACTATGACCAGTCGCTGGAGGACTACCACCGCAAGATCGCGCGCAAGACGGCCACCCTCCTCGCCACCTGCTGCTTCTGCGGCGGGGTGGTGGGCGGTCTCGACCCGGATCGGCGCGACGCGCTGCAGCGGTACGGGCACAAGCTGGGGATGGCCTTCCAGATCGCCGACGACCTCCTCGACTACGTCGCCACCGAGGAGGAGCTGGGCAAGCCGGTCGGGGCCGATCTCCGCCAGGGGACGGTGACCCTGCCCTTCATGCTCGCCTTCCAGGACCCGGTGGTCGGTCCCGAGCTGGCCCGCGTCCTGGAGCGCCGGCCCCGGGGCGATCCCGATTACGAGCAGGTCGTGAGCCTCGTGCGGCGGAGTGGCGCGGTCGCCGCCACCGAGAAGGCGGCCCAGGAGTTTGCCCGCGATGCCCGCGCTGAGCTGGCGGTCTTCCCGCCCTCGCCGGCACGGACCACGCTGGAGGCGGCCTGCGATTACGTCGTCGGGCGTCGCATCTGACCGGGGTGCCGGCGACGGCACCCCGGGATCGGGACCGGTCCCCGGGGCTCCCCGCTCCTCCGGGGCATGCGCTCAGGACGGAGGCTCGCCCACTGTGTCGTGCGCGTGGGGAGCTTCCAGCGCGCCGACCCGCTCCAGCTGCCGGCGGAAGCTCAGCACCCAGAAGGTGAGGGCGGCGGTGGCCGCTCCCAGCCCGGCGACCTCGACGCCCATCCAGGGGAGCCCGTCGCCCGCGCCGCTCACCCCGAGGAGGGCGGCGATCCCGCTGACGGCCAGCCGGGCCAGGTCGGCGAGCGTCAGCCCGCTGACCGCGATCAGGATCAATCTGGCGCCCACGTACTCCCGGCGCAGTCCCGCACGGACCGCCGCCGCGCTCAGCTCACCGGCGGTGCTCCGGCCGGCAGGGGGCTCCACCGGCCCCCGGCGGATACGGCTCGCGCTCACCCCGAGGATGACGGCGGCCAGCCACCCGGGCCAGGCGGTCAGCGCGGACGATCCGCTCGCGAAGAGCGCTCCCAGCGGGCTGAGAGAGGCGCCGCCGGTGCGGGCGGTCAGTGCCTGCTGGTGCAGGGCGAGGGCGGCGAACCCCCAGCCGGCGGCCACCGCCGCGGCCAACACCAGCGCGGCGGCGCGTCCGGCAAGCGCGAGGCCGTCGAGGAGCAGCAGCTCGGCCGCCAGAGCCAGGCGGGCGGGAGCCCCGGCACTGTCGCGGTCCCGCATCGGGGGCAAGTGTATGCGCCGCCGGGAGGTCCGGAAGCGTGCGCACGCGTTCTGAGACGGGGGCGGGGTCGAGGCTCCGCATTCTCACCTACAACATCCTGCTCGGTGGCGAGGGCCGGGAGGAGAGGATCGCCGGTGTGCTGGCGCGGAGCGGAGCCGACCTCATCGCCCTCCAGGAGGTGCGGGACAACGGCATGCTCGCGAGGCTCGCCGCCGAGCTCGGCATGACCGCCGTCTCTGGATCGCCGAGTGACGACGGTCCGCTGGGGCTCGCGGTGCTGACCCGGCTGCCCATCGCGGTTCACCGCAACCACCGCCACGCCGGGATGCTGCGCAGCCATCTCGAGGTCACGGTCGCACCGGGTCGCGGTGATCGGCTGCGGCTTCACGTCGTCCACCTCGCCGCCCGTTTCGGGGAGCGGGCAAAGGGGGAGGCACGGCGGCTGGAGGAGTTGGAGCACATCCTCGCCGACATCCGGGGAGAGGCGCCGATGCCCCACCTGGTCGTCGGCGACTTCAACTCGCTCGCTCCCGGCGACCACCTCGAGGCGACTGGATTCTTCCGGCGCATGAATGGGCTGCGCAAGGCCGGGCTGCTCGTCCGCCAGGGCGGCGGCTGGATGGGGCCGCCCGTCGGCGGAGCGGAGGAGTCGATCGACGCGAAGTGGCTGGCACACGGCATCGACCCGGGTCTCCAAGGGGGCGTCCCGGTGCTGCCCTGGCTGGTCGGGCCGCTCACCGCGCTGGTGCCGGAACGGCGCGGGCTGGATCGCCTGCTCGGCCGAGCGATCGAGCGCTGGGCGGTGCCCCGAATGCTCGAGGCGGGGTACACCGACTGCTTCCGTCACCTCCACCCCCGCGCCCACGGCTACACGTGTGCGACCTGGATGCCGGCGGCGCGCATCGACTACGTCTTCGCGAGCCCGGAGGCGCTCCCCCGGCTGATCGCCTGCGACGTGGCCGTCGGGCGTGGCCATGCTGCGCGCGAGACGGCGACCGCCTCGGACCACTTCCCGCTCCTCGCCGACCTGAGCGCCTGAGCGACCCGGTCCTAGAGGCCGAGCGGCGGCGCCTCGGTCCGGCTGATCACCACCAGGTAGTAGAAGACGGCGCAGATGACCAGCCAGAAGATGAAGATGACGATGGCGCCCTTGCCGAGCGCGTAGTAGAGCGGGTTGGCGCCCACGAAGATGATGTCCCCGACGAAGGAGAGGATGTCGCCGGCGGCTGCGAGGATCAGCCCGTACACCGCCCACGCCCGCCCGTGGGGATGGCGCAGGTACATCAGCGCAAAGCCGGCGGTGGCCACCACCCAGCCGACCATCATGAGCGTGGTGCCCAGCACGTCCACGGTTGGGAAGCTGCAGAGGCTCAGCCCGCTGCAGAGGCCGGCCACCCCGGTGACAAAGAGGAGGGAGACGAGGGCGGCGAGCGTCCCGACGATCATCAGGACCAATCCCAGCCCCCTCTCCGAGATGTTGAGGGTGAGCGGCCGCCGCTCCGCGAAGAACGGGTGGACGATGGGGTTGTCCCTCAGACGGCTGGGCATGGGCGCCTCCGGATCAGGTGGTGCCGGGGTCGCCGGCGTCGCCGGAGGCTCCGCTGCGACGGTGCCGCCGTCCCCCACGGCGGCGGCGTGCCGGATCGGACGTGCGCTGCGCCCCGGTCTCGGCGTCGACCCAGCGCGGCGGAGGAGGCTGTCCATCGGCGAGAAGGTCGCCGAGCGTCCTCCAACCGAAGGGCTCGCGCCCGCGCCGGACCAGCTCCAGGAAGCAGCCCCAGGTGGCCTCGGCGTCGGCGAGGGCGTGATGGGGGCGGCGGTGAGGGATCGACAGCTCCACACAGAGCCGTTCCAGGCCGATCGTGTCGCGGAGGTCGAAGAGCTTGGCCGCGAGGCGTGAGGTGTCGAGGTTGTCGGCTTCGAGGCTCTCGCCCAGGGTGGCTGCGATCAGCCGGCTGTCGAAGGCATCGGCACTGTGCTCGACCAGCACCGCGCCGCGGCAGAAGCGCTGGAAGCGCTCCAGGACCGGCCGCACCGGGGGCGCTCCCCCGAGGGTCTCGCTGGAGATGCCGTGGATGCGCCGGGCAAACGGGTTGATGCGGTCGTTGCTGTGCACCAGGGTCTCGAAGGACATCAGGTGTCCGGTGAGGGTGAAGGCCACGGCGCCCAGCTCGACCATCCGGTGCGGGGACTGGCCGGTGGTCTCGCAGTCCACCGCCACGAAGCGGAGCTCCTCGACCGGCGTCTCCGGACCGGGGCGGGGGCGCGCCGCCTCGGCGGCATCGTCGATGGCCGCGAAGGGCTCGTCCGTGACCGGGCCCAGGCGGGCGACGAAGGTGTCGCCGATCGGCACCGACCCGCGCCGCCGGCCGTAATGGCGGCGTACCTGGACGCTCGAGTCGGATCCGCCGCGTGCCGCCGGTGCAGAGCCGGTCGGGGACGCCGGCTCGGATCCCTCGCGGGAGGGTGGCTCGGATTCCCCCTTGGAAGAATCGGGCGCTGACGGCGCCGGCAGTGGATCAGTGAGGGACATGAGCGAATCTGCGGCCATCCTAGCCGCTTCGGGGTCCCGCAGGGGCCGCGCCGGTGCCTGCATGCGGTCGCGCCACGGCGCCGACGCGGGCGGTGCGGCGCCGAACCGTACCTATACTCGGGATCGATGCCTCTGATCGCCGCCGGGATCAGCTTCCGAACGGCCCCCGTGGAGGTGCGGGAGCGGGCCGCCCTCTCTGACCCCGAGGCTCGCCATCTCCTCCGATTCCTGCTCGGCCACGCCGGCCTGAGCGGCGCCGCCGCGCTCTCGACCTGCAACCGGACCGAGTTCTACGTCAGCGTCCATGAGGGATCCGACCCCGAGGAGGTCGTCCCCCGGCTCCGCCGCTACCTCGATCCCGCCACGGACCCCCCGGTGCCGGGCCATGTCAGCCTCTTCCGCGGCGACGAGGCTGTCGGTCACCTCTTCCGGGTGGCCGCCGGCCTGGACTCGATGGTCGTGGGGGAGACCCAGGTCCTCGGCCAGGTCAAGTCCGCGCACCGCCTCGCCCTGGAGACGGGGAGTCTCGACGCGCAGCTCGACTTCGTCTTCCGGCGGGCCATCGGCGCCGCCAAGCTGGCTCGCACCCGCACCGGGATCGGCCGGAGCGCCGGCAGCATCAGTGAGGCGGGCATGGCGATCGCTGCCCAGGTGCTCGGGGGGCTGGAGGGGCGCACCGCTCTGCTGATCGGTGCGGGCAAGATGAGCGCGCTGGCCGCCCGCCGCCTCCAGCGGCAGGGCGCCCGCCTCCGGGTCAGCTCGCGAGGTGGCGAGTCCGCCCTCGCGCTCGCGACCGAGCTGGGCGCCACCGTGGTCGGTACCGACGAGCTGAAGGAGGCCATGGTCGAATGCGACCTGGTGGTCACCGCCACCACCAGCGCCCAGCCGGTCGTCGATCGCGCCCTCTGCGCTGCCGTCCAGGAGGAGCGGGGCGGCCGCCCCCTCTGCCTCATCGACATGGCAGTGCCGCGGGACATCGCACCCGATGTCGCCGAGCTCCCCGGGGTGACCCTGATCGACATCGACGAGCTGGGACGTCGCGTCGGCGACGGCGTGCACGACCACCGGGCGGCGATCGCCGCCGCCGAGGCGCTGGTGACCGAGGAGGTCGAGCGGGCCCTCGAGGTGTTAAGTCAGCGAGACGCCTCCGATCCCACCATCCGGGCCCTCCTGGCCCGTGCCGAGACGATCCGGCGCCGCGAGGTGGAGCGGACCCTGGCCCGCTTCCCTGCCGGCGACGCCGAGCTGGCGGAGCGGATCGACAAGCTGAGCAGGGCCCTGGTCCGCAAGCTGCTCCACTCTCCCATCACCCACCTGCGGGCAGCCGCCGAGGAACCCGGGGTGGTGCTGACGCTCCGTGAGGCATTCGGCCTCGACGAGCCCGCCGCCGGGCAACGGTGACGCCCGGGACCTTCCGGCTCGCCACCCGCGGCAGCCGCCTGGCCTTGGCGCAGGCCGCTCTCGCGGCGGAGATGCTGCGTGCCGCGGGGGTCGACGCGCTCGAGACGCTCGTCATCCGGACCCAGGGGGACGAGCAGCCCGGTACGCCGGTGGAGCGGCTGGAGGGCGAGGGGTGGTTCAGCGCGGCGCTTGAGCTGGCGATCTCCGAGGGCCGCGCCGACGCCGCGGTCCACTCTGCCAAGGATCTGCCGAGCGGCCTCGCCCCCGGGCTGGGTTTGGCCGCCTTTCTGGAGCGCGCGGACTGCCGCGACGCCCTGGTCACCCGCGACGGCCGGGGACTCGTGGATCTGGAGAGCGGCGCCTCCATCGGCACGAGCAGCGCACGGCGGGCCGCATTCCTCCAGCTGCTGCACCCCGAGCTGGTGGTGGTGCCGATCCGGGGCAACGTGGACACCCGGCTGCGCAAGCTGGAGGACGGGGAGGTCGACGGTCTGCTCCTGGCCTGCGCCGGTCTCGACCGCATCGGTGCGGCCGGGCGCATCAGCGAGAGGCTCGACGCCCGGATCTTCGTCCCCGCCCCGTGCCAGGGTGCGATCGCCATCGAGACGCGGAGCGGGGGAGAAGCGGCCGCCGCCTGCGCTCGCGTGGACCACCTGCAGACACGGGTCGCGGCCGCCGCCGAGCGCGCCGTGCTCGTCGCCCTGGGTGGGGGCTGCCTGCTGCCGCTCGGAGCCTGGGCGCGGCTCGAGGATGGACGGCTGGTCCTCACTGCCGCCCTGGACACCGGCGGGACTCTCTGCCGGGTCGAGCTGGCGGGTGATGCCGCCGCCCCGGAGGAGCTCGGGGAGCGGGTCGCAGCGAGGCTCCGATGACGGCGACGCCGAGCCGGCCTCTCACCGGTCGCCGGGTGCTGGTCACCCGGGCCGCGGGCCAGGCCACGACGCTCAGCCAGGAGCTGCGCCAGCTGGGGGCCGCGGTGGTCGAGATCCCCGCCATCGCCATCCAGCCGGTCGCGTTGCCGGAGGATCTGCGGGCCGCGGCCCGATCGCTGCGCGGGCACCGTCCACCTCGCTGGATGGCGGTGACCAGCTCCAACGCGGTCGAGGCGCTCCGCGCCCTCAGCCTGCCGGAGGATCTCGCCGGCATCCGCGTCGCCGCGGTCGGGGAGCCGACGGCCCGAGCCCTGCGCGACATCGGCGTCAACGTCGAGCTGGTGGCGCCGGGGACCGGCGCCGGAGCCCTGGCCGACGGGCTCATCGGGGCGGGGGCCGGGGAGGGCGCCGTCTGGCTCCCGCAGGGAGAGGCCGCCCGGATCGAGCTCGGCGAGCGGCTGGGCCAGGCGGGGGCGGACGTGGCGGTGACCGTCTGCTACCGAACCGTGCCGGTGGCCGGGCTGCGCCGCCTTCTGATCCCGGCGTTGGCCGAGCGCGTCGACGCCGTGACCCTCCTCAGTCCCAGCGCGGTCGAGGCCGTCATCGCCGCGGTCGGGCCCGACGCCCTCTGCGGCCTGAGCCTGGTCTGCGTCGGCAGCACGACGGCGGCCGCGCTGCGGCGCCATCGGCTGACGCCCGTGGTCGCCAGCCGCGGTGACGCCGAGGGAGTGGCGGCGGCGGTGGCGGGCGCCCTCCGCAGGTGAGTAACCTGGGGCGGCCATGCCCTTCCCAGCGGAGCGACCCCGGCGCCTGCGGCGCACCCCGGCACTGCGGCGGCTCTCCCGCGAGACGCGGCTGAGCGTCTCCTCACTGGTCCTCCCGCTCTTCGTCCGCGAGGGCATCACCGCACCCGTCGCCATCCCGAGCCTCCCCGGGCACCGGCAGGAGACGGTCGACAGCACCGGAGCCGCCGT
>PMYJ01000029.1 GCA_003170875.1 Candidatus Dormiibacterota bacterium | reverse complement strand
CGATGTGGGCACCTGGACCTGAAGCATTCCACCTGCGGCGAGGGTGTCGCCCGTATAGGCCTCTCCCGACCCGGCCCGGGTGTCGGCGATCCTAGCGGGAGTCACCGATACATAGGAGCTTGCGGCGGTCAAAGCCGTGTTGCTGGGCGTGTGGGCGCTGACCGGTGCGGTGGAGGCCAAGCCCATGAGCAGAAGGCCGGCACCCCCCACCAGGCTGACGCCAAATCGGGGCAGACGCCCCATCCCCCGATATCGGGCCCACGCTCCTCGTGGGGTACTCAAGGTTCTCACTGGATTACGACCTCCTTCGGCCGGCGACTTTGATTCGCTCGGCATTGACACACTCCGATTTCAGACCACCCGGCGGGTCCCGCCCGCTCTCCTGAGACCATTCCGTTTGACCCTCCGGTTTAGCCCTGCCTTGAGGTAGGGGCGCCTACATCTCCCCGCGGTCGACATANNCCCTCTATCGGGTGTCGGGGCGCATGGTAGCAGCATCGGTTGGGGAAAGCCAACCGGGGGGAGCCTGCGAGGGAGCCGATCGCTCCCCTTTTTTGATCATGGTCGGCCACGGTTGCCCCGCTCTCAGTCCGGGCCCTTGTCCGGCAGGCCCGATCTCAGCAGCCGCCGCAGGGGCCGGGTGAGCCTCCAGCTCCGGGAGGAGAGGAGCACGCGGATGAGGGTCTTGGTGCCGACCAGCTCACCACGCAAGGCGTCGATCTCGGCCTTCAGGGCGTCGATCTCGGCTGTCAGGGCGCCGATCTCGGCTTTCAGGGCGTCGCCCTCGGCTCGGTGCCGCGCCTCGGAGGTTGCCGCCTCGGCCAGGTGGCGCGCCTCGGCATCCCGGTAGGTCTCCGCCAGGGCGGCCAGCGCCCCCTCGCTGAGGCGGACCGTGTGGGCCCCGTAGCGGTGACGGATCTCGGCGAGCGTCGTCGTCCAGGGCTCCACCGCAGACCCGCTGGAGGCCGCATTGGATCCGTCGCTCCGCAGGCGGTACTCGGAGATCGGCGCGTCGACGAACTCGAACTCGAAGCGGGCCGCCAGCTCACGCAGGAAGGCCCAGTCCTCGTAGACGGGGAGGCTCTCATCGAAGCGGATCCCCGCCTCCACGACCGCAGCCCGCCGCACCACCAGGGTGTTGAAGGGGATGTAGTTCTCCAGGAAGAGACCGGCGCGGTCGAAGGGCTCGGCATACCGCCGGTCGTGGGAGACGGTGCGGAAACCCCACTCGGTGGGGTCCCCACGGACCACCTGGCCGATCCCGTAGGCAACCGTGGCCTCCGGATGCTCGCGGAGGCGTCCGACCAGGCGGTCCCCGAAGCTCGGATAGTAGACGTCGTCGTCGTCGAGGAAGGAGATGTACTCGCCGTGGGCCTGGTCCAGGCCCCAATTGAGCGGTCGTCCTCGCTGCTCGTGTNNCCTCGTGGTGGGGCGGCACCTCGGTCACCACCAGGTCGAGCAGCCCCTGGAAGCGGACGGCCAGCTCTCGCACCGCCTCCGCGTAGGCGCTGGACGAGTTGTCCACGCAGACGATGGCCCGGACCGCCGGGTAGGTCACCCCGACCAGGGAGTAGAGGGCGTCCTTGAGGTACCGCAACCGGCCCTCCGTGGTNNGCGCACCACCACGTCCAGCAGGCCCGGGATCTGCGGCTCGGCGGCCGCGGCTCGCGGATGCACGCGGTCGAGCAACGGCCGGCGCTCGGGCGCCGGGTGCAGCTCGACCACGTACTGGTAGACCTCGCGGTTGGCGTTGCCCTGACGGGCGACCGCCTCCAGGTCGGCGACCTCGGCCGTGCCCAGGCGCAGCCCCTTGCCGTAGTCGAGGACCTCGGTGCCCAGCGCGGGCAGAATCACCCGCTCGATCGCGGTCACGTCGTAGCCGCACGCGAAGGCCATCTCGCTGAAGCTGGCGGCGGTGAAGAAGCGCAGGTGGGTCTGGTCGAGGATCCCGGCGGGCCGGGTGCGCCACTGGTCCTGGGCGAGCATCAGCTGGATGTCGATGTGGGTGATGTTGGGGAAGGAGCAGAGGACCCTGCCCTCCGGCGTGAGCAGGGCGGCGACCGGAGCCAGCACCCCGGCCGGATCCACCAGGTGCTCCAGGACGTCGGCCATGATGATCACGTCGAAACGACGACCGGCGACGACCTCCAGCACCGGCTGCACGGTCAGGTCGGCGACGACGGCGTCGATCCCCTGTGAGCGTGCGACCGTCACGGCGTCGGGGTCGATGTCGATGCCCAGCACCCGGCAGCCGCGGTGCCGCTCCAGAGCCAGCGCCAGGTTGCCGGAGGCGCAGCCGATGTCGAGGACCGCGGCCCCTCGGGGAACCCGGTCGCAGATCAGGCCGAGGCTCTGCAGACGCCCTGCATCAGCAGCGACTGTCCGATGGAGTCGTACTACTTCGGCCGAGGCGGCACGGCGGCCAAGCCGTTTAAGTGGACGTACCACCTGTTCTGGGGACTGACCGAGCTTATGGCGGTTAGCTTCGATCTGTGGTCCCAGCTTCCCACAAACAAGATAGTCGGGTGCCTGTGGCCGAACGATTCGGATGGCAATGCCTTCAGGCCAGCCTACACCCCGGTGATGAAGCAAAAGGGCTACGCTGTTGTCGACGGTGGCCCGTTCCAGGATGGGACGGAGGATTTCACCTCCATGATCACCCAGTTCAAAAAGGCAGGCTG
>PMYJ01000182.1 GCA_003170875.1 Candidatus Dormiibacterota bacterium | reverse complement strand
GAGGCGGGCTGCCGGATCGACCCTCCAGTGTCGGTCCCCAGGGAGAAGGGGACCGCCCCGGCCGACACCACGGCCGCGCTGCCGCCGCTGCTGCCGCCCGGCACCCGGCTCGGATCCCAGGGGTTGCTCACCGGCCCGAAGGCCGAGTTCTCGTTGGAAGAGCCCATGGCGAACTCGTCGCAGTTTGTGACCGCGACCGGCACCGCCCCCGCGTCCAGCAGCCGCTGCAGGGCGGTGCCCGTGTAGGGCGGGATGAAGCCCTCGAGGATCCTGGAGCCCGCGCTGGTCTCCACCCCCTCGACGCAGAGCACGTCCTTGTACGCGAAGGGGATGCCGCAGAGCGGACCTGCCTGCTCCGGCGATTCGGCCAGCATGCGGGCGGCGCGGCCGGCCTGGCGCTCGGTGAGCGCGCCCGTGTAGCGGAGGACCGGATGAAGGCTCGCGAGGGATTCGATCGCGCTGCGGGCATGGTCGGCAAGCTGGGCGGGGGTGGTCTCGCCGCTGCGCAGGCGGGCGCCCAGCTCGCCGACGGTCTCCCAGCTCATGAGCAGCTCATTCCTGGATCGCCCCCACTTCGAAATGGTCGCGACGGCGCTTGGGGGCGTTGGCGAGCGCCGCTTCGACGGGCAGGCACTCGCCCCTCACGTCCTCGCGCCAGGCGTTGACCAGGCCGCCGACCTGGGCGGTCTCGGCTACCTTCGAGGTGTCGACCTGCTGCAGCCGGTCGACATGGCTGAGGATGGCGTCGAGCTGCTGGCGATAGCGCTCGACCTCCTCGTCGCTCAGGCCGAGGCGGGCGAGCATGGCGACATGGGTGACCTGGTCGCGGGCGAGGGTCATCGCTTCCTCCGGGGCGTCACGGTGCGTGATTATCCGCATCGCGCTCTATGCCGGCGCCCGGCGTGCCCTCCGACGCCGGCTCGGCGCCGGTGAGCGGGAGCCAGGTGAGCACGGTCTGCTCGGTGGGCTGGAAACCGTGGCGCCGGTAGACGGCCAGGGCCGCGGGGTTGTCGGCGCGGGTCCAGACCGTCACGAAGGTCGCCTCGCGCTCGCGGAAGAGGCGCATCGCCTCCCCGACCAGCGCCGTCGCCACCCCGCCACCCCGCGCCGCGGGCAGGACGTAGAGCTCGGCGACCTCGCCCTCCAGCCCATTGCCGGGGTCGAAGAGGACGCACCAGCAGAGGCCGATCGCGTGGTCCTTCTCGTCGCGAGCCACGAAGACCACGTTCTCCCCCCGGAAGGAGGGCGCGAGAGGCCCGGTGCGGCCGGCGATCTCCTCCCTGGTCTCCTTTGGGTGGTCGTAGCGCTCCTGGTCCTCCAGTCCCAACTCGACGAGCAGGGCGAGGACCTCGGGGTCGTCGGGGCGCTGGAGGGTTTCGATCCGGACCGAGGGCGGTGCCACCCCGCGATCCAATCACACACGGAGGCGAAGTGGCGGCGGGAGCCGGTGCTCTCGCCGTGGGGCCGGCCCCGTGGGGAGAGCCGGGCCGGCTCGGCGATCAAGAGGTGAGGGCCTGCCCGGCGAAGACCCGCCACTGCTGAGAGGGGTGCGTCTCCTGGCCGGGAGTGGGGGTCACGGAGCTGCCCGGCGATGCTTCGGTGGGTGTCGGGGTCCAGGGCGCGGCCACCGAGAAGTTGGCCCCGAGGTCCTGGAGACCCGACGTGGGGCCCCAGTAGTACGTTTCGATGGGGACCGGCGTTGTGGTGAGCCCCGCTGTCTTGGGGAGACGCCGGGCTCAGGTGGTCGGGGCGATCGGCGGCTGGGCGCCGGCTGCCGCCGTGGCGGTGGCCGTAGGCGTGGCGGTGGTCTTGGCTGTGGCCGTGGCAGTTGGAGTGGCCGCGGCCGATGGCGAGGCCGGTGCCGATGCTTGCGGTGTCGGGAACGGGGACGTGACGGCGGAGGCGGACGGCAGCGGAGGCAGGGACGGGACACCGGACGCGATGGGCACGGGCGTGGCTGACGGCGTGGATGTGGGTGCGCCGCCCGCCTGCTCGGTCCAGCTGGTGCCGTCCCAGGTCCAGGTGTCACCCAGCACCTCGCCGGCGGCTGAAGTCGACCCGACGAGCTGTCCGCCGAAGAGCACCACCTGGGAGGTGGCGTCGTCGTACGCCAGGGCGGGCTGGGAGCGCGGCGCAGGTGCGTCGGCAGGCGACGCCTTCACCCAGCCGGTCGCCGGGTTGGTCGAGACCCACAGGGCGCCGGTGGCGTCAAGGCCGACCACCTCTCCCGCCGCCGTGTCGGCGACCGGCGGCGCCTCAAAGTAGGGGGCACCGACGCTGGCCTGCACGTCCTGCACGGGCGTCCAGCCGCTCCCGATCCACTGCCAGTCCTGGACTGCCGGGATCATTGGACACGGAGCGTCGTAGGGGCAGGCGATGGCCACGCCACCGGCGACGGCGCTCAGGTCGGGACCCTCGTCCACCAGGAGTCCCGGACCGGGGAACCAGGCGAGCTCACCACCCGATGCCGGCGAGTCGGTGGCGGAGGAGTCGGCGAGTTGGAAGCTGCTGCCGTCGAACACCCAGGTGAGCGTCGCGGCCAGGGTGGGGCAGGATGTCTCCAGGGGGCAATTCGAGCAGATGACCTCGGTGCCGGTCGAGGGACTGCCCATCGCCGGGATGCCGGGGCAGATCCCGCAGACAGGCGCGATCGCCGGGGTCGCGACCCCCGGGTCGGGGCTGGCCGTCACGGGACAGATCGGGCAGGCGATCATCGCGGTGCCGCAGGAGATCGGGCAGGCGCTGGTGGACTGCGCCACCGGTGGGACGGGACAAGCGGGCGATTCGCAGCTCCCGTCGAGCGGGCAGGCGGTCTGCACCGGGGAGGTTCCGGCGGTGGCCGAGGGCAGCGCGACCGGAGAGCCGCAGGGCCCACCTCCAACGCCGATGCAGACGCCCGCGCCGCTTGCTGTCGAGCCCGAGGCGCTGCCGCTGCCGCTGACGGCGGAGGCGCTCGACACAGGTGGGGCCTCGGGGGAGGCGCCACCGGAGTTGTAGATGGCGGGGAGCGGGACGGGGCCGGAGGCCGGCGAATCGGCGGTGACGAGGATGAGCTTCCCGGTGGTCGGATCGGTGGCCAGGGAGGCCCCGGCCAGCGTGTAGTCACCGAGCTGGCCGGTTCCATGACCGAGCGCGATCTCAGCCCAGTCGCTGCCATCCCAGGCCCACGCGTCCTGGAGTTGGGTGCAGCCTCCCGTGGTGTTCACAGTTCCGGCGGAGCCGGTCACGGTGCCAGACGACCCGCTCCCGGTGGAGCAGCCATTCCCGCCCGTCCCTCCGAGCAGGATGACCCGCTGGCTCTGCGGGTCCCAGGCCATCTCGGCGCCGTAGCGCGCGGGCGGGCTGTCGGCCGGACCCGCCGGGGACCAGCCGGAACCGTTCCAGAGCCAGGTGTCGGCGAGCGTCTGCCCGTCGCCGGCGGTGCCGCCGAACATGACCAGATCCCCGGTGGCCGGGTCGTAGGCCATGGCTGCGCCGGTCCGAGCCACGGGGCCCCCGTTGCCCGGTGCGGCGACGTGACGAAGGCCGAAGTAGCCGGCCGTCACGGCGGCGACCACGGCCAATGAGATCACCAGGGCACCCGCCCCGCTGCGCAGGCGGCCAGCTCGTGTCGGTATCACGTCCATACCGTCCCCTACGCGGATACCCCGCGCCAGGTTCCCGGCGGGTCAGGCGGGATGAGGACGGCCCCTGCGGAACCGTCCGGGGCGCGCGCGCCGGATACACTCGCTGGACGATGGCCGAAAGCGCAGGCAAGCCTGCCAATCCCGAACGGCTGAGCCCCGAGGAGTTGACCCGCCTCCAACCCGGGCTGGCCCGGCTGATGCCGGAGATCGCCAACCGCCTCTGGCGTGCCGTCTACTCGGCCCGGGCAGGCCACTGGCGGCTCGCCCGCTGGCAGCTCACCGAGATGAGCAAGCTCTTTGACCTCTGCACGATCACCCGGCCCAAGTACGCGGACGACATCGCCGAGTTCCTCCACGAGGACGTGCAGCCGCTCCTCGCCGCCGTCGCGGCCGAGGACCTCGACACGTTCGAGCGCCGGGTGCACGAGGCGGTGGACGCGACCAACGAATTCCACCGACGCTGGGAGAAGGGATTCATCGTCTGGAAGCTGCCGGAGAGTGCGCCGCCGGACCTCGACCTGACGCCTCACTGAGCCCCTCCCCCACCCGTCGGGAGGGCCAACGGAAGGCTATTCTGATCTCATGATCGTCACCACCACCGAGAACATCCCCGGCACCCGGGTCACCCAGACACTCGGGCAGGTCTTCGGTCTCACCGTCCGCACCCGTGGCCTCGGGGGCAACATCGCCGCCGGCTTCCGCAGTATCGTCGGCGGAGAGGTCGGCTCCTACGTGAAGCTCCTCGAGGATGCCCGGCGCCAGGCGGTCGACCGGATGGTGCAGAACGCCACCGCCATGGGCGCCAACGCGGTGACCATGATGCGGTTCGACTCCTCCGAGATCGGCAACAACATGAGCGAGATCGTCGCCTACGGCACGGCCCAGGTGGTCGAGGCGGTGACGGGAGCAGCGGCCGGCTGATCGCGCGGCGCTGAGGAGGCGTCTGGCATGGCAACCGGGGCCATCGTGCTCGTGGAGCTGATGGTGGGCGTCGCCCTCCTGGTCCTGATCGTGGTGGGAGCCGTGGTTGGCTGGGAGCGCTACCGGGGCGGCGGCGGGGGCGGCCGCGGGCCGGCTGTCGGCGGGGCGCGCCCGACCGCGGAGATCTTCATCGACCCGGAGACGGGGCGGCGAATGCGGGTCTGGTTCGACGACCAGACCGGGCAGCGGGATTACCGACCAGAGTAGCGGCGCAGGCTCCCCCCTCAGACGGGCGATGTGGCAGCAGGTCGCGCCCGAGTGGTACCACGAGAGGCGTGCACACGGCCGCGGAGATGATCGAGCGGCTCCGCGCCGGCGGGGTCCGGGACGAGGCTGTGCTCGCCGCGATGGCGGCGGTGCCGCGGGAGGAGTACGTCCTGCCCGATGACCGCGAGGAGGCGTACGCGGACCGTGCCCTCCCCATCGGTGCCGGCCAGACCATCTCCCAGCCGCTGATGGTGGCGATCATCATCGAGGCCCTTCAGCTGCGGGCCGGCGAGATCGCTCTGGACATCGGCACCGGGAGCGGCTATCAGGCGGCGGTGATGGCGGCGTGCGGCGCTCGGGTCATCAGCGTGGAGCGGATCCCGGAGCTGGCCAACCAGGCCGCCCAGCGGCTCGAGCGCCTCGGCGTGGACGTGGAGGTGGTGGCCTCCGACGGCAGCGTCGGCCTTCCCGACCGGGCCCCCTTCGACGCCATCGCCGTCGGGGCGGCCGCCCCGCGCCTGCCGGTGGCGCTGGCCCGCCAGCTTCGCGAGGGTGGCCGTCTGGTGCTGCCCATCCACAGCGGGCCCGAGGGCGAGGAGCTGACCCGGGTCCGGATGAGCGGTGGCAGATGGACGTCGGAGAATCTCGGCCCGTGCCGCTTCGTGCCCCTGATCGGAGCCGACGGTTACCACGAGGGAGGCCCACCCTCTGACCGTCCCGGCGTTTAGCATGGGCGGGCGCCGAGGTACACGGGGAAGTGACCGGCGCGGGGCGGGCTAAGAGGCCGCTTCCCGGTTCAGCACAGTTTCGCTCACCTTCTGGAGGGTCCCAACCAATGGCCAAGACCGTCGGCATCGATCTCGGTACCACCAACAGCGTGGTGGCCGTGATGGAGGGCGGAGAGCCCACCGTCATCGCCAATGCCGAAGGCGGTCGCACCACCCCCTCCGTGGTCGCATTCACGCGCGGCGGGGAGCGCCTCGTCGGGACACTGGCCCGGCGCCAGGCGGCGGTGAACCCCAACAACACGATCTACTCCATCAAACGATTCATGGGCCGGCTGCTCAGCGAGGTCGGCACCGAGGCCCACCAGGTCCCCTACAAGGTGATCGCGGGCAAGGACGGCCGCGTCGAGGTGGACGTCGCCGGTGAGCACCACACCCCCGAGCAGATCTCCGCGATGGTGCTGCAGAAGCTCAAGACCGACGCGGAGGCCTACCTCGGCGAGAAGGTGACCGACGCGGTCATCACCGTCCCCGCCTACTTCAACGACGCCCAGCGCCAGGCGACCAAGAACGCCGGCCAGATCGCGGGCCTCAACGTGCTCCGGATCATCAACGAGCCGACCGCGGCCGCGCTCGCCTACGGGCTGGAGAACAAGGAGAACGAGAAGATCCTCGTCTTCGACCTGGGTGGCGGCACCTTCGACGTCTCAATCCTGGAGGTCGGCGAGGGGGTCTTCGAGGTCAAGTCCACCAACGGTGACACCCACCTCGGCGGTGACGACTACGACCGCCGAATCGTGGACTGGCTTGCGGATGAATTCAAGCGTGACCAGGGGATCGACCTGCGCGGTGACGCCCAGGCCCTGCAGCGCCTGACCGAGGCCGCCGAGAAGGCCAAGATCGAGCTCTCCCAGCGCCAGGAGACGCAAGTCAACCTCCCCTTCATCACCGCCGACGCATCTGGTCCCAAGCACCTCGACATCACGCTGTCGCGGCCGAAGTTTGAGCAGCTCACCGAGGATCTCACCGCGCGCTGCCGCAAGCCCTTCCAGGATGCGCTGGCCGACGCGCACATGAGCGTCAAGGACCTCGACGAGGTCATCCTGGTCGGCGGTTCGACCCGGATGCCGGTGATCCAGGCCCTGGTCAAGGAACTCAGCGGCAAGGACGCCAACCGCGGGGTCAACCCCGACGAGGTGGTGGCGATCGGCGCCGCCATCCAGGCCGGCGTGCTCAAGGGCGAGGTCAAGGACGTCCTGCTCCTCGACGTCACCCCGCTCTCGCTTGGGATCATGACCGAGGGAGAGGTCAACACCAAGCTCATCGAGCGCAACACCACCATCCCCACCGCCAAGTCGCAGGTCTTCTCGACCGCCTCGGACGCGCAGCCGAGCGTGGAGATCGTCGTCCTGCAGGGCGAGCGGCCGCTGGCACGAGACAACCGCATCCTGGGGACATTCACCCTGGATGGGATCCCGCCGTCGCCGCGCGGAGTGCCACAGATCGAGGTCACCTTCGACATCGACGCCAACGGCATCCTCAACGTCACCGCGCATGACCGCGGCACTGGCAAGCAGAACAAGGTGACCATCACCGGCTCGACCACCCTCCAGAAGAACGAGGTGGAGCGGATGGTCAAGGAGGCCGAGGCACACGCCGAGGAGGATCGCCAGAAGACCGAGGCCATCGAGGTCAAGAACCGGTCGGAGCACCTCGCCTACCAGGCCGAGAAGGCTCTCAAGGACGCGGGCGACAAGCTCCCCGCCGAGCTCAGGACCGACATCGAGGCCAAGGTCGCCGCGGTCCGTGACGCCATCGCCAAGAACGACGACGCCGCGCTGAAGACGGCACACGACGCACTCCAGGCTGAGATCCAGAAGATCGGCGAGGCCGTGTACGC
>PMYJ01000244.1 GCA_003170875.1 Candidatus Dormiibacterota bacterium | reverse complement strand
GTGTGGGGGTCGAGGATGTGCTCGCCGCGCTCGTACGCCCCGCTGGTGGCGATGGCGAGGTCCCCGGTCTCGAGCACCGCTGCGACCCGGCCGGCGATCTCAGGGTGGCGTATGCCCACCCTCCACTGCTGGCCGGGAGCGGACTCCCCGCGAGTCACGATATCCCCCCCCGCCCCGATGAAGAAGCTGCGGGCACCAGCCGCCCGCAGCATCTCCGCGGCGCGCTGCACTGACCAGCCCTTGACCAGGCCCGAGGGATCGAGCCGGCCCCCGCAGTGGATGTCGAAGCAGCCCCCGCTCCCGCGCTCGACCTCGGCGCAGAGGCCCAGCACCTCGCGGACCTCTGGAGAGCACTCGCTCTCCTGGAGCTCACCGCGCCCCAGGCGGCTGATCTCGCTGCCGTCGCGGTAGGTGCTGAAGGTGGCGTCCACGAGGTGGAGCCATTCGACCGCCGTCTCGATGGCCGTGTCGACGGTCGGGTCGGGCAGCCCGGGGTCGCGGACATCGACGGTGACCACGGTCCCCATGACCGGTTCCACCCGCACCCTACGCTGCACCGCGGGGCCTCCGTCAGGCGCGCGCGGCGTCCAGCGCCGACTGCACTGACTGGGCGTAGCCCTGACTGGTGAAGGTGGCGCCGCCGATGATGTTGATCTGGGCGCTCTGGGCCTGAAGCACCTCCTCGCGGAGAAGCGGGATCGCCTGCGAGTTGATGAACACCGACTGCTGATGGCCGTTGGGGTACTGGATGGTCTTGATGTCGGTGATCTTGCCTCCGGAGATCACCACCTGCACCTGCACGTTCCCGTACGGGTTCGCGGAGGTCTGCCCCGTGAAGGATCCCGACTTGAGCCCGCTTGTGGTCGGCTTCGGCGTCGGTGTTGCGGTTGCGGTCGGTGCCGGCGAGGCGCCGCCCGATGGCGGTGCCCCGGAGGGGGTGGCGGTGGGAGAGGGCGTGGAGCTCGACGACGAGATCGAGGAGGGGGTCAGGGTGGCGATCGGCGCCGCGGGCGGGGTTCGGAAGCTGAAGAGCAGGACGACCCCGATGGCGGTGGCGGCGAGGGTGACAGCGGCGCGGATGGGCATTGCAGGGGGCACTCAGGTGAGGAAAGCGAAGCGTTCGCAGTGGACTTGAGCCGCGGGGACGCGGAGTGCGCGCAGGCTGGTGATGACGGCGTCGACCATCTCCCGTGGCCCGCAGACGAAGACGTCGCGATCCCGGAGGTCGGGGACGGAAGCGGACAGGAAGCGCGGCGCGAAGGGTTGCGGGTGCACCTCCCGCCCGCGCCGCCCGACGATGTAGTGGATGACGCCCCCGCGGGCCGCGACCAGCTGGTCCAGCTCATCCTTGAACACGACGTCATTCCAGGAAGAGGCCCGGTAGAGGAGGGCGATCGAATTCTTGCGCTGCGGCATCTCCTCGATGAGGGCGCGGAGCGGGGTGATGCCGATCCCCCCGGCGATGAGCAGCGCCCGTGGCCGCCTGCGCCGGATGGAGGTGAAGACCCCGTGCGGGCCCTCCAGCAGCACGGGGGTACCGGGGCGCAGCCCCTTCAGCGAGCGGGTGAAGTCCCCGACCTGCTTGACGGTGATGCGGAGGTACTTGCCGTTGGGCGCGGCCGAGAGCGAGAAGGGGTGGACACGCCACCACAGTTCGCGTGTGACGAAGCGGAACTTGAAGAACTGGCCGGCGCGCATCGGCAGCTCGTGGAGGTCGCGCCCGGTGATGTAGATCGAGAGGACGTTCGGGGACTCCGCCACCAGGTGGTGCACCCGAAGGCGGTGGCGCCGCGCCATCCGCAGCGGGATCACCAGCCGGAACGCCACGACCAGGAGGGCCGCGGCCACATAGAGCGCCACCCAGTATCCGACCGCCCACGGGTCGCCGGCGAAGTCCGTGCCCGCCGTCAGCTGATGAGCAAAGGCCAGCGCGATCGCCAGGTAGACGTAGAGGTGGATGAAGTGCCAGGTCTGGTGGGAGACGCGGCGCCGTGCGGCCCGCACCGAGGTCACGGCGACGAGCACGAAGAGAGCTACCGCGACGTAGGCCATCAGCATGTACGGGTAGGTGGTGAGGAATACCCAGGTCTGGGTCGCGAAGGAGCGTCCGTCGGCCATCGCGTAGCCGGCGGTGGTGAAGACGACGTGGCCGCAGATCAGGCAGACCGTGGAGAAACCGAGCCAGCGGTGCCACCCGCTGATCCGATCGATCCCGAAGAGGTCGTCCAGCCACGGGCTGCGCGACATCAGCACCACCTGGACCAGCGCGCAGTAAGTGCCTAGCAGCGCGGCCAGCTGTCCAGCCCCGGTGAGCACCGCCGCCGGGTGCGTCAGATTGGGGAACTGGCCGTGGCGAACCCACATCCCCACGATGAGGAGGGCGTTGGCGGCGAAGATCAGCATGACGTCGCGGGGGCGCAGCCCCCAGCGACGCGGCACCCGCTGGGGCCGCCGGGTTGCCGCGGACGAGAGGGCGCCCAGATCAGCGGGCGGAGCAGGCGCAGCGAGCACGGCGGCGGAGGTGCGGGTGGGCATCTGATGGGAGTTTCAGGCATCCCCCCTTACAGAACCCTGACGAGGCCGAGCCCCCCTCACGCGCCCGGGCGCGCCTCAGCCGACGTCGAGCAGCACCTTTCCCACCGCTCCGCTCTGGACGGCGTCGTGGGCCGCGGCGCATTCCTCGAGGGGGAAGCGGTGCACCGGGAGCTCGGTGAACGCCCCCGCCTCCAGGGCGGCGCTGACGGCGGTCACCCCGCGGAGGAGGTCGGCGATCGGCACGCCGTAGAGGAGCACGAACCGGAGGACGACGTTGGCGCGCATGCATGCCCGGAGCGGCAGCTCCGGATCGGCGGTGTCGGCCGCGTACACCGAGACCACCGTGCCCGGGCCGGAGAGGCCGAGGTCGAGGTTGAGATTGGCCGCCAGGTTGACCTCCACCACCCGGTCGACCCGCTCGGTGAAGGCGCGGATACGCTCCAGGGCGTCCGGCTCCCGGTAGTTGACCACCAGGTCGGCTCCGGCAGCCCGGGCCAGCTCCGCCTTGGCGGCGCCGCTGACCGTGGTGACCACCCGGGCGCCCGCGTGGCGGGCCAGCTGGATCGCGAAGTGGCCGACCGCGCCGGCGCCGCCCGCCACCAGGACGGTGCGCCCGGCCAGGTCGCCGTCGGCGAAGAGGCAGCGGTGGGCGGTCACCGCGGGCACGCCGAGGCTGGCGCCCAGCTCCAGCGAGGCGGCCGCGGGCAGGGCAACCGCCTGCTGGTCGGAGACCACCGTCCACTCGGCGGCGGTGCCCCACCGGCTGCCGGCGGCGGCCATCCAGACCCAGACGCGCTGCCCCACGCGGTCCTCGTCGACCCCCGGTCCCACCGCATCGATCACCCCGGAACCGTCCTGGTGGGGGATCTGGAACTCATCGACCGGCCTGGCTGTGGCCCCGCTCCGCGACTTCCAGTCGGTGGGGTTGACCCCGGAGAAGCTGACCCGCACGCGCACCTCGCCGGGACCCGGCTCAGGGCGGGGGACATCGACGACCCGCAGCACGTCGGCGGACGCGCCCGGACGGTCGTACACCACAGCCTTCATCTGCCACGCCTCCAGCAAGCTCTCAGGTCCGACCGGGCGAGCCCGAGACCTCAGGCTATACCGGCGGCTCTAGGGAAGTGCAAACCCGATGGATCTCAGCATGATCGCATTGCGGTCCAGGCGGGTCCCCTCGAACACCGACCCGAACCCTGCCATCGGGAAGTTGGCGGCCAGCTCGCGATGGAGGGAGGCCATCTCCAGGGTCGTCTCGGCATGCTCCGACTCGGCCGGCCCGTCGTGGTCGATCATCGTGCTGGCGATGCCCAGCACCCCATCGCCGGCGTCGAACAGCTCGATCAGCCGGGCCTGGCACGGCCAGTCCACCAGCGACCCGGTGGTGACCTCCCAGAGTCCGTGCCCCTCACCTTTCGGTGCGGAGCGGGGGTGGATGGCGTGCATGTGGGTGTGCCCGTTGAGCCAGAGGACGACGTTGTCGAAGCGGAGGAGGGTCGAGAGCAGCCGGGCACCTGCGCCCGGGATCGTGCCGTCCGCATGCGGGCGGGTGCTCACCGGAACGTCCGACCCGTGGTGCGAGACGATGACCACGAGCCGATCGTCCGCCTCGGTCCGCACCCGGTCACCGCCGGCGGTGCGGTACGAGGAGTGCACCTCAGCGAGGCGGTCCTCAAGCCATGCCAGCTGTGCCTCGTCCATGCAGAGGTCGGCCGATCCGCCCGGGCAGGCGTTGTCCAGCACGATGAACCTGACCGGCGCCGTGTCGTGGACGTGGAACGCGGTGTGATCCCGGAGGTTGCGCTCGTCGAATCCGTGGCCCCGCGGTGCCGCCCCGTCACCGTGGGCGGAGACGTACTCCCCGATGCTGCAGTGCCGCCGTTCGGCGTCCGGGGTGACGTCGATCGTGGGGCCGGCGAAGAAGTCCTCCGGCTGGTGGACGAAGGTGTCGTGGGCCTGGTCCCGGTCGAAGCCGTCGGGAAGCGCGATCGGCTTGCGCCGGGCGACGAGCGCATCCTGGAGAGCCGGCGTCATCAGCCCGACCCCCTGGCAGAGCGTGTCGTGATTGCCGTGACAGCCGAGCCAGGGCAGGCGAAGCCCGGGTGACTCGAAGGGCAGGAGGGCACGCTGGAGCAGTCCCGGCAGCAGGGGGTAGCCGTGGTCGCGCACAAAGATGTCGGACGTCCCCGGCCTGCCGTCCGGCACCCAGAAGATGTCGTCCGGCCAATCGACCGACTGCACCCCCTCGTACTCCGGGGCGCCCGAGTTGGGATCGACGCGGCCCCCGTCGAGCAGCCGCAGCAGGGTGCGCACCTCGTTGTGCTGGCCGTTGTCGATGGCGTCACCTCCGGTCAGGACCAGCTCCGGTGCCGCCCCGGTGATGGGACCGGCCAGACCGCCGTTCAGGCTGCGGACGAGGGCAGCGAGGGCGTGCGCGGCGAGGGCCTCCTGGGGACGCTGCGTGGGGACCAGCCCGGCGAACCGGGGGTCGCGGAACTCGCGGTTGAAGAACTCGAAGCGGGCCGGCGACTGGACGTCGCCGACGTGCAGGTCGGTCATGTGGACGACGCAGGCGATCGCTCTTCGCTCACCCGTGGGAAGAGCTTGGCCGTCGCCGGCCGGCGACGCTCCCGGCTCCGCCAGAAGCTCGGTGCGGATCACGTGCTCCTCCCCCGGGCGCGCCACGACCGCCCGGTACGGAGAGAGGGTGCCCGTGCCCAGGACGTCGCCCGCGCCGAGCGTCTGACGGTGGGTGAGCGGCATCGGACCTACGGCCTCCCCAGGCCGTCTTCGCGGGTGATCAGCACCGGGTCCTGGCGCAGGGCGACGCGGACGCGAGTGCCGCCCGGGTGGGCGGCCGCCTCGGCGGTCGGGATCTGGACCAGCACGGTGGTGTCGCCCAGGTCGACCGTCAGCCGGGTCACCGCGCCGAGGAAGGAGACGGCGATGACCGTCCCCGAGAGCGGCCCATTGGAGCCCTCAGTCGCCACTGCCAGCGAGACCGCCTCGGGTCGCACCAGGGCCACGGCGGGTCCATCCGGCGTATCCGCCGCGATCAGGGGCAGCCGGATGCCGCGAACGTCGACGCTGCCATCCTTCACCGTCCCGGAGAGCCGGTTGGTGAGACCTACGAACTCCGCGACGAATGGGGTGGCCGGCCGCGCGTAGATGTCGGTGGGTGGCCCCAGCTGCTCCAGCCGTCCGGCGCGCATCACCCCGACCCGGTCGGCGATGGCGAGTGCCTCCTCCTGGTCGTGGGTGACGAAGAGGGTGGTGATGCCGACCTCGCGCTGCACCCGGCGGATCTCGTCGCGGAGCTGGCTGCGCACCCTCGCGTCGAGGGCGGAGAGCGGCTCGTCCAAGAGCAGGATCGACGGCCGGATGGCGAGCGCACGGGCCAGGGCGACCCGCTGCTGCTGGCCACCGGAGAGCTGGTGCGCGTAGCGATCCGCCTGCGTGCTCAGGCCCACCAGCTCGAGCATCTCTCCGGCACGCTGGCGCCGCTCCCCCAGGCCCACCTTGCGCATGCGGAGCCCAAAGGCCACGTTCTCCTGCGCCGTCATGTGGGGAAAGAGCGAGTAGGCCTGAAACACCATCCCTGCATCGCGCCGGCTGGCCGGCAGGTTGGTGACGTCCCTGCTGCCGACCACCACCCGCCCGCCGTCGGCGTCCTCCAGGCCGGCGATCAGGCGCAGAGCCGTGGTCTTGCCGCACCCGGACGGCCCCAGCAGTGCGATGAGCTCCCCGGCCTCGATGGTGAGGGTGAGACCGTCGAGCGCCGTGGTCGATCCATAGATCCGGCGCAGGTCCTCGAGCCGGACCTCGGCGGCTGACCGCGAGCCGCCATTCGATGCGCCCGTCGGACGGGTGTCGAGCGCACTCATCTCAGGCCCTGGCCGCACTGCGGCGGCGTGAGAGGGCCCGGCCGAGGAACGACAGGATGAGCAGGAAGAAGAACACCAAGATGAGGGATAGGACGGCCAGAGCGATCGACACGCTCGCGTTGCCCGTGCCCAGGATGGAGATGGCCACCTGCAGATTCTCGAAGTTGAGCAGGTTGGCGACGGTGAACTCCCCGAGCACCACCGCCACGCAGAGCAGGCAGGCGTTGGAGACTGCGCTCGACATGTTGGGCACGATGACCCGCCACATCACCGTGGCCCAACTCGCGCCCAGGCTCCGGGCCGCCTCCGAGAGGGTGCGGATGTCGACGGCAGAGAGACCCGCGTCGAGGGCGCGGTAGCAGTACGGGAGTACGAGGATCAGATAGGCGAATGCCAGCATGAGGATCGAATCGCTGACGTTGATCTCGATCCAGTTGTAGATGGGTGCGAAACCGACCACCAGCACGATCGCTGGGATGGTGAGCGGGGTGAGGCAGACCAGCTCGACGGGTCGCACCATCTGCGGCACGCGCAGGCGGAGCCAGATCATGGTGGGGAGGAGCAGGGCCAGCATCCCCATCGAGGTGATCACGGCCAGCTCAAGTGACGCCGTGATGGCGTCGACCAGCTCCGGATCGGAGCCGATGCTGGTGAACGCGGTCAGAGTGCGCGGGCTGCTGATGCCGACCCCGCGGGTGGCGAACTCCACCATGGCCGCGATGGGCAGGAGGAAGAAGAGGCCGAGCACGACGTACACGACTGTCTTGAACGCGGCGAGGCGGCGACGACGGCGGCGGTTCACGACCGTCGACCCCGCAGAGCCGTCATCGCGGCAGCCAGCGCGCCGAGCGGCGCTGCAGCCGGGCGTAGAGCACGGTGATGATGGCGACGATCACCACCATGCCCAAGGCGAGTGCGGCGGCGAAGTTGGCCTGGTCGAGACCCACCTCGCTGCTGAGCGCCCGGCTGATCTGCAGCGGCACGATGACCCCGCCGATGTCGAGCAGTGCGGCTGCGGTCGCATACGCGGAGAAGGCGTTGGCGAAGAGGAGCAGCCAGGCTCCCAGGAACGCGGGCATCAGCAGCGGTCCGGCCACGTGCCGCCAGTAGTGCCAGGTGCCCCCACCCAGGGTCTCGGTCGCCTCGCGCCATTGGGGGCGGATGCCGTCAAGGGCGGGCATGAAGACGATCACCATCAGCGGGATCTCGAAGTATGTGTAGATCAGGGTCAGCCCGGTGAGGGAGAAGAGCCAGACACCGTTCGGGTAGAACCGTATGCCGTGCTGCTGCAGCCAGATGACAATGAAGCCCTCAGTCCCGATGGTGGCGATGAATGCGAAGGCCAGGGTGACGCCGCCGAACTGGGAGAGCACCCCGCAGAACGCGGTGACCAGCCGGCGGAGGATCCCGTCAGGCGAGCCGGTCGCGACCGCGTAGGCAAGGACGGACCCGACCACCGCCCCGACGCTCGCGCTCACCGCCGACAGGACCAGGCTGTTGAGGAAGGCGCTGACGACGTACGGCTGGCTCAGTCGCGCCAGGTTGGCCAGGGTCGGACCGTGAGGACCGCTGAAGGCTCCGACCGCGACCAGCACCGTGGGCAGGAATAGGAAGAGCCCGGTGTAGAGGAGAAACGGTGCCGCGCCCAGCCAGGCGGTGGATACGCGGAGGCGCCCCCTGAGGGGGCGACTCACATACGCTGCTTCCGAGACGGCGACTGCGGTCAACTGCCGACGGCCGCAGACCAGTTGCTGGCGAGGTAGGAGGCTGCGGCAGACGCCTGGCTCTGATCCAGGGTCACCGGCGACCCGCTCACGGCCGGGAGCGCCGCCGCGTAGGTCTGGTTGAGGGTGCCGCTGGTCTGCATCGCGGTCATCTCGACGGGGCGCGCACCCCCCTGCAGCCAGAGGTTCTGGCCGGCGGCGGAGTAGAGGTACTCCTCCCAGAGTCTGGCTGCGGCCGGGTGGGGTGCGGTCTTGGTGATCGCCTGGGCGTAATAGCCACCCAGGATCGCGCTGGACGGGACGAACACCTTCCAACTGGGAAGGTTCACCACGCTCGCCGAGTTGAGGTAGTCCCAGTCGAAGACCACGGGGGTGGTCCCGTTGTCGATGGTGGCCGCGGTGGCCGTGACCGGCACGAAGTTGCCGGCCGCGTTCAGCGACTTGAAGAAGCTGACGCCGGGGCCGATGTTGCTGATCGATCCGCCGTTGGCGAGCGACGCCATCATGACCCCGTTGAGCGCCGCGTTGGCCTCGGTCGGGTCACCGTTGAGCGCGACCGCGCTCTTGAACGCGGGCGTGAGCAGGTCCGACACCGAGGTGACGGTGTACTTGCTCGAGTCGTAGCCGATCGACATGTAGCCGCCGTAGTCCTGATACCAGAGGCCGCTGGCATCCTTCTGATTGGTTGGGATGTCCGACCACTCGGAGACCTCGTACGGGGCGAAGAGGCTGGTGTTTGCCCAGGCCACCGCCATCCCGATGTCCAGGACGTCCGGCGCCTTGCTCGTGCCGGCCTCGGACTTCACGGCGTTGACCTCGTCCTGGCTGCTTCCCTGGGGGTTGGCCTGGTTGATCTTGATGCCGTACTTGGCCTCGAAGTCCTTGATGATGCTGCCGTAGTTTGCCCAGTTGAGCGGCAGGGCGATGACATTGAGCTGGCCCTCCGCCTTCGCCGCGGTGACCAATGCGCTCATGCCGCCGTTGGACGCCGCGGATGTCGCGGTCGACCACGAGGAGTCGCTGGATCCGCCGCACGCGGCGAGCGTCCCCACGACCGTCAACGCGAGACCGAGGCACGCGGCCCTGGCTGCGCTTCCCTTCATAACCTGCTTCCCCTTCCGAGTGACGTTGACCCTACGGCGGGGATCATGCGGGGAGCCCTTTCTGGTTCGCAACCGTACAAAAGCACGGCGTGAATCCGGCTCATCCACATCTTCTCCAGGCGTTAGCGAATTGATAATCGCCCTCTCCCGGATTGACAATCTCGGCGTGGTCGCCGGCAGCGGGCTGCGCGACCGCCGAGGCGCGGATCCGTGTCAAAGGCCACGAGCCCAGACGGTTCGGAGGACCCTGTTATTGCCATCGGCGGCAGAGGATGATCTACGGGGAGGAAGAGACGATGACAACACTCGTCGCCTATGCCAGTCGATACGGCGCCACGCAGGGGATCGCCGAGCGCATCGGTGCCAGGTTGACCGGCGCCGGTCAGCAGGTCGAGGTGCGGTCCGTGAAGGATGCCGGCGACCTGGCCGGCTATGACGCCTTCGTGATCGGGAGTGCCGCGTACATGGGCTCGTGGATGAAGGTGGCCAGGGATTTCACGCAGGCTCACCGCGCGGTTCTCTCCATGAGGCCGGTGTGGCTCTTCAGCAGCGGGCCGATCGGGACCGCGACCACGGACGCGAAGGGGCGCGACGTGCTGGTGGCGGCGACTCCCAAGGAGTTCGGCGAGCTGGCCACGGCCGTCGGCACCCTCGATCAGAAGGTGTTCTTCGGTGCTCTCGATCGCAGCAAGCTGCGCGGGGCTCACCGGGTCATGGGAAGGATGCCGGGCGCCGGGAAGCTGTTCATCGAGGGTGACTTCCGCGATTGGGAGGCGATCGACGCCTGGGCGGACGGCATCGCCCGGGAGCTCGGTTCCCCGGTCCCGGCGGAAGGGGTATTGTCCCCGGATCGCTGATCGCCCACTCGCTCCGATCCCCAAGGCGGAGCTGCACCTCCACATCGAGGGCACGCTCGAGCCGGAGCTCGCCCTCGAGGTCGCCGAGCGCAACCGGCTGCCCCTTGCCTACGCGGATGCGGCGGAGCTGCGCGCGCGATACCGATTCCATAACCTCCAGTCCTTCCTCGACGTCTACTTCGAGACCATGGCCGTGCTCCGCACCGAGGAGGACTTCGCGGACCTGGCCAGCGGCTACCTGGGCCGCGCCCGCGCACAGGGTGTCCGCCACGCCGAGATCTTCTTCGATCCGCAGGCGCACATCGAGCGCGGGGTGCCGATGGCCACGGTCGTCGACGGTCTCTGGTCGGTGCTCGCCGCCAGCGAGGAGCGGTACGGCATCTCGACCCGGCTGATCATGTGCTTCCTGCGGGATCGCAGTCTGGGCTCGGCGATGGAGGCTCTGGAGTCGGCCCTGCTGTACCGGGATCGCATCGTCGCGGTGGGGCTGGACTCCGCCGAGGTGGGCCACCCTCCGTCGGAATTCGTCGAGTTGTTTGACCGCGCCCGGCGCGAGGGCTTCCGCTGTGTCGCCCACGCCGGAGAGGAGGGGCCCCCCGGCTACATCTGGGAGGCGATCGACCTGCTGCGGGTCGCCCGCATCGATCACGGGAACCGCTGTCTGGAGGACCCAGCGCTGGTGGCGCGCCTGCGCGACGAGCAGGTCCCACTGACCGTCTGCCCGCTCTCGAACGTGCGCCTTGGGGCGGTCGGTCGCATGGAGGATCACCCCCTCCCCGCGATGATCGAGGCCGGCCTGCTGGTCACCGTCAACTCCGACGACCCCGCCTACTTCGGCGGCTACATCGACGACAACTACCGGCTCATCCAGCGCGACCTCGGCATCGACGACGACCAGCTCGTCCAGCTCGCCGGGAACTCGTTTCGGGCCGCCTTCCTCAGCGACGCCGAGCGGGCCCGATATCTGGTGGAGCTGGGAGAGTACTCGCCGGCGGGCCGGTAGCCCGCAACCCGCGACCCGGCCTCTCCTCAGCGGAGGGTCATCCCGAAGGCGCCGGGCCGCGGGCCGGCCGGTGCCCGGTCCCACTGGCCAAATGGTCACGGAGGTCACGACCCGATCACGCCACGACGCATACCGGCGACGGCGCGAATGACCCGCTCGCTCCGTCGATAGACTGGCCGCCGTGGGAGCAACCGCCGATACCACATCTCTACCCGATCTCCTGGAGTGGGCCGACTCGGAGTGTCGGGACATCTCCACCTCGACCGCCGACGCCCTCGCCACGCGCCTGTGGCGGGTCCGCCTCTCACTGGAGGCGCGCCAGCGGCACGAGGACGATCCTGCCGCCGCACGCTCCCTCGCGGAGAGGATCGCCGCCATCCGCGAGGCCGAGGACGACCTCACCTCTGTCTCGGCCATCCTCCAGACCATGGGCGGGCCGATCACCTGGCGTGAGGCCACCGGTCGGGCCGGCGACCCCGCCGTCTGAGGACCCGCCCTACACGGATCCTCCGGGCCCCTCGAGGATGTCCTCGAGCAGGGTGGCGAGCAGCGCGGCCCGCTCCGGCATGCGCTCGACCTCGACCCACTCCCCCTCGGCGTGGGCGTGGCCGCCGACGGCGCCGAGGCCATCGAGAGTGGCAACGCCCAGAGCGGCGGTGAACTGGCCATCCGAGCCTCCCGGGGCGAGCACCCCCCGGAGGGGAGGCAGCCCGAGGCTCGCCGCCAGGGCCCGAGCTCTCTCGAACAGCCCGCGCGAGATCTCGCGGGACATCGGTGCGCGGTCGATCCCGCCCAGCACCGTGATCTCCGTGCCATCCAGGTGCGGCCGCAGCCCCCGCATGGCCCTCTCGATCCGTTCCAGCTCGGCCGTCGACGCGGCGCGCGAATCGACCCGGAACTCCGCATGCGCGGGCACCGTGTTGGCGGTCGTCCCCGCCGACGCCAGGGTGGGGGTCGCGGTGGTCCCCAGCTGCGTGTCGGCGAGGCCGGCCACGTCGAGCATCTGCCGCGCCATCTCCAGGGACGCGTTGGCCCCCCGGGCGGGCTCCGACGCGTGCCAGGCCCGCCCGTTGATGCGGACGGTGTACTGCGCCGTCCCCTTGCGTGCGACCTTGAGTGCACCGTCATAGGAGGCCTCCAGCACCAGTGCTGCTTCGATTCCCGACGCCTGCTCCTCGATGAGCGCACGGGAGTTTGGCGATCCCACCTCCTCGTCGGTGGTGACCAGCAGGCGCACGCCCTCCGGCGCGCCGAGCGCGGAGAGGGCGAAGAGAGCCTGGACGATCCCCGCCTTCATGTCCACCACCCCGGGGCCGGTCGCCCTGCCACCCTCGACGCTGAATGGCCAGCGTGCCACCGTGCCGTGAGGCCAGACGGTGTCGACGTGGCAGAGGAGGAGGGCGCGCGGCCGCCCCGTCTCCCAGACGAGGTGGGCGGCGCCGCCGGCCTCGACCCGCTGGCCACCGCTCCCGACGAGGCGCACCAGCATCCCGTCGACGCTGTCGAGCGCCGCCCCGAGCAGCACGGGATCGCCGCTCGGCGACTCCTGGTTGACCAGGGTCTCCAGGCAGTCGAGCATCTCCGCCTGGCGGTGGCGCAGACCCTCGAGCAGCGCGCGAGCCGGCGTCGCCGCCGGGGTCGGGGTCACGCCGGCCAATCCGATCCGTCGGGGGCGAAGACGTACCACCCCGGCGCGATGGCCCCCACCGGCCGCAGGCCCTGCGCGAAGAGAGTGGTCATGACCTCGCGGAGTGCGCCTCGCCACGCGTCGGCCTGCCCGCGGTCGCGGCTTCGCACCGCGAGGATGTCGTCGGGGATGCGCGCCAGCGCCCGGTCCGGACGGGCCGCGGTCGTGCCGGCCCACGCCGCCAAACCGGCGAGCAGGGGGTCGCCGCCGGCCCCGATGTCGAGGACCACGGGGGCACCCTGCCGGAGCAGGACCTCGACCGGCGGGGCTGGCGTCCATCCTGCCAGCGCCCTCGCGACCCGCGCGCTTTCCAGCCTCCAGACCGCCAGGAGCCGATCCGTGGCGTCGTCGCCGTTGGCGTCGTCATGGAGCTGGCCGTAGAAGTCGACCAGGTACTCGCCGGCCTCAGCTCCGAGCTTGGTGAGGTTGAAGTGGGCGTTGCGGGCGACCAGCGGATCGAAGGTCCAGGTGACCGATTCGATTCCGTTGGCCAGTGCCCAGGCGCGCTGCCGAAGCTTGAGGGCCAGACCGACCCCGCGCAGCTGGGAGCCGGGGACGATCCCGGTGATGTGCGAGTGGAGGGTGGGCCGGCCCTCGTGAACGCCCCGGAAGGAGACGGTGGCGCCCACCATCTCGGTCCCCGACCGGGCGGCAAGAATGCAGTTGCCGCTGTGCGCGAGGGCCCGGAGCATGTCGATGGTGACGGCGTCGCCCTCCCGGTGCCAGACGGCGTCGATGACCCGGTTGAGCTCGCCGAGCTGGTCGACCTCGTGGACTTCGTTGACGGTCACGCCGGCACTCGCCGCCGCTGCTCGCGCCAGCTCGGCAGCCCCGGCCCCCGGCTCCCTCATCCCGGCCGCACGACCGAGCGCCGGGTGGTCATGCGGTCGATCACGTCCCGCCGCACCTCGACGCCCAGCCCCGCTCCCGTGGGCACCCGCAGCCGGCCGGCCTCCAGCACGAAGGGTGCGGTGATGTCCTCGTGGAAGTAGCGGTCGGATGCCGAGGTGTCGCCAGGCAGGGTGAAGCCGGGCAGCGCCGCCAGGGCCAGGTTGGCGGCCCTGCCGATCCCGGTCTCGAGCATGCCGCCGCACCAGACGGGGACCCCGAGGGCGGCGCAGACGTCGTGGATGCGCCTCGCCTCCAGGTAGCCACCGACCCGCCCGGGCTTGATGTTGACGATGCTGCACGCCCCCATCTCGATCGCCTCCGCGGCGACCGTCGCCGAGAGGATCGACTCGTCGAGGCAGATCGGCGTCGCCAATCTCCGCGCCAGCTTGGCATGGCCGAGAAGCTGCTCCTCCGGCAGGGGCTGCTCGATCAGCACCAGGCCGAACTCATCGAGCCGGGCCAGGTGCTCCGCGTCCTCCAGGGTGTACGCCGCGTTGGCATCGACCTGGAGGAGCACCTCGGGCCCGAATCGCTCGCGCACCGCCCGCACCCGCTCGATGTCGAGGCCGGGCTCGATCTTGAGCTTGATGCGGCGGTACCCCTCTCCCAGGTAGCCGGCGACCGTCTCGAGCAGCTCCTCGGTCGTGTCGGTGATACCCACCGAGACGCCGCAGTCCACCTCTGCGCGCACCGCCCCCAGGTACTCGGCCAGTGACCTGCCCGCCACCCGCAGCTCGAGGTCCAGCCAGGCCATCTCCAGGGCGGCCTTGGCCATCCGGTGCCCCCGGACCGATGCGAGCACGCCTCCCAGTTCGGCGGCGGTGACCCGCTCGCGGGCCAGCAGCCGGGGCAGGAGGTACAGCCCGATCAGCTGCTCGGCGGCCTCGGTGTACTCGGACGAGTATCCGGGCTCGACCATCGCGACGCACTCGCCCCAGCCCTCTCCGGCCTCGCCGAGGAGGTGGACCAGGAGGACGTCGCGGTCCGTCTGGACGCCGAAGGAGGTGCGGAAGGGAGCCACCAGGGGGATGGCGATCCGGACCAGCTCCACGGCCTCGACCCGCGGCCCGGCCCCGGTCTGCGCTACACCCGGCGGTGTCGATTCGGGGGTCGCGGGTGGGGCCATCTCGGCGGCTAGTGTAGCCAGTGCCGAGATGGCCCTCTGCCGCTGGGGAATCGGCGTCCACGGCCTGGTTCACGGAGGCCGCGGGAGGTCCCGGTGCCAGATCGGCACGGAACTGGCTTGACATGGCATCACACTGGTGCCATGCTGGCGCCATGAATCTCAGCTTGTACGTCGAGGACATCCACCGCCAGCTGGTGACCGCCGCCGAGGCAGGCGGTGACGACGCTCGGACGCTGGCCGAGCGGCTGGTCGCGCCGCTCGACTCGGCCGTCCGGCTCGCGTTGCAGGACGCGCTGGCCGCCGCGGCGGAGGAGATCACCTGCGAGCTCGCTCCGGGCTCGGTCGAGCTGCGCCTGCGCGGGCGCGACCCCGAGTTCGTGGTCACGCCGGGGCCCGCGGCCCGTCCCGCCGACGACCTGGCCGAGGACGGCGGGAATCTGGCATCGCCCGTCTCGGTCGCCTCGCCGGTCACCTCGGAGGACGACGAGGGCGGGATGGCGCGGATCAACCTGCGGATGCCCGATCAGCTCAAGACGCGGATCGAGCACGCAGCCGGCCGGGATGGGCTCTCGGTCAACGCCTGGGTCGTCCGCGTGACCGCCGCCGCGGTGGAGCGCGGCGAGACCGTCCTTCGAAGTGAGCCCCGCGGTGCGCGGAGAACTGACCGCTACCAGGGATGGGCGCGCTAGCCGATCCGGGACCCGTCGTGCGACGCGTTCGGGTAACGGGGATCGCCCGTCCCGCCATCAAGAGGAACAGCCATGCCCACCTTCGACACGCCCGAACCCATCTCCGTCAGCGTGGAGATTCGGGGGTTCGGTGACATCCGGATCGTCGCCGCTGATCGGGCCGACACGCAGGTCGAGGTGCGTCCGCATGACAGCACCAAAAAGTCCGACGTCAACGGCGTCGCTCAGACCCGGGTGGAGTATCAGTCCGGCCGGCTGACGGTCAAGGGCCCCCGTGCGTCGTGGCAGTACCTCCCGCTGGGAGGGGGCCGTGAGGGCATCGACGTCCGGATCGAGCTGCCCTCGCGCTCGAGCCTGGAGGCCGGGGTGGGGATCGGCGCGGTGCGCTGCAGCGGCCGCCTCGGCGAGTGTCGTGTCAAGACCGGCATGGGTGAGATTCAGCTCGACCAGGCCGGGCCGATGCGGCTCGGAACGGGCATGGGTGACATCACCGTGGGAGGAGCGGCCGGCGAGGCCACCATCCGCACCGGCACGGGCACGATCCGGATCGACAGCATCGCCGGCCCGGCCGAGATCAGGAACTCGAATGGGGATATCTGGATCGGCGAGGTGACTGGTGACCTGCTGACCCGCGCCTCCAACGGGAGCATCTCCGTCAACCGAGCGGATGCGAGCGTGACCGCGAAGACGGCCTGCGGCTCCATACGGCTCTTCGAGGTCGCCCGCGGGTCGGTGGTCGCGGACAGCGGTGCTGGGAAGCTGGAGGTGGGAGTTCGCGCCGGGGTCGCCGCCTGGCTCGACCTCGACACGCGCCACGGCAGGGTCCAGAGCGAGCTGGACGCAGCTCAGCCCCCCGCACCCGGCGAGGAGAAGGTCGAGATCCGTGCGCACACTGGGTACGGCGACATCACCGTCCGCCGCGTCGCGCCGCTGACGGGCCCACTCGGCTCGGGAGGTGAGGCATGACCGCCACCACAACCGCTCAGGTCCAGGGGCCGGCGATCCACGTGCACGGCCTGGAGAAGTCGTACAAGAAGCTGGAGGTGCTGCGCGGCGTGCACTTCGACGTGGCGCGGGGCAGCATCTTCGCCCTACTCGGCTCGAACGGGGCGGGCAAGACCACGGTCGTGAACATCCTATGCACGCTGCTCAAGGCCGACGCGGGGACCGCCAGCGTCAACGGCTTCGATGTCGCCACGCAGGCCGGGGACGTGCGGGAGGCCATCAGCCTCACCGGACAGTTCGCGGCCGTCGACGAGATCCTCAGCGGGCGGGAGAACCTCACGCTGGTCGCCCGGTTGCGGCACCTCAAGGACCCGGGCACGATCGCGGATGACCTGCTCGCTCGTTTCTCGCTGACCGACGCGGCCGCGCGGAGGGTGTCGACGTATTCGGGTGGCATGCGCCGCCGCCTCGACATCGCGATGAGCCTGATCGGGAATCCGCCGGTCATCTTCCTCGACGAGCCGACGGCCGGGCTCGACCCCCAGGGGCGCATCGAGGTGTGGCAGGCCGTCAAGGAACTCGCCGGGCATGGCACGACGGTGCTGCTCACGACGCAGTATCTGAACGAGGCCGAGCAACTCGCCGACCGGATCGCGATCCTCCACGGAGGTCGGATCATGGTGAATGGCACCCTCGCCGAGCTCAAGCGGCTGCTCCCGCCCGCCAAGGTCGAATACGTCGAGAAGCAGCCGACCCTCGAGGACGTCTTCCTCGCCATCGTCGCCGAAGACGGCAAGAACGGCGACGTTGTCAATGACCGCAGCGTCGGCACGGACAACTGAGGAACGACGATGACCAAGCGTTTCTTCGGCGACAGCGCTGTCCTGCTGGGACGATCCCTGCGCCACATCACGCGCAGCCCGGACACCATCATCACGACCGCGCTCATGCCGATCGCCTTCATGCTGCTGTTCGTCTACGTGTTCGGCGGCGCGATCAACTCAGGGTCGCATTCGTATGTGAGCTATCTGCTGCCGGGCATTCTGCTCATCACGATCGCTTCGGGCATCTCCTACGTCGGATTCCGGCTCTTCCTGGATATGCAGAGCGGCATCTTCCAGCGATTCCATTCCATGCCGATCGCACGGTCGTCCGTGCTGTGGGCGCACGTGCTGACCTCGCTGGTCGCCAATCTGATCGCGCTGGTGATCGTCGTGCTCGTCGCCCTCCTCATGGGCTTCCGCTCGGGGGCGGGAGTGCTGGCGTGGCTCGCGGTCGCCGGCATCCTGATCCTGTTCACCCTGGCGCTGACGTGGATCGCGGTGATCGCCGGTCTCTCCGCGAAGTCCGCGGACGGCGCGGGCGCGTTCGCCTACCCGATCCTCTTCCTGCCGTTCATCAGCTCGGCATTCGTGCCCACCCACACCATGCCCGGCCCGGTGCGCGCCTTTGCCGAGCACCAGCCGGTGACGTCCATCGTCAACACGATCCGCGACCTGTTCACACAGCAGCCGGTCAGCACCGACATCTGGATCGCCCTTGCCTGGTGTGTCGGCATCCTCATCGTCGCGTACAGCTTCGCCATGGTCATTTACCGCCGCAGGATCGCTGAGTAGAGCGCCGAGCGGGAGTGCTGGCGCACTCAGCTGCAGCCGGAGGTCGCCCCGCAGTTGTGGCACTTGTAGCAGGAGCCGGAGCGCACCATCAGCGAGCCGCACTCGCTGCACGAGGGGGCGTCGGCCTGGTTCTGGAAGGTGCTGGTCGGCGAGATCGGCTCGAGGCCGAGCGACATGAGCACCTGGGCGGCGTTGGCCGGGCCCTCGACCGCGGGGGCGGGCTCCGACTCCTCGGCATCCCGGCGGATGATGCCCATCTCCGCCTGCTTCTCCGCGCTCAGGAACCGGGAGCCCAGCCACCGGAAGATGTAGTCGACGATCGACTTGGCAATCGGGATCTCCGGGTTGCGGGTGAAGCCCTGGGGTTCGAAGCGCATGTGGGCAAACTTGTTGACCAGGAAGTCGAGCGGGACCCCGTACTGGAGCGCGAAGCTGACCGCGATCGCGAAGGAGTCGGTGAGCCCGGAGACCGTCGACCCCTCCTTGGCCATCTTCACGAAGATCTCGCCGGGGGTGCCGTCCTCGTAGAGGCCGACCGTGATGTAGCCCTCGTGGCCGCCGATCTCGAAGCGGTGGGTCAGCGCCTGGCGCTCGGCGGGGAGCTTGCGCCGCAGCGGCCGCTCCACGATCCGCACCTTCTCGCCGGTCGTCTTGTCCATCGAGGTGGCCAGCGGCTGGGAGCGCTTGCTGCCGTCGCGGTAGATGGCGAGCGCCTTGAGCCCCATCCTCCAGCCGTCGATGTAGGCCTTCTCGACATCCTCGACGGTGGACTCGTTGGGCATGTTGACGGTCTTGGAGATGGCCCCGGAGACGAACGGCTGGACCGCCGCCATCATCCGGACGTGGCCCTGCCACGCAATCGACCGCTTGCCGTTGCGCGGGGTGAAGGCGCAGTCGAAGACCGGCAGGTCGTCGTCGCGCAGCTTGGGAGCGCCCTCGATGGTGTCGTTGGCGTCGATGAACGCCACGATGTCGGCCACCTCGCCCTCCCCGTAGCCGAGGTGCTTGAGGGCGGCCGGGACGGTGTTGTTGACGATCTTGAGCATGCCGCCGCCGACCAGCTTCTTGTACTTGACCAGTGCGATGTCCGGCTCGACACCGGTGGTGTCGCAGTCGAGCATGAAGCTGATGGTGCCGGTCGGTGCGATGACAGAGATCTGGCCGTTGCGGTAGCCGTGCCGCGCACCCAGCTCGTGCGCCTCGTCCCAGGTGGACCGGGCGGCGGCGAGCAGGTCGGGGTCGACGGTTGAGGCGGGGATCGCGTAGGCGGCCTCGCGGTGCTTGGCCA
Organism: Candidatus Dormiibacterota bacterium; assembly: GCA_003170875.1. Taxonomy (GTDB): domain Bacteria; phylum Chloroflexota; class Dormibacteria; order Aeolococcales; family Aeolococcaceae; genus Changshengia. The sequence continues at coordinate 2,973 of PMYJ01000244.1, read as the reverse complement.
TGACCCGGAGCATCGGCTGGCGGTTGACCGCGTAGCCGTCAAAGGGGCCCACCTCGCGGGCGATCCGGGCCGACTGGGCGTACCCCTCGCCGGTGAGGATGGCGGTCAGGCAGGCGGCGAGATCGCGGCCCTTCGGGGAGTCGTAGGGGATGCCGCGGGCCATCAGCAGGGCGCCGAGGTTGGCGTAGCCGAGGCCGAGCGGCCGGAACGCCTCACTGTTCTTCCCGATCTTCTCGGTGGGATAGCTGGCCGGGCTGACGACGATCTCCTGCGCGGTGATGGTCATCTGGACCGCGTGGCGGTAGTCGTCGATGGCGAAGCTGCCGTCCGCGTTGAGGAAGCGGAGCAGGTTGATCGACGCCAGGTTGCACGCCGAATCATCCAAAAACATGTATTCGCTGCAGTTGGCCACCACGAGGCCATTGACGACGTACGAGTGATGCAGCGGCTCGGTGAGGTTGTAGACGGTGTCGGATCCCTCGGGTACGCAGGCGACCAGCTGGGTGGTTGGCTTGGTCTGGTAGCGGCGCACGGTGCCGATGATGTCCTCGAGCCGGCGCTGCTTGCGTGGGGTGGAGAAGCCGACGAGGGTGGCGAAGGGGACCATGTCCGAACCGGTGATCCGCAGATCGAAGCCCGGCCGGACCGCATACGTCGCCAGCTCGCCGCTCTTGCGGCGGTGCTGGAACGGCTTCGGGTTCCAGGTCGTGACGTCATAGATCCGGGAACGGATGCCAAACCCTTCGAGGAGCTGCTGGACCTGCATGAGCAGGTCACGGCTGCGGCTGCCGAGGCCCACATACCGGCTTGCCTTTCCACGCTCGACGGTCGAGACGCAGCCGTCAGCCCCGAAGAGACCGCGCAGGAAGGCTGCCTGCACCTCCGGTGGGGAGATGAAGATCGCGTCGGGGACCGTCTTCTGGTGAGCTCGCGCGCTCGTGACACCGAGGCCGGAGAAGAGGGCGCGGACCGCGCCGCTGCCGAGCCTCAGCTGGGTGGTTCCGTTGTCCATCTCGGCGCGGGAACGGCCGCCGAATAGCTCCTGCAGCAGCCTGGCATGGCGATCGGCCAGTCCATCCTGGACGTCATCGCCCCCATACACCCAAACGGCCTGGTCCTCGGTCAGGCAGCCATCGCCGATCAGGTGGCCGGTGAGCTCGCCAAGACCGGCGCTCCATCGCTCGGGGACCGCCTGATGAACCTTGGTCCCGCCACGGCTCCAGGAGGTCGCCAGCGCCTCGACCTTGACGGGGAGCGCCCAGGCGGCATCCGTCGCCGGGGTGGGCGCGTCGTTGAGGAGTACGAGGTCGGTGCCAACGATGTCTTCGGCTGGCACCCAGCCGCGGTTGGTGGTCCAGAACCGGTGGTTGGGAGTGCAGCGCAACTCCTGCCCGTTGGAGAAGATCAGACGGACCAGTGGCTTGGTCCCCGTCTGCATGACTGCGACCGGGCGAGTCGCCACCACTCCGGGCCCTGGTTCGGCGGCGGTCGCTCGATGGGTGTAGACGCGGATGTCCTCGCCGTCCGTCATGCGGCGATGCAGGTCGGCGATCGGGAGCAGCCCGACGGTGGTGTGGACCCGGGTCTCGCCCGGGAAGCACGGGTTACTGGCGTTGATGCGCCCGCTGTTGGACGACGTGTGCCAGTCGTTGATGGTGGTGTCGTATTGGATCCCCGGGTCGCCACACTGCCACGCCGACTCGGCCATCAGGCGGAGCAGCTCGCGGGCCTTGACCGTCTTGAGGATGCGGCTCGGATCGGTGACCGCCCGGAGCTGCCAGTCACGGTCCTCGTCGACCGCCCGCATGAACTCGTCGGTGACCCGCACCGAGTTGTTGGAGTTCTGGAAGAAGACCGAGCCGTAGGCCTCACCGGTGAACGCGCCGTCGTAGCCGGCGTCGATCAGCGCCCACGCCTTGCGCTCCTCGGTCACCTTGCAGGTGATGAAGCTCTCGACGTCGGGGTGGTCGGCGTTGAGGATGACCATCTTGGCCGCGCGGCGGGTGGTGCCCCCGGACTTGATCACCCCCGCGAAGGCGTCGAAGCCCTTCATGAAGGAGACCGGGCCGCTCGCCGTGCCGCCGCCGGCCAGCTGCTCCTGGGAGGAGCGGATGGCGGAGAGGTTGGACCCGGTGCCGCTACCCCCTTTGAAGAGCATCCCCTCGCTCTTGGCCAGATTGAGGATGGACTCCATCGAGTCGTCGACGCTCTGGATGAAGCACGCCGACGCCTGCGGGGTCCTGCCGGGCACCCCGAGGTTGAACCACACCGGGCTGTTGAAGCTCATCTTCTGGTGGAGGATGAGGTGGCACAGCTCGTCGGAGAAGGCCTCGGCGTCGGCATCGGTCGCGAAGTAGCCGCCCTCGCGCCCCCAGCCGGTGATGGTGTCGACCACCCGGGAGATCATCTGGCGGACGCTCACCTCCCGCCGCGGCGTCCCCAGGGGGCCGCGGAAGTACTTGGAGACCACCACGTTGGTCGCCATCTGGGACCAGAAGGCGGGGACCTCGCAGTCCTTCTGCTCGAAGACCAGCTCCCCCTTCTCGTTGGCGATGCTGGCGGTGCGCTGCTCCCAGCGCACCTCGTCGTAGGGGTGGATCCCGGCCTTGGTGAAGCGGCGTTCGATCCGCAGGCCGCTGGTGCTCACCTCCAGCTTTCCGTTGCCGTTGCGGCGGGAGCCGCGCCGGCTCTCACCGCCCATCGCGGCCGGAGCAGCGGATGGGTCCGACGGCGGTGGGGAAGCGGAAGTGCTCACTGCTTGGTCCTCTTTGCTGAATTGTCTGGCGCGGCGATGGAACCCACGTCCACAAGGGACAGCTCCAGGCGGGCGAACCCGGCCACACCGAGTACTCTGTCCCCCACAGTATCCCACATGTTGGGGTCCGCCCGGGCTGGAGCCCCCACATCTTGGTACCGGCCGTCCGCGGTGTCAAGGGGTCTTCTGGCCGCTCGCCGCCATCTTGCGCCGTCGCC
>PMYJ01000241.1 GCA_003170875.1 Candidatus Dormiibacterota bacterium | reverse complement strand
GCTACGGCCCTCCCGGCCACCCCCCGGCTGGATTCCCCACCTGGGCCTGGGCACCCCCGGTCACCGGCTCGGGCAGGTTCCGGGCCCAGTCGTTCGGTGAGCTGCTCGACTCGGCGTTCACGGTCTACCGCCGGAAGTTCCTGGTGATCCTTGCGATCACCGCCCTCTTCCAGCTGCCCTACCTCGCCGTGGAGTTCTTCCTCGAGCAGTCCCCGCTCGCGACCATCATCTCGTTCTCCTCGCGTGCCAGCTCGGCCCAGGCAGTCCCTCTCAGCGCGCTGGGGCCCGTGTTCACTGCCGAGGTCACCGTCCTCGCCATCTCCCTCGCCTACTTCGTTCTGCTCCTGCCCCTGGCCCAGGGGGCGGTCATCCGCGTGGTGAGCGATGAGTACCTGGACCGGCCCACCGGGGTGGGCCCCGCGCTCAGCACGGTGTGGCATCGCATCAGTGGACTGATCGGCTACGTCCTGCTCGAGCTGGGGATCTGGATCGGCCCGCTCGTGGGCGCCACCCTCTTGACTCTCCTGGTCGCGCTGTCGGGCTCTGGCGCCGCCGCCGCGGGGGCGTTCCTGCTGCTCCTGGTGGCGTGGCTCGTCTACTTCCTCTTCACCTACATCAGGTTCTGCCTCGGCATCCAGGCCGTCGTCCTGGAGCGGCTCTCGCCGGTGGCCGCCCTGCGGCGGAGCACGCGGCTGACCCAGGGCTCGTTCTGGCGGATCGTCCTCTTCTACCTGGTGATCGGCGTGGTGAGCGCCATCCTGAGCGAGATTCTCGGTACTCTCCCCGGGCTGGTGGTCAGCGGTGCGCCGATCGGCACCCGAGCGGTGATCGAGGTGCTCGCCACCGGCGTGGTCCAGATCTTCACCTCGCCCTTCATCCTCATCCTCCTCACCCTCGTCTACTACGACATCCGGATCCGCCGCGAGGCCTTCGATATCGAGATGCTCGCGCAGTCACTCTGACCGTGATACACGGCCGCCGCGCTCTCCTCCTCCTGCCGCTCTTGGCCGGCGCAGCCGCCCTTCTGGCGGGTGCCGTCCCCGCCGCGGCGTCGGGCTGCAGTACCGATTACGTCGCCCAGCTCCGCCAGCTCCGGAGCGACCTCGAGGCGGGGTCCTCCATACCGGCGGCGGTGCAGCAGCTCCAGGCATTGGCGTCCGCGGACGGGGCGACCGCCGCCCTCGATCCGGTCATCTCCGACCTTCAGAGCGGCGACCTCGCGGGGGCGGAGCAGCTGCTCGGCACCGAGGTCGGGACCCTCCAGGCCCCGGACGGATCGGGGTGCGGTGCCGAGACGAGCAAGGAGCGTCAGGCGCTCTCGGGCGTCTACAACTCCCCGACCTTCGCCAACCTCGATCAGCCGCCCGCCTCGGACTGGGCCCAGAACCTGCTCAACGCCATCGCCAACTTCCTGGGCCGCGCCGTCGGCACCCTGGGGCCGATGTGGGCCATCCTCCTTGCGGCCCTCATCCTCGCCGTGGTGGTTGCGATCGCCGGCTGGCGCGTGCGCCAGGTGATCGCCTCGGGACGAGAACCGAAGATCGACCCGGGAGCCGTCCCGCCCGACGCCGACGCGGAGGCGGAGTGGGCCGGGGCGCTCGCCGCGTCAGATCGCGGCGACTTCCGCGAAGCCGTGCGCCGTGCCTTCCGGAGCGCCCTGGTGAGCCTCGTCCAGCGCGGGAGGCTTCCGGTGCAGCCGGCGTGGACCACTCCGGAGCTGCTCGCTCACGCCGGCGGCGACCCCGAGCTGTCCGCCCGGCTCGGGCCGGCCGCGGCAGGCTTCGACCGCGCCTGGTACTCGGAGGCCCCCGTCGACGCTGATCGCTGGGAGGAGGTGCGGGGCGAGTGCCAGGCGATCCGCGCGCTCTCCGCCCGGGGCCGCCCGCCGGCATGAAACGCTCCAACGTCGCCCCGGTCGCGATCCTCGTCGCGGTGCTCGCCATCCTGGTGGTGGTCCTCGTCATCGCCGCCCCGGGGTCCGGCGGGGACGACGACTACACCAGTACGGGCAATGACAAGGTCGGAACCCTCGCCCTCTACGACTGGCTGCAGGCGATCGGCGGCAACGTCGACCGCATCGACTCCGAATTCACCCTCGGGGGCACGGACGTGTTGATATCGGCTGCGCCCCTCGACCAGTACGCCTACACCGCGAGCGACGACGCGAGCCTGACGGCCTTCCTGCGCGGTGGGGGAGAGGTGATCCTCGCCGTCGTCGACCCCGACGCGGCGGCGGCGGTGCTCCAGCCGCTCGGCATCGACGCGGAGGCCTCCGACGTCAGCGCCGCCTCTCCCAGCCAGCCGTATCCCGGGAGCACCGGTGTCGGCAGCGTCCCACTCGTCCCGTCCGGGGAGTCCCCTGTGGGGAACGTATGGGCGTTCTCCGGCGGCACCAACCTGGTGCCACTCCTGGGCAGCGCCGCGGAGCCGGTGGCCGTCGCCGTCCAGGTCGGCGCCGGCCGTCTCTATCTGATCGGGAGCGACTACCCTCTGAGCAACGACGGGCTCCGGCGGGGGGCCTCGGCCTCCTTCATCCTCGGGCTTGTCCAGGACGCTCGCGGCAGTCGGGTCGGCTTCGACGAGATCCACCATCTCGGCGCCGCCGGCTCCAGCGACCAGGGGCTGACCGCCGTCTTCCAGGGGCCGCTGCTGGCCGCAGTGGCGGCCGTCGTGGTGATCCTCCTGCTCTTTCTCTGGACCAGCGGACGGCGGCTGGGGCGCCCGCTGCCACGGCGCGACCCCGCGCGCGTCCCCAGCGTCCTGGAGCACATCGACGCGGTCGGCGACCTCCTCGCGCGCACCCACGAGCGGGGGGCGGTGGCGGGGCGCTACGCCGAGGAGCTCAAGCTCCGGCTGGGGAGGGTGACCGGGGTCGAACCGCGCCTCTCCGACACCGATTTCGTGGCGGCGCTCTCCGGGTTTGGGCAGGAGCGGGCGCACGCGGCCGGCCTCCTCCTCGCGGAGGCGCGGTTCATGGCCGCCGGCCGTCCCGCGGAGAGCGAGCTGCTCGGGTTGGCCCGCCGTGTCGACGCGCTCGAAACCGAATGGGGCGTGGCCGCGATCCGCTGACCGCTCCACGCCCCGGTTCTGGCGGCTGAGTTCACCCCGTGGCTCCGATTGGCTGCGACAATGCCTCCCGATGCCCGTCGCCGCCGACCTCCGCAGCACCGTCCAGGAGACGATCGGCCGGGCCGTGGTCGGGCAGCAGCAGGTGATCGACGGGCTGCTGCTCGCCGTCCTCTGCCGCGGGCACGTGCTGCTCGAGGGCGTTCCCGGGACCGCCAAGACCCTCATGGCCCGCTGCCTCGCCGCATCGATGGACGCCGGCTTCAAGAGGGTGCAGTTCACCCCCGACCTGCTCCCCTCGGACATCATCGGCACCAACGTGTATCGCCCCGACAGCGGCACTTTCGAGTTCCGCCCCGGGCCGATCTTCACCGACACACTGCTCGCCGACGAGATCAACCGCGCTCCGGCCAAGACCCAGGCCGCGCTCCTCGAGGCGATGGAGGAGCGCCAGGTCACGAGCGACGGCCAGCGCATGCCCCTCGGCGGCCGATTCCTGGTGGTGGCCACCCAGAACCCGATCGAGTACGAGGGGACCTACCCGCTTCCGGAGGCACAGCTCGACCGCTTCTTCTTCAAGCTGGAGGTCCAGGTCCCGGCCCCCAACGCCGAGGCCGAGATGCTGCGCCGCTTTGACCGGGGGTTCGACCCCCACGACCTCGCGGCGGCCGGGATCGCCGCGGTGGTGGACCAGGCGACCCTCGACGCGGCGCGCGCCGAGGTCGCCAGGATCACGGTGAGCGACGCCATCGTCGGCTACATCGGCCAGATCGTGGCGGCGACGCGGACGAGCCCGGATCTCTCCCTGGGAGCGAGCCCGCGCGGCGCGATCGCGCTCCTCCTCGGGGGCAAGGCGATGGCGGCGCTGCGGAGCAGGGACTTCGTGGCCCCCGAGGACGTCAAGGACATCTGCGTCCCGGCGCTCCGTCACCGGCTGATCCGCCGCCCCGAGGCGGAGATCCAGGGCATCAGCGAGGTGGCGGCGGTGGAGCGGGCGGTGAACCGCGTCCCGATCCCGCGGTGATCGGCGCCGACATGGAGATCGGCGGAACAGAGCGGCGCCCATGACCCGGTGGGGGGCGGCGCTCCTTCTGGTCGCTCTGGTCCCTCTGGCCGCCGCTGTGGCGTATCCGGGCCTGCTCCTCCCCGGCGTCGCCGTGGTCGCGGTCGCGGCCCTCGCCGTCCTCATCGACTGGCGCCGCGCTCCCGGGCTGGATCGCCTCCGCGTGACCCGAGAGCACGACGAGATCCTCTCCGTCGGCCGGCCGAATCCGGTGACCGTCCACATCGGGGTGCACCCCCGCCTGCGGCGGCCCCTCCCCGCCGAGGTCCGCGACGAGCATCCACCCCGGCTCGCCGCCGAGGGGGCGGCGGGCCGCCTCGGGCTGCCCGGCACCCTTCGCTACACGGTGACCCCGGCCGGGCGCGGCGAGGAGAGCTTCGGAGCCACCGTGATCCGCTGCCCGGGACCCTGGCGCCTCGGGCTGCGCCAGTCCTCGGTCGGCGAGGGTGGGACGGTCCGGATCGACGCCGACCTGGCGGCCATCCGGGTCTATGAGGCCCTGGCCCGGCGCGGCCAGCTCGCCGAGCTGGGGGTGCGGACCCAACGGCGGGCGGGTGAGGGCACCGAGTTCGAGAGGATCCGCGAGGCGGTCCCCGACGACCCCCAGCGCCGCATCAACTGGAAGGCCACCGCCCGCACCGGGCGGCTGATGGCGACCGAGATGATCCCCGAGCGCTCTCAGCCGGTCATCGTCTGCCTCGACCACGGGCGGCTGATGGGAGTCGGGGCGGGGGCCCTGACCAAGCTGGACCACGCCATCAACGCCGCCCTCCTGCTCATCCACGTGGCCCTGGCCACCGGCGACCGGGTCGGGCTCTTCGCCTTCGCCGACCAGGTGACCGTCACCCTCCCGGCCCGACCCGGGAGGCTGCAGATGCGACGCTTCCTCGACGCGGTGCGCCCGCTCCGTGCCGGGGAGGTGGAGGCCGA
>PMYJ01000009.1 GCA_003170875.1 Candidatus Dormiibacterota bacterium | reverse complement strand
TCCCCACGGTGTACCGCATCCCGGCCGCCCGCTGCACACCGCGACCGCCCGCTCCGAGCCGCGATTGGCGCTGCTGCCGCCCAGGACTGGGGCGGGCGGCGGCCTGGGACAGGTAGTAGACCGGCGCCGGTGGTGGGCCGGCGCCGGCCAGATCAGTGTGGCGCCGCGCCCCCAGGACGGTGGGCGATGGCGTTCAGCTCGCCACGGGCAGCGCAGCCCGTGAGCTCTCCTCCGGCTCCTCGGTCGCCAGGTCCTCGCTGGGACGCTTGGCGGTCAGGAGCTTGACCGATTCGGCGACCACCTCCGTGCTGAAACGGCGGAGCCCATCGCCGCCGGTGTAGTCGCGCGTACGCAGCTTGCCCTCGACGTAAACGCGCCGCCCCCGGGTGCAGTACAGCGCGCAGACCTCCGCGAGCCGGCCAAAGCAGACGACCGCGTGGTACTCGGTCTCCTCCTGCCGGTTGCCTTCGGAGTCGCGCCAGATGCTGTTGGTGGCGAGACGCATGCGCGTCATCGGTTTGCCGCTCGATGGCAGGCTCTCCGCGTCCTTGGTCAGATTGCCGATGAGGATCACCCTGTTGACCATGTTCGTCTCCTTGACTGATGGCTGATGCTGACTGCCCGCTTTCGTGGTTCAGGGCAGACGGAGGTTCAATTGGGAGTCCCAGCCGGCGACGTCGCCGATGAGGTGGTGCTGAGAGATGCAGGCATCGAGGCGCCGGACGGGGGCAGGATGTAGCCCTCGATGTCAGAGGTCGCGAACGTCAGCGATCTGGGCGTGGTGTCACCCTCCGGCCAGTTCGCGGAGGAGAGGGTGACCGTCCCCGCGCTCTCATCGATGGCGGTCACGATCCCGACGTGCCCGTCGTCGGATGCCCTGCCGTCGCTGGTGTGGGCGTCGGCNNCCCCAGTTCGACGGGATCCATGACAGCTGCGATGCCACGTACGCCGTGCACTGGCCGGCGGGATAACCGGTGCCGGTGCCGGTCTCGGTGCTGACGGCGGTGGCGGCGCCCCCCAGCGCGCTCAGCCCGACGACGAGACCCGTCGTGATGGTGGTGATCGCGCGCAACATGCCCATCTCCGGTCAGGCCCCGCGAGCCGGCAACGGGAGTGAGATGCGGCGTGCCTGATCGGCCAGCCCGCTTCCGATCGCGGCGACGCTCCCCGGAACCCGGGCAGCCGAGGCGAGGAAGCCCGGCACCTTGAGGCTCACCCAGAGCGCCGCCAGGGCATAGAGGGTCGAGGCCAGTCCGCTGCCCGCCGCGAGCCCGGTGACCGTTGCCACTCGGAGCACCATGACCTGGGCAGCCTGCATGAAGAGGGCGACGACGAACAGCCGGCCCCAGGTCCGGGCGTAGCCCCTCGTCTCGGGCAGGATGGTGGCCAGGGCCGCCAGCGGAGCGGTGGCGATCAGCATCTGGAGCACCGCCATCCGGACCACGTACGAGATGGCGAGGAGCGCCACCGTCACCACCAGAGCCAGCACCACCACGATCTCGAACAGGTCCTGGGCCAGGCTCGAGCTGGTCAGCGCAGAGGTCGAGAGCGGGTCGGTCCAGGGCATCGGGTTGCCCCCCGCACCGGCGGCGAATCCGGTCAGTGCGTTGTTGAGGTCGATCGCCATCTGGATCAGGCTGAGCGAGCCGTGCATCAGGATCACGCCGACCAGCACCTTCGGCAGCAGGGCCCGGAGGTCGTGCTCGGAATACAGGCTGCGCTCGACGACCGCGCGCAGCGCGATGACGATGATGACGAGGACCAGCAGCGCGTCTCCGGCCAGGCTGACGTCGTGGTTCAGGCCGGCGAGCGCAGCGTTGGCGGTCAGCGGTTCGGATCCCGGACGTGACACGTCCACCGTACTGAAGAGGTAGCGATTGAGCAGCGTGAGCACGTCGTTGCGCCCGCTGGAGGAGAAGTCACTCAGCAGCTGTCCGATGATGCCCCCGAGGCTCGTCGACTGCGCCCCGATCAGCGCCGTGCCCACGACAGCGCCTCAGTGCAGGCCGCTGGGGATGGTGGCGAGCAGCGCGTGAGTGAGCGTACCGGCGAGCTCCGCCCCGACCGTGCCCACCACGATCCGGCCGATCCACCGCTTGGCCTCGTATGCGGNNCCGCTGGTCGACGGCGACGATGCGGTAGACGAAGGCGCTCAGGAGGGCCAGCGTGCCGATGCTGGCCACGATGCCCTGGGCGAGCGAGACCCAGCTGTTGACGAGCGCGGTCAGCGAATCCATCCGAGCGGCCTCCCGAATGCACGTGTGGCAATCGGCCGCCCCTCCGGCCGCCGGCCGCCGAGGCAGCCGACACCGGGATATTACACAGACTAGGGTAGGTATACCTTGACTGTAGAGGACAGATGTGCGAGAATACGGGTATGGCAACAGGGACCCGCAAGAACCCGACCCGGGCAATGTCCTCGGAATCCCGGTACTCGCTCATGGAGTTCATGGACGAGTTCCCGGATGACGACGCCTGCCTGACCTACCTCTGGCGATCCCGCTTCTCCCCCGACGGGGAGCACGCGACTTGCCCTCGGTGCCAGATCGAGCGGACCTTCCGCCGCTACCAGACCGCCCAGCAACGGCAGTCCTGGACATGCTCCGCCTGCGGGCTCCACGTCCACCCGACCGCCGGGACGATCTTTCACAAGTCGTCCACCTCGCTCCACCTCTGGTTCTACGCCCTCTACCTGATCACGAGCACCCGATGCGGCATCTCCGCGAAGCAGCTCGAACGGGAACTCGGCGTGACCTACAAGACCGCCTGGCGGATGTTCAACGTCATCCGCAACTCGCTCATGGCCGAGGACGGGATCACCCTCTCGGGTGAGGTCGAGATGGACGAGACCTACCTGGCCCCCAGGCGTCGCCGGGACGAGCCCAAGTGGCAGTCGGGGTACAACCCCCGCGAGCGGGCAGTAATGGGAGCCGTGGAGCGGCAGGGCCAGGTAGTCGCCCGGTACGTGGGCTCGGCCAACAGGCTGGAGGTCGAGCACATGACGAACCTTCACGTCCTTCCCGAGACCATGGTTTACACCGACACGGCTGCGATCTATCGGCTGCTCACCAGGCGCGGCTACGGCCACGCCCGGGTCAACCACTCGGCAGGGATCTACGTGAGCGGAGACGCCCACACTCAGTCCATCGAGGGGTTCTGGTCCCTGCTCAAGAGCGGGATTCGTGGGACCTACCACTCCGTCTCTACGAAGTGGCTCCAGTCCTACCTGAACGAGTACGCGTGGCGCTACAACCACCGCGAGTTCACCCGCCGCCAGCCGGGCGTCCGCCGGATGCCCGTTGGTGAGGCGAAGTTCCGCCTACTCCTGGGGCTTGCCTGCCGCCCGACGGCCTGACACTTTCCGGGGGGGCCTGGGGGCCTTCAGGAGCCGGTCGAGGTTCCGGTCGAACTCCCCCCGCGTTGGGGTTGGAATCGGCGTACCCTTCGGCGTGCTTTGCATCTCCTGCTCCTTTTCGGGCATGAATAGAGGATAGCGCGTGAGCAGCTTTGAGGGGTGCTGGCACCGCATTGACCGCGCAACGGCCCACCGAAAAGCGACCATCGAAGAATGGAACACCTTTCTTGACGAGGACCCCTATTCCACCGTCTTGAGGCACGAGGGCGAAGGGCATTACGAACTTACGGTCGTTCAAGACGCTCCAAGTCGGCCGCTGATCCCCGTTCTCTTCGGAGAGTGGCTCCAAGACCTTCGAATCGCGCTGAACTACTGCGTCTACGATGTCGCGATCTTCGACTCCGGTGAGGACCCCCCGCCGGAGCCGGACAAGCTCGAATTCCCGATCTATGAGCGCGAGAGTTCCTTTACCAGCAATCTCCAGAAGATCAGACCACTGACTGAGCGCCACCGGGGCTGGATCGAAGCGGTACAGCCGTACAAGGACACGGCACACGACCCGCAACGCACCGCGCTCTATTGGCTCAACGAACTCGCCCGCATCGACCGCCATCGGTCGTTGCACATCATCGGCGCCTACATCGTAGAGAGCGACTCCATCGTCCGCGCGCCCGGCAAGAACGTCGTCTTTGAGGACATCGGAGAGAGGCGGATCATGCTCAACGGTGAAGCAGTGATAGCCCGCTTCCAAGTCACCCCATGGGCCGAGGGTGACAAGGTCGAGGCGAATCCCCAGGTGGCGCTCGATCCAGAGATCACAGAGTGGGCCATGCGGAAGCCAGACCCGACGGTTTGGGAAACGTTTTCTTTCGGCGAGCGCCTCCGCCTTATTGAAACACTCGTCCAGACCATCGTCGGGCGCTTCGAACGCGACTGTACCGGGTGGACACGGATCAAGCACTTGCTGCGCGATGAGCCCGATCCGAAGCCAGGGGGCGTCAAGGAGCCTAGCCGCGATCGCGGCCTCCCCGCTCCCTCCCGGGCCTGGTAGGTCGCTCTGGGGCGTCACGAGGACGCCCCAACGGTCAGAGGTTCGCCTCGACCCTGATCTCGGTGCGGCGAGTTCCAACCTCCGAGAGAACGAAGCCGTCTTGTAGGAACCGCTCGAACCGTATGTATCCAGGACCGCAGATCAGGGTCTCTCCCGGAGTGGTGACGGTCCTCTGAACCGGCATCGTGAAGACGAGACTGCTTGGCCTGAAGCCGACCTTTAGGATGCGGTTGGCATGCGGGCCGTTCGTCGTCCACATGAGTTCGCGCGGTGCGAGGCCCCAGTCCGGGTGCCGCCGAACATCCATCTCTAATCCAACAAGGCGCGACGGTCGGTACCAATGCCGCCGAAGCCATCCCCCATGCTCCGGGGATAGAGCCCACTCCCGCAGGCCAAGCACCATCGCCGCCATGGTGAAGAGAATCGCCATGCCGACCGATAACCAGAGCCAGCCCGGCGAGCCGCCGTTCGCTGCAATCGCTACGGTAGCGGCTACCCATGCCAAGGCACCACCGCCGAGGCAGGGCAGGACGGCGGTTCGCATGAGCCTGAGCTTACCCGATCACCTCTACAGTGTGGGTATACTTGCCCAAACTAGTTGTAGTGCGTCAAC
>PMYJ01000056.1:6915-15283 GCA_003170875.1 Candidatus Dormiibacterota bacterium | reverse complement strand
TTCGGAGTCGGCCTCTACCTGGCACGGCAGCTGGTCGAGCGGATGGGCGGCAGGATCTGGATCGACAACACCCGGGTCCGGGGCAACACCTTCGTCGTCGCCCTGCCCGGGCAGCTGTAGGGGCGTTCGGCCAGGCGAACCGGGCCGCAGGTGCCGCTGCGCCGCACCAATCGCCCGCCCCTGATCGCGAATCGTCGCCGCCGACCGCGCCTGAGCGAGCGCTGCCGCGCCGCTGCCGCTCGTTCTCGGGCCGCGCGGGGAGCCCACCGCCATCTCGGCCCGGTAAAAGCTCGCAACACTCGGGTAACCGAATCAGAGCCTTCGCGATCTTAGTGGTAGCGTCGTGGCGAGCGCCAAGCCGTCCTATCGCGGAGGCCATTCCAGGGAACGACAGGATGAGCCCCTTCACGGACTACAGCATTCTCAACCCGGCAGCCTCACTGGGCGGCCGCACCGGGATCGCCGAGGCGACCGTGCTCGTCGTCGACGACGACCCCTCGATGCACGACATCCTCACCGTCCTGGGGCAGCAGCACGGCTTCAGCATCCAGTTCGCGGAGGACGGCCTGGACGGCGTTCGCCTTGCCGAGTCCAGTGACATCGACCTGATCATCCTCGACCTGACCCTGCCGGGCCTCACCGGTTTCGACGTCTGCCGGCGCCTCCGCGCCGCCGGTGTCGAGGTCCCGATCGTGATGGTCTCCGCCAGCTCCGACCCGGTGGACGTCGTGGTCGGGTTGGAGATCGGCGCCGACGACTACATCATCAAGCCGTTCGAGGTCAGGGAGCTTGCCGCGCGGATCAATGCCAAGCTCCGCCGTCAGCGGACGACCCAATCCCAGGTCCGGCCCGGGCGCCTCAAATTCCCCGGTCTGATCGTGGACGTCGGGCGCCACGAGGTGCTGCGCGACGGCAAACCGGTCACCCTCACCCCCACCGAGTTCGACCTCCTGGCACTCCTTTCGGCCTCGCCGGGCCGGGTGATCTCGCGCTCCGAGATGATCCAGAAGGTCTGGGGCCAGGGCGCCGACCTCGACCTTCGTTCGGTCGACGCTCACGTGTACCGTCTGCGCCGCAAGATCGAGCCGGAAGGACCGCGTCCCACCTACATCCACGCCGTCCCCGGCATCGGATACCGCTTCGAGCGGCGCGGCCTCAACGAGCGCCTCGCCAAGGCCCAGGAGGTCACCCCCGAGTCCAACGGCTTCCAGCCGGTCGCAGGCCAGAGCTGATCGCATCCTCCGGCGGCCATGGCAAAGGCTAGGGGAGGTCGGAACGGCTCCACCCGCCCGGGGTCAGCCGGTGAGCATCGGCAGAGGCGTCGCGAGGTCCGCAGAGGCGGCCTGAGCCACTCCCACCCTCGGCCCCAAGATGCGTATCAGGCTCAGCCGAGACCGCTGTGGTGACGGCGCGGAGCGCGACGATGGTGGCCATCCGGCTGCTGAAGCACCCACTGACCCCGCTCGTTGAGCTCAGCCGGCCGAGCGTCCACGAGCTGATTGGTGAGAAGCGACAGCGTCCTGCCCTGGGGCAGCGCAAAGTCGAGGCAGGGCATGACGTCACCGCTCCAGACGCGGCGCTCGGTCTGGCCACCGTAGATCGCCACGCTGCGGGTGACCCTGCGCTGGCTGGATCCGCCCACGGAGTAAGAGATCCGATACATCTCTCCCGACCGCAGCGCGAAGTGGTCCACGGGGTTGGTTTCGTTCTCACGGAAGCCATCACGGACCAAGCGACGGCGCGAGGTCGTATCGGAGCTGCTGAAGAGAGAGGGTTGTACGGTCATCTTGGTGCGATTATCCGAAGAGCCTCCAACCATCCGGCAGATGCCGGGTCGCGAGCGAGTAACGGTCAGGTCGCCATTCGCCGGCCCCGGCTCCAGAGTCGCGCGGCCACGCTGCTGTCGCAGGCAAGATACGAGGGGCGAATCGGACGCCGGACGCGACCGAATTCCACCAAGGTACGGTGACGTGACATCTGCAGCCCCGGAGGTGAGCATGGGCATCGGGATCGCCTGCGTGTCCGGGAAGGGTGGCGTGGGCAAGACGACCACCGCCATCAACCTGGCGGCGGCTCTCGCCGAGCGCGGCCGGCGGGTGCTGACCGTGGACTGCGACCCCCAGTCCAACCTCACGAGCGGCCTGGGGCTGAACCCCTACGAGCTCCGTTCCAGCCTGGGCGACGTGCTGATCGGTCGCGCCACGGCCGGCCAGGCCATCGTCGCCACCGAGTGGGCAAACCTGTACGTCCTCCCCGCGACGCCGGACCTCACGGCGACCGAGGCAGAGCTCCCCTCAGGGCTGCACAGGGAAACCCTGCTGCGCGACGCCCTGGACCGGGACGGGACCTCCGCCGCGTACGAGTTCATCCTCTACGACACCCCGCCCAACTTCGGTTTCCACACCGTCAATGCCCTGGCCGCGACCGACTACGTGATCATCCCGCTCCAGATGTCAGGGTTCGCCGTCCGCGGGCTCAAGGAGGTGCTGCGGGCGGTCAACCTTGCGCGCGACCGGCTCAACCCGCAGCTGCAGCTGCTCGGCATGGTGCCCACCTTCGTCAACCTCCGCACCAACTTCAGCCAGCAGCTCCTGAGCGGGCTCGCCGACCTGGCCGGACTGCGCATCTTCAAGACCCTGATCCCTCCGACCGTGAAGCTCCAGGAGACGTCCCTGGCGGGTGTCCCGATCGTGGCGTATGCCCCCGCCTCGAAGGCCGCCGCAGCATACCGGGAGCTGGCCGAGGAGGTCCTGCAGGTTGTCTGAGCCTTCCGAGGCCGAGGGCCCCCCGACCGACTCCACCAGGCCGGCGCTCCACGCCGGACCCCTCGCCCGCTGGCTGGCCCCGACGTCACAGTCACGGCTGGAGCGCATCGCCTGCAGCGACATCGACACCCGGCCGTGGCCCGACCCCCCCGGCGGCGATCTGCTGGCTCTGACCCGCAGCATCCGCCATCGCGGCATCGTGGAACCGCTACTCCTCCGCCCGGTGGAGGGGTCGCGCTTTCAGGTGGTGCTGGGTGCCCGACGGCTGGAAGTGGCTCGCCGGCTGGGCCTCACCGAGGTCCCCGCCATCGTTCGGGAGCTCGAGGAGGCTGAGGCCACCCTGGTCTCAGTCTGGAACGCCCTGCCCCGCCTGCAGCCCGGACAGATGATCGAGGTGGCGGCGCGCCTGATCGCCGCCGGCGTCACAGAGGCAGAGATCGCCCTGCTCCTCGCCAGCGGTGATCCGGAGACCCTGCCCGGGCCGGTCCGCGACTGGCCCCTCCGCGCCGACTCCGTGCCGCTCCGCTTCTCCGGTTCGATGACCCCGGTGCACCACCTGCTGGACGCCCTCGGGCTCGAGCGGAGGGCGGCACTCTCGGCGCTGCGCGGGGTCGATCCCGCGCGGCTCGCCGGCTCTGTCTGAGAGGATCGTCGCAACCCGAACCGTCACCTTGGATGAATGCCGCGTGACCACCCGCAAGCCCAAGCCGGCTGAGCACTCCGAGCAGGAGCTCCTCGAGCAGTGGGACTTCCTGGACCGGCTGGTGGAGAGGCAGGCAGCTCAGCTCCGAGCCGGGATCCAGGACGCCGAGGAGGCCGATGAACCCGCCGCCGGGCTCGCCGAGGTGGACGGCCTGCGCCGGGACCTCGACCGCCTTCGCGCGGAGCTGCGTGCGGCGGAGGCGGCGCGCGTGGCGGCCGCCGAGGAGGCCCGGCGGTCCCGTGACGCGCTCATCGCCCTCACCGCGATCCAGCAGCAGCGGCTCCCCGAGGAGCAGGCCATGCGCCAGCGCCACCTGGCTCTGGAGCGCGAGGCATCAGGGTGGAGGGAACGCGCGGCGGCGGCCGAACGCGAGGTGGCGACCCGGGACGGACACGCCCGTGCTGTGGTGGCCGACCTGACCCGGCGGATTGGGGAGGCGGAGGCAGCCCGCCAGCAGGCGGAACGAGAGCTGGCCGGCGCGATGGCCGCGCTCAACGCCGCCCGGCTCGAGATCGGGAGCCTAAGCGAGCGACTCGCTGCGGAGCAGCACGGCTTCTGGCGCTTCGGACGCCGCTGAGGCCCGCCCCGGTTCTCTAAGCGGAGGCGGTCGCCGCGGGATGCCGGCCCTGGGCCATGGCGATGAACTGCCGCAGGGCGGCCGCCGGCACCGGCCGGGTGGCGACCTCGTGGAGCAGGCTCTTGGCCTCGTCGAGCAGCTGCGGGTCGGGGAGCTCACCCTTCCCCGACGTGGCCACCACCCATCCCGACGAGAACCAGAGCACGGTCTCGAAGGCCAGCCCGCTCACGATCAGACCGTTGAGCAGCGAGTCGGTGATGCGGGAGAGTGGCCGTTTCGCGTTACTGACAACAATGCCCCGAATTCTCTCCAGCACGCCAAGCTGCTCCGCAAGCCCGACGGTCAACGCTGCAGCGCGCAGCGAAAGCAGGTCGAGCGCGGTGGGGATGACGATCCGGTCGGCCACCGACATGGGGCCTAGCAGCGACGGTTCATGGGGGTGAGTGTCGATCAGAACCACGTCGACATCTTCAAGCACAGGCTCGATAAGTCCGCGAAGCTGCTGCTCGTGCAGGGGCTCGTGGTTGAGGCTGCGGTGGCCGGGAACGGTCTTGATGCCGAGCGGGTGATCGACGAGGGCCTCGCGCAGGGTGACGCGACCGTGGAGAACGTCAGCGATGCTGGTGGTACGCTTGGCCTTCTCCAGAGCGTTGCTCAGACCCCCGGTGGGATCGAGATCGATGGCGACGACGCGCAGGCCGCTGGCTGCCGCGGCCGCCGCCAGCGCATAGCTGGTGGTCGTCTTGCCAACGCCACCTTTCAGTGACGCGATTGTGATTATTTCTGCAGCCACAAACGTAGAATATCTCGGGATGGGAACAGCCGCACCCTTTGTTAAGCTCCTGCGACAACTCGCATCAGCCAAAGACGACTATCGGACCGGTGCGCTCGACATCACCTGGGACGGCGGCAGGGCGAGCCTGTTTCTTGTATTCGGACAGCCCAACCACGCGGTCCTGGAGGTGGGCGGTCGCCGCCTGGAGGGGGCGGAGGCCCTGGCGGCACTTGTAACGCAGCTGCCACCGCGTTTCCAGCTCTCCCCCTGGCGCAAGGAGGTGGTGCGGATCGAGTCGCTCAGTTGCACCCTCGACGAGCTGATGGAACCGTTTGCCCAGTTGGCGGGCGCCGCCTCACCGGGCGACGTCTCCGCGGCTCGCCCGGGCGGATCGGGAGCCGCCGACGGCGGCTCGGTGCCCGAGACCGACTTCGGCCTCGCGGACTTTCCGCTGCTCCCGCTCGGGCCGTCGCTCTGGTCTGACGCCTCGGCGAGTGTCGTCCATCTCGACGTCTTGATTCCCAGCCTGCCGGACGCGCTCGTCGTCCTCACCGGGCCCAAGCTGCGCGCCGCTGCGGTCGTCGTCCGCCAGCAGCTCATCGACGCGGTCTGGGTCGACGAGGAGGACCGCATGGTGGGTGAGGCCGCTGCCATGGCCCTGATGGGGGCACGCGACGGTAGTGTCTCCGGCTACCGGCTGGAGACGCCCAAGCTCGCCGAGGCCCTCACCATGCTCTGGCGCTGCCGGGCGGTTTACCGCGAGATGCCCGCCTCCTGGGTCAACGCCGGCAGCCTCCTCGAGGACCTCGAGGGGCGCCGCCGCGACAGCGCGATCGTGGTGACCGGAGGCGTCCGTGGGGTGGCCCTGGTCGCCGGCGGGAAGCTGCTCGGTGTGTACTCGGAGACCGACCGGCAACCGGTGGCGTCGCCCGAGAGACTGACCGAGCTGCTGCGCGATCCGCGGGCGCGGGTCACCCTCCGCCAGAGCCCGGAAGAGCGGCAGGTTGATCACTTCCCCGAGACCGCCTACCACGCCTTTGTCGCGGACGCCACCGAGGCACCGGCACCGCTCTCCGAAGCCCTCGCCGCCCTCACGTCGTCCGGCCGGTACGCGGCCTCCGCGGACCTGGCGACCGGCTCGAGCGGGGCGGCGGCCGCCGGCTCTCAGCCGGAGCTCACGCCCGAGAAGCCGGAGCCCGCCGAAGAGGAGACGGGGCTCGCTGTGGAAGCGGACGGGTTCGCCGCCGAAGAGCCTGAGTTCGGCGCCGAAGGGCCCGAGTTCGCCGCCGCAGCGGCCGAGTTCGGCGCCGAGGCGCCCGAGCTGGCCGCCCCGGTGCCCGAGTTCGCCGCCCAGGAGCCCGAGCTCGCCGCCGCGGAGCCCGAGTTCGCCGCCGAGGGGCCCGAGCCCGTTGCCGCGGAGGAGGTCGCGCACGCCGCTGAGCTGCTGCCCGCCTCCGCACAGCCGGCTCCGGCGAAACTGGTGATGCCCGCGGACCTGATGGTCTCCGCCCAGGTCAGGGCGCCGGCAGACCCGATGGCAGCCCAGCTGACGATCCCGGCTCCCGCGGAGGAGCGTCGCGCGCTCTCCTCTGAGCCGGCTCCCATGGCGTGGCCCGCGTCCCCGGTCGAGCCGCTTCCCACCGTCCCGGTGGATCTCGGCGGTGCCGCGGGAGGCCCCGCATGGCCGCCCATCCCCCTCACCGACGTCCAGGCGGACGAGGGCACTCTGACCGCGTGGGGCCAGCCCTACAGCCAGGCATCCGCCGCCAGCGCGGCCCCCAGTGGCCCCGCGGAGTTCCCGAAGTTCGAGTCATCCCCTGCCCTTGACGCCCTGGCGGCAGCCGACGCGAGTGCCGATTTCGAAGGGATGAAGGCGGATCTCATCCAGATCGGCTCCCTCTGGCTGGGAACGGACGGGGTGGCTCCCGTGGCCGAGATGCTCCGCCGGACGCGCCCATCCATCCAGGATGTGATGGCCACCATCGAGGCGATCAAGCACGTCGCCCTGCCCGGTTTCGAAACCTCGGTGGTCCAGGCGATGGCACGCGAGATGCACTACCACGCCGCTGAGTACCTGAGCGGCCTCTGACCGGCCGACCTGGAGACCCAACCGTGAACTCGGTGCTCAATGCCATCACCGGACACGCCGCGATCCTGCTGGCTGTGGTGGCGATCCTCGAGGGGGTGCTCGCCGCGTGGCTCTTCCGCCGCAACGACGAGATGCGCATGCGCCTGCGCCGAGCCCGCGACGCCGCCGACGAAGCGGCGCGGAACGCAGCGCTCGCCGCACCAGGTGGCATCGACCCGGAGATCGTGATCCAGCTCCTCCGCTCCGGTCAGTCTCCGACGCTCGACGTGGTCCACAGCCTCATGGAGCAGCGGGAGAATTCCGATGCTGCCGCGGACCCCGGGGAACCCTAGGCGTCGAGCTCACGGTAGGCGAGCGCGGCGAGCTGCCAGGTGAGCTGAGCAGCCTCCTCGCGTAGCCGGTACAGCGTGTCCTCGGTCATCCGGAGCATCTGAACGCTCTGGCGGATGGACCAGCCGGAGCGTTCGGGCGCCGCCCCCCCACCGAGCCGGCGCGGACGGCTGAAGGAGACGGGAGCGCGGAGGGCCCATCCGGCGGGGACGCCGCCGCGCGAGCTGGGCATGGTCGCGACCTGGAACTCGTCAGGCGGCTGGGGCGGCGCGGCCGGACCCGCGGGCGCCCACTCGAGCGTCTGGTCCGTGGCGGGGCCACCGGCTCGCGCCGGAGCGGGGACGGAGACCCCAGAGAGGTCGAGGGCGTCCACCGGCCAGACCATCTCGCCGCTGGCCAGCGCCGCCAGAGCCGTCGCTAGGTCCTCGCCCGTGTCGAAGACGCTCCCGTCGCCGAACCAGTCGTCGCCGAGAAGGTCGTCGGCTGCCGGCGCGGGAAATTCGAGAGGCGGCGGCGTCACCGCACCCGCCTCCCGTCGCAGGCTGGGCTGCCTGGGCTCATGCAGGATTCCCGTGAACGGTGCTGAGGAGCACATGGTAGACGGGGCCGGCCCGGCGGCTAGGAAAAGATCGTGTATCGAAAGTGTTGCCTTGCCCTACCATCGATGGGGACGGGCGAGAATCGCCCTTGGCGGCCCTCAGCCTGATGGCCGTCCGTGGTGCCCAAGAGGAGTCCCATCTGTGAGCGTCGCCGCCAACTCCCGCCTCGACAACCGCTACATGGAGGCCCTGGGGCCGATTCGCCCGCTGGTCGAGGACGACAGCCTGACCGAGATCATGGTCAATGGTCCGGAGATGGTGTACGTCGAGCGCAAGGGCAAGATCCTGCTCACCGACATCCGCTTCGACGACGAGGCCCACCTCATGCGGGTCATCGACACCATCGTCTCGTCGGTCGGCCGGCGGGTGGATGCCCGGACACCCCTCTGCGATGCCCGGCTCCTGGACGGATCGCGTGTCAACGCCGCCATCCCGCCGGTGGCCCTCGACGGCCCCCTGCTGACCATCCGGAAGTTCTCGAAGGACCCCTACCAGGTTTCCGACCTGATCGGCTTCGGGACCATCACCCA
>PMYJ01000056.1:0-6903 GCA_003170875.1 Candidatus Dormiibacterota bacterium | reverse complement strand
ATCGACGAGCGGATCATCACCATCGAGGACGCCGCCGAGCTGCAGCTCCACCAGGAGCACGTGTGCCGGCTTGAGTCGCGCCCGCCGGACGTCAACGGCGAGGGCCGCGTCAACATCCGCGATCTCGTCGTCAACTCCCTGCGGATGCGCCCCGACCGCATCGTCGTCGGCGAGTGCCGCTCCGGTGAGGCTCTCGACATGCTCCAGGCCATGAANNTGAACACCGGCCACGACGGGTCTATGACGACGATCCACTCCAACAGTCCCCGTGAGACCCTCTCCCGGCTCGAGACCCTGGTCCTCATGGCCGGTATGGATCTGCCCCTGAAGGCCATCCGCCAGCAGGTGGCCAGCGCCATCAACCTGATCATCCAGCTGGCGCGCCTCAAGGACGGCTCGCGCAAGATCGTCTCGGTCACCGAGGTGGTGGGCATGGAAGGCGACACCATCACCATGCAGGAGATCTTCAAGTTCGAGTCCAGGGGCGCCGATCCCGCGACCGGGAAGATCGTGGGCGACTTCACCTCCACGGGCATCCGCCCGAAGATCATCGATCGCCTCTTCGACATGGGCGTTCCCCTGCCGCCCCGTCTGGCTCAGCTGTTCCCCGATCGGCGCCAGCTTCAGCAGGAAGCATTGGTGGCGGCGGCAGGCAGGCAGATGGCCAACGGCGCTGCCCAGCCGGCGCAGCCGCCTCCGGGATTCGGCGGTCCTCCCGGCCTGGGCATGCCGCCCAGCATGCCGCCCGGGATGGGGATGCCGCCGGGCGGCCCTGGAGGACCGCGAGGCCGCTGAGCGGCGCTGGTCGAGGACTGGCGGGGCCGTGGGTGATGGCCTCCCCCACCGGGGCGCCCGCGCGCAGCCGGATCCGGAGCCTCAGAGCCCCAGGATCTCGAGGATGCGGCGCTCGTCGATCGGNNGGGGCCATCGGTCTCGCGATCAGGAACCCCTGACCCTGGGTCACGCCGATCTCCTTCAGGGTGCGCAGCTCCGCGTTCGTCTCGATGCCCTCGGCGACGATCGTGGTCGCCGTCTCGCGGGCAAAGGCCACCAGAGCGCAGGAGAGAGCCCGGCGCGGCCGGTCGCAGTCGATGCCCCGGGTCAGCGAGATGTCGAGCTTGATGATGTCCGGGACCAGCAGCAGGATGTGGCGAAGGCTGGCGAAGCCCGCTCCCGCATCGTCGACGGCCACCCGGACGCCCGCCTGACGGAGCGGTTGGAGCGCCCGGTTGAGCGCTTCGTAGTCGCCGACCGGGTAGTGCTCGGTCATCTCGATGACGATGCGCTCGAGGGGCACCGCCCCGAGCAGCCGGGCGACGTCGCGGCGGAGCAGGGTGGATGGTGAGAGGTTGAGGGAGAGGTAGGAGTCGGTGGGCAGCGCCGGGAGCCCGGCCAGGGCCACGGCCAGAGCCGACGCCTCCAGATCCTCGCGGAGGCCGACGTCGGACGCCTCCTCGAACCACTGCAGCGGCATCCCGGTGTCGAAACGGGAGAGTGCCTCCACACCGGTGACCCTGCCCTTGGCGAGGTCGACGATCGGCTGGTAGACGGGATGGATGCCTCCGTGCTCGATCACCTCCTGGATCCGGGAAAGCACGCGGGCCCGCTTGGCCTCGGCCTCCTCCTTTCCAGCCAGCTGCTCGCTCAGCTCGCGGACCACCGTGCTGGCGACGTCCGGCGAGAAGGCGGATTCACCGCGGAGGACGCGCTGGATGGTCTGAGTGACCTCGTCCGGCATCGAACCCTTGACCAGATAGGCGGCCGCGCCGGCGCTCAGCATCTCCAGGATGCTGGCCCGGTCGCCATAGGCGGAGAGCGCGACGATCCGGGTCTGCGGGCTCTCCACGAGGATGCCACGGGCCGCGTGGGGCCCACCACCTCCCGGCATCTTGACGTCGAGGATGGCCACGTCAGGACGCTCGCGCGCGGCCATCTCGACAGCCTCGACGGCGTTCTCCGCGACTCCGACAACCTCGAGGCCGTCCTCAGACTCCAGCAGCTCGCGGAGCGCCTCCCGGATGTTGGCATCGTCGTCCGCGATCAGGATCCGGGCGACGACCGGGGGGGTCATGGCGCCGACCCGGAGCCGGACCGCGTCCCGACCAGAAGCGGTACCCAGGCGGTCACCACGGTGCCGCGTCGGTCACCCGCCTCGACCCGCAGCCAGCCTCCGGCGACTTCGGTCCGCTCGCGCATGCTGGGCAGGCCGAGGTGGCCGGGTGGGCTCTCGGCCGCAGCTCCGAGCCCGGCGCCGTCGTCGGCGATCCGCATCAGGCAGCCATTGTCCCGGTCCTCGACGGAGACGACGATATGGCTCGCCGAGGCGTGTTTGACGACGTTGGCGATGGCCTCCTGCGCAACCCGATAGAGCGTCACTCTCGCTGCGGTGGTGAGCGCTCCCGGCTCCGAACCGGTGAGGCTGTACTCGATGCCCTCGTCCTGCTGCACCTGAAGCAGGCGGTCGCGAATCGTGCCAAGCAGGTCGCCGTGGTCGAGCCCGGCAGGGCGCAGGTTGAACATCAGACCCCGGAGACGCGAGACCGCAGTCCCCACCATCTGCTCCACAGCATCGAGGGTGCCCCGAGCAGCCTCGTCGTTGACCCGCCGCCGGAGCGTGTGCAGCCGGAGCCCCACCGCGGCGAGGATCTGCAGGGAGTCGTCGTGGATGTCGGCGGCGATGGTCCGGCGCTCATCCTCGTGAGCCTCGACAAGGAGGCGCATCAGCCGGAGGCGCTCTCCGCTGATGCGATTCAGCTCCTCGAGGCTGCGTGCGAAATCGGCGGCGCTCCGCCGCTGCGCGCAGTAGATGCCGAGGTAGTTGCCAAGGCCGGTGAGGTGTGCGGCGTAGGCGTCATCGAAGCCGGCGAAGTCCGGCGCGTTGATCTCGAGGGCCCCGAGGACGTGGTCGCCGTTGAACACCGGAACGCCCAGGGACTCGCCCACCCGGCTGGCGGCGCCCGCCTCCGAGAAGGACAGCCCCCGGCTGCTGATCGCCCTCGTCACGAAGGCGGGGGGTGCAGCCTGCGGCGGGGCCTCGGTGGCCGCGTCATAGCCCACGCAGCGCCAGACCGCGCGAAGCTGCACCGCCCCCCGGGCGTCGGCCTCCCAGAGCCTGACCTCGGTGCCGGCGACGCTCAGTCCGATCTGCTCCAGCGCTCCGAGGAAGGCGACGTCTTCGTCCGGCGAACCGAGGGCGCGGAGGAATCCGAGCTGGTAGTCCTTCAGGAAAGCCGCCCGCCAGCGCTCGGTGACGTCCGTGAAGGAGAGGACGGCTCCGGGGAGGTCGTCCTCGCGCGGTGCCGCTCTGACCTCAAAATGCAACGGCTGTCCGTCGCGCCGGCGCAGCTTCACCGGAACGATCGGCCGGCTGAGCGTGTGCTCTCCGGATGCCTCGGCGATGATGCCGGCGAGCCGAGCAGCAGGGTCGTCGCCTCCCACAAGGTCGGCGAGGCACTGGCCGCGTGCGTCGCTCTCCGTCCACCCCAAGAGCTGCTCCGCGGCCGGACTCCAGGTGGCCACGCAGCCGGCGGGATCGACCGTGATGGCCGCGGCAGGGGCCTCTAGGAAGGCTGCTCGCAGCATCTGGTCAGGACCCGAGGTGGCGGCCTCGCCGCGCATCACCTTCCGGCCGAGCGCCTCCCTTTCGACCGCGGCCCGGACGGCCACGGGTAGGCGAGCCAACCGGTCCGAGGCGAGGCAGTCGGCCGCACCGCGCTCCACCAGGGCAATCCCGGTGGCCTCGTGGGAGGGGGCGCAGACGACCACCACCGGGATGCTCACGCCTCGCGCGCGGATCTGGTCGAGCAGCGCCTCCGCCGACCAGCCGGGCCGGCCGTCCTCAACGACCACGGCATCCCAACGGGTGCCGAGGTCCTCCGGCAACGAAGCCAGAGTCGGCACCGCGAAGGTCTCGATCCCGGGGGCGGCCCCCGAGCCTCTCAGGGCGCCGGTGATCGAGGACCCCTCGGCCGCGCACACGAGCACCCGGATAGGCGGGACCGCTCGGCGGCTCCGGGCATGGGGAGAGCGGGCGGCGCCCGCCGTCGGGGACGAGGACACTTCGCCACGAGTGTATGGACGGCGAATCGGGGGTGGGACCCGGCGCCCTGACCGAAACCGATCGGTCAGGAGCCCGTCACCCGGTCGGCATATCCTTCACACGGTCGAGTACGGCGTGTGGGGTCAGGCGTCACGCGGCGGCGAACATCTCCTCGGAGACCGCCTCGCCCTCGGAGCTCAAACGTTCGAGCGCTTCAGGCAGCACGCCCGTGGGGGCCAGCTCGCCGATCACCTTGCCGGTTTCGGGATCGACCCCCTTCTGCTTGAAGGCGAAGATCTCCTGCATCACGACGCCATCGGGGCCGGTACCCAAAACCTCGGTGATGCTCACGATCCTCCGGGTGCCGTCGCGCAGACGCGATTGATGGACGATCATGTTCACCGCCGAGGCGATCTGCTCACGGATCGCGCGCGACGGCAGCTCCGCGCCGGACATCAGCACCATGGTCTCCAGACGGCTGACGGCATCGTGCGGGTTGTTGGCGTGGAGCGTGGTGAGCGAGCCGTCGTGCCCGGTGTTCATGGCCTGGAGCATGTCCAGTGCCTCGCCACCGCGGCACTCACCGACGACGATCCGGTCCGGCCGCATCCGGAGGGCGTTGATGACCAGGTCCCGGATGGTGACCTGGCCTCTACCCTCGACGTTGGCTGGCCTCGCCTCCAGAGTCACCACGTGCTCCTGGACGAGCTGGAGCTCGGCGGCGTCCTCGATGGTGACGATCCGCTCATCCTCGGGGATGAAGCTCGAGAGCACGTTCAGCGTCGTGGTCTTGCCCGACCCGGTGCCGCCCGAGACGACGACGTTGAGGCGGCCTCTCACGCAGGCCCGGATGAATTTTGCCATCTCGTCGGTGAGGGTGCCGAAGCGGACCAGGTCGTCGATCGTGAAGGCCTCTTTGGAGAACTTCCGGATCGTCACCGTCGGCCCGCGAAGGGCGAGGGGGGGGATGATGACGTTGACCCGGGAGCCGTCCTTGAGCCGGGCGTCGACCATCGGCGACGACTCATCCACACGCCGTCCGATCGAGGAGACGATGCGGTCGATGACCTGCATGAGCTGCTCGGTGCTCTCGAAGGTGACCGGGCTCCGCATCAGCTTGCCCTTCTCCTCGACGTAGATCTGGTTGGGGCCGTTGACCATGATCTCGGCGATGTCCGGGTTGGCCAGCAGGTCCTCGAGCGGTCCGAGTCCGAGGACGTCGTGGATGAGCGTCTCGACCACCCGCAGGCGGTCCTGACGGCTCATGGTCAGACCCTGCTCGATGATGACCTCGGTCACGAGCTCGGCGATGCGCTGGCGGATGACATCGGCAGGCGCCGAGTCCGTGTTGCCGGCAAGCTCCTCGACCAGTCGCTGGTGAACCCGGGAGCGGAGCTGGGCGTACATGGCGCCCAGGGCTCCCCGGCCCTGCCCGGGACGGGGAGGGGTCCCGGTGCGGCTGAGCAGCGAGGTGGGACGGCTACCGTCGCCCGTGCCCCCGGCCTCCCCGGTCCGGTTCATCAGTGAGGAGGTGCGGGTGCTGTCGCCCGAACCGCCGGTGTCACCGGTGCGGCTGAGCAGGGACGTGGGCCGGTTCGGATCGCCCAGTCCAGGGGTCTCGGCGGGGCGAGCCCGCAGCGGAGGCGGCGAGGTCTGAACGGGCGCGGGGCGTCCGAATTGCGCCGGCTCCAGCGCTCGCCGTGGCGGAGCGACCGGGGCGGCGGAGTTGGCCGGCGAGGCGCGCACCGACCAGCTCGGCGTCGCGGAGGGCGACTCGGCCGCCGGCACGGCGAGCGAGGCGACGGACGGCGCTCCGGCGGTCGGGAGCGCAAAAGTCGGCGGGGTTGCGGGCTGTGCGGCCACTCCACCGGATGGCGACGCGTCCTCAGCCTTCCTCTGGACGCGGTCGAGAAGCGACATTCTCTGTCCCAGCCTACCTGTCTAAGGTATCTCGTTCGTCAGGTTTGCTCTGCCTGGCGGTCTTGCGCAGGCTACACCCCAATCTATTGCGTCGAATTCACAGATTGCAACGATCGTGTCAAGAGGCGGCAGCCTGCACCGCTGCCTGAATCGTCCCCCGCCCCCTCAGGCCGCACACGGTCGCTCTGCAACGGGCTCGTAACGGAGGCATGACAGGTGCGCGTGGCATGCCGCCGACGCGGTGTCATCCTCCCGTGAGCCAGAGCAGCGCGCGCGTGTCCGCCTCCGAGGCAGGGTGGGAGGCGCTGTGCCGGACGGCTGCCGCCGTCCGGGTCCAACCCGCCGGGGGGTTCGACCCGCATGCCCGGCGGCGACGCCGGAGTCCCGGCCGCGTCGTCCTCGCCGGCGCGATGCTCGGAGCCGCCCTCTTCGCCGGGAGCCATCTCCATGGGCAGCTGGCCGCCGCCGACGCCACCGCGGACTCCGACCTCTTCTCCCTCACGAACCAGGACCGCACCAGCAACGGCGTGGCGGCGCTGGCGGACGACCCGACCCTGGACTCGATCGGCGAGGCCGCCCCCTACAGCGGTTGCAGCGGCGCCGGCACCATCGACGGCCGAGCCCAGGACATGATCAACCGCGACTACTTCGCGCACCTGATCCCCCCGTGCAATCAGTACGTCTGGTCGATGATGAGCGCCTTCGGTGTCAACCACCAGGCGGCCGGGGAGAACATCGGGTGGGAGAGCGGCTACAACGGTGGTTCCGGCTCCGCGGATCAGGTCAACACGGACTTCATGAACAGCCCGGATCACCAAGCCAACATCCTGAACCCCAGCTTCACCGACCTCGGGATCGGGAGCGCCACCACCGGGTCCGGCCAGTCGTGGACCTACCCGGGCGCAGCGGGGAGCTACCAGAACGTCTGGATGGTCGCCGAGGAG
>PMYJ01000008.1:1064-4291 GCA_003170875.1 Candidatus Dormiibacterota bacterium | reverse complement strand
ATCTCCGGTACAGGACACTAGTACCTCGTGAATGTGGAGGCAGCGTCTGCCTCCTCAAAGAGCCTGCAAAAGACGGGCCGCCTCCCGCGTTAGGAAGTCTCTGGGACGTCTCTCCGATAGAGCGCCCTTCTTCCAAGCTGGATGTCGCGGGTTCGAGTCCCGTCTCCCGCTCCAGACTCGTTTCTCGAGTCGGGCGACAGCTGAGAGGCACGTGGCTGAGCAGGACCGGATCAGTCAGGTGCTCCGATGTCGAGGCCTGGGCCCGCCCGCTTGACGGTGCGGATGAGCGGTGTGCTCTCGATATTGCGGACTCCCGGGAGGCTGGCGAAGCGGTGGGTGATGTACGTATAGAGATCGCTCGGGTGCGGGCACACCACCGTGGCCATCAGGTTGGTCGGACCGGTGGTCGCTGCGACGAAGGGCACCTCGGGGTGCCCGGCCATGGCCCGACCCGCGGCGTCGAGATGTTCCGGTTCCACCGAGGCCCACAGCAGGGCCTGCGTCCTCATCCCCAGGGCCTCGCCGTCCACATCGATATCGAAGACGAGCACGCCGCCACGCCTCAGCTCGTTGATCCGACGTCGCACCCGGGACTCGTTCCAGCCGAGCGACGCCGCGACGCTGGAGTTCGACTCACGGCCGTCATGAGCGAGACGCTGCAGCAGCTTCTCGTCGTCGGCGCTGAGAGCCACGGTCGCGTCGCGCTCCGGGGTCGACGGGCGCCGGAACTCCGCGCGCTCACGCTCGGTCAGCGAGCCCACCAGGACGGCCGCGGCCAGCGCGCTGTAGTCGTGGAGAAGCGAGTGGGCGATCAGGCGCGTCACCCGCCGGCTACCCGGCAGACCCTCGAGGAGCAGCGCGTCGCGCTGTCGCGACGTGCGCACCTGGAGGGCGCAAACGATCTCGGTGCCCCCCGAGGCCAGGACGACCCATCGGGTGTCGGAACGATGGGCGAGTGCCTCCGCCAGCGCGATGGCCGCGCCGGGCAGGCACTCCATCCGGAGGTACCAGTCGGTCCACCCCACCCGATGCGGATCGACCCGACCCAGTACCCGGAGACCGATCACGTCCTCCAGCCGCCGGAAGCGGCGACCGGCAGTCTGGTCGGAGACACCCCCCGCAGCGGCGAGGGTCCGGAACGAGGCCCGCGGGTCCATGACGAGCTCGCGGAGGATCCGGCGGTCCGTCGGGTCCAGCTGGGGGCTTTCCACAGCTCTCTAGCTTACTCGTGTCGGGATTCGGCGCACGAGCGCGGAATCGTGGACAGACACGAGGCCGTGGCGTAGCTTCGGGGGGCATCTGATAGCCGCTGGCTTGTCTACGGGGCGGAGCCAGCACAGGGGAGACACCATGATGGACCGGAAGTGGTGGACGCTCCTGGTGGTCAGCGCCGGGACCTTCATGCTCCTGCTCGACGTGACCATCGTGGTCGTGGCGCTGCCGGCGATACAGCGGGAGCTGCATGCAACATTCAGTGACGTCCAGTGGGTGGTCGACGCCTACGCGCTCACCCTCGCCGCGCTGCTCCTCACCAGCGGCGTGCTCGCCGACCGCCACGGCCGGAGGCGGCTCTTCGCCATCGGTCTAGGGCTGTTCACGGCGGGCTCTCTGACCTGTGGCCTCGCTCAGTCACCGCTCATGCTGATCATCTCCCGGAGTGGCCAAGGCATTGGCGGCGCGATCCTCTTCGCCACCTCGCTGGCCCTGCTCGGACACTCGTTCCGGGGGCGTGACCGCGGGGTCGCGTTCGCCATCTGGGGCGCAGTCACCGCGGTGGCCGTCTCCGTCGGCCCCATCGTCGGCGGGGCCATCACCACCGGGCTCAGTTGGCGCTGGATCTTCCTGGTCAACGTCCCCATCGGCGTCGCGGCGCTGGTGGTCACCCTCTGGCGCGTCGAGGAGTCGCGGGCTCCCCGTCCGGGCCGGCTGGACTGGCCCGGCTTCGCCACCCTGACCGGCGGGCTCTTCGGGCTCGTCTACGGCCTCATCCGGGCCAGTGAGACGAGCTGGGGCGACGCCGGGGTGGTCATCGCCCTCGGACTCGGCGGCGCGCTCCTCCTACTCTTCATTGGCGTCGAGCTGCGGGCTGCCCATCCCATGTTCGACCTCTCCCTCTTCCGCATCCCGACGTTCACCGGAGGCCTGATCACCGCCTTCACCATGAACGCCTCCCTGTTCGCGATGTTCCTCTACCTGGTCATCTACCTCCAAGACATTCTCGGCTACTCGGCGCTCGGCAGTGGCCTGCGGCTGGTGGCCTCAACCGGAGGCATGCTCATCACCTCCGCCATCAGCGGGCGTCTCAGCGAGCACGTGCCAGTCCGATGGCTGATTGGGCCGGGACTGGCGCTCACCGGGATCGGGCTGCTGCTCATGGCCGGCCTCAGCGGGACCAGCTCGTGGACGCATCTTCTGCCCGGTCTCATCGTTGCCGGCCTCGGCTCCGGGCTGGTCAACCCGCCACTGGCCTCCACGGCGATCGGGGTGGTCGCACCGGAACGGGCGGGGATGGCGTCGGGCGTCAACTCCACCTTCCGTCAGATTGGCTTCGCGGTCGCCATTGCCGCGCTGGGTTCGATCTTCGCCTCCTCGTTCCAGAACAGCCTGACGAGGGGCCTCTCATCGACGCCGGCGCTGGCTGCGCACGCGGGGCAGATCGCCACCCTGGTTCGGCAGGGGAACGTCGCGCAGGCGCTCTCGCTGGCTCCGGCGCCTCTCCGTGGGCAGCTGGCTGCGCTGGTCCGTTCGAACTTCGCCAGCGGGATCAACGAGCTGCTGATCGTCAGCGGCATCGTGGCCTTGATCGGCGCAGTCTGCTCAGGGCTCTTCATCCGGAGCCGGGACTTCCTCCCTCGCCAAGCGCTCCCAGATACGCTCGACGCGCAACCGGTCCCGGAGCTTGCGTGATCACGCTCGACTGCTCGCTGCCCAGAGCGCGAGCGACATCCATGGGAGCCAGTAGCATCCAACGATGTTCGCGGTGAACGCCGGACATCACCGCAGAGCGAAAGCTTCGCGGCTCTCATCTCATGGGCCGGGGCAGGGGAGGGGAGGGGTTCGAGGGCCGGGCCGGTACCATAACCGCGTCAATCTGGTCGGTGTGAGGCGAGCGCTCCAGGCGGTGATGGCACGCGGACTGGGCAGGACCACTCCGGATCGAGGTGCCGGGTGAGCGCCGCTTCAGGCGATGCCCGGGCCGCGAGGCTCGCGCCGGCTGTCAGCCGAGT
>PMYJ01000008.1:0-1028 GCA_003170875.1 Candidatus Dormiibacterota bacterium | reverse complement strand
AGGTCGGCGACCTTCTGAGCCACCGGCCCGTCGTTCCCGAGGAGGACCTCGTCGTTGTAGATGGGCGGGGTCGGCAGGAGCAGCTGGAGATCGCTCAGCTCATAGAGCCAGGCGTCCGCCGACCAGACCACCGCGGAGCTGCCGTCCAGGCCGTGGGCTTTGATCCACACCGCCACCGCGCTGTCCTCGGGGACCCGGTAGTCGAACTGGTCCTGGTATGCCGTCAGCGACTGGCCTCGGGTCAGCGTCGAGATGGCCCTGCCGTAGTAGGTGGCGAAGCTGTGATTGCCGACGGCGAAGGCCGGGGGCCAGTCCAGCCCGGTCGGGGCCGCGCCCACCAGGGCGAGGCCGGTGGCGGCGATGAGCCCGGCACGGGCGAGGCGCGGCGAGCCCGGTGCCCCCGCCGGCAGGCGTAGCCCGAGGCTGCTGACGGCCAGTGCGGTCGGGACCAGCGACGGTAGCAGGTAGTGGGGATAGGGCTGCCCGGCCACCGCCGGGACGAGGAGGGCCACCGCCGCCCAGACCCAGAGCGCCCAGGAGATATCGCGGTCCGGGCGGCGCAGCCAAGCGCCGGACACGACCACGGTGAGCACGACGAGCGCAAAGACGGCGCTGATCGGGACCGGCAGGCTCCAATGACCGGCACCCAACACCTGGGTCTCGGTGAACTGGACCCAGTAGCCGACCAGGGCGTAGGCGACCTTGCCTGCCCCGGCGGTCACCAGGGTGCAGATCAGCCACGCTGCGGTGAGCCCGGCGACGGTGGCCGCGTACATCGCGACGCGCCGCCAGCTGGCCCGGCCTGCCGTCGCCAGGATCAGGGCAAAGGCGCAGGTATCCGCCAGCGCCGTCTGCTGGTAGGCGATGCCGGCCGCCGCCAGGGCACCCACCGCCACCGGCCAGAGTGGCCACCGGCGCGTGTCGGGGGCTGCCACCCGGGTCAGCAGGAGCGCCCCCGCCCATGCGATCGGGGCGATGAGGAAGCTCTCCGGGACGATCAGCTCAGCGTCGAGGAGGGGGGTGCCCAG
>PMYJ01000103.1:4389-4695 GCA_003170875.1 Candidatus Dormiibacterota bacterium | reverse complement strand
ACCTGGTGGCGGACGTGGAGGGGTACTTCGCGGCCCCCTCGGGGACGGCCGGGGAGTTCCACACCATGGCGCCGCTGCGGGTCTGCGACTCGCGGGCGGGGCAGCCCGCCAACCCCTGCAACGACGAGGGCAGCGGGCCGAGCCTGCCACTCGGATCGGGGCAGGTTGAGAAGGTGGACGTGGCCACGGTGACCGGCTCGGGAGGGAGCATCCCCAGTGACGGAACCGCGGCGGCGGTGGTGCTCAACCTGACGGCGGTGTCGGGCAACCAGGCCACCTACCTGAGCGTCTACCCGACCAACTCGA
>PMYJ01000103.1:1761-4376 GCA_003170875.1 Candidatus Dormiibacterota bacterium | reverse complement strand
GGGACCTCGAGCGCAGCGGCGGGGACCCAGTTCCAGGTTATCGGTCCCTCCCGGATCTGCGACACCCGGGCGGGGACAGGAACCGAGTGCAGCGGGGACACGCTGACCGCCGGGGATGTCCTGCCGGTGCAGGTGACCGGGGTCGGCGGCGTGCCCTCCTCGGGGCCGGTGGCGGTGATCGCCAACGTGATCGCGGTCTCGGGGAGCAGCGAGACCTACCTGACCGTCTACCCGGCGGACAGCAGCACCACGCCCAACGCCTCTGATCTCAACGCCAACGCCGGAGAGAACATCCCCAACCTGGTGATCGTCAAGCTCTCGGCCGCCAGCCCCGCCGGCAAGGTCGACGTCTACAACTCCCTCGGCACCATCAACATCGTCATGGACGTCGAGGGCTGGTTCCAGTGACGGCGCCGGCCGCCTGACCTCCGGCCTACCCCAGCTCGAGGCGCTCGATGCGGCCCTCGCGGCAGTCCACGGTGGCGCTCAGGTGATGGCTCAGCGGCCCCGCCGGCACCGGGGCGAGCGCGAGTCCCCAGACCACCTCGTCGTCGGCCACCTCCAGCTCGACGTCGACCTGATCGGCTCCGTCCTCGCGCCAGTAGGCGGCGGTGACGCAGCGCTCCCCGCCGTCCTCCAGGGAGTGGGCGGCCCGCCCGATCAGGTGGTAGGTCTGGGGGTCGCTCTGCACCGCGTCGAGCGCCTCCGCGTCGAGGTAGTCGTCGAGGCGGGTCTGGTTGGGCGTGTCGAGCTGGGCGAGATCGCCGAGGAGCCGGCTGAGCAGCTCCGAGACCCGGGTCGTCTCCGAGGCCCGCACCGCGGCATCCTTGTTCCAGCCCTCATCACGAGCGGGCTCCACATGGATAAAGGTCATCTCTCTTCTCCCCTCCGCAGGCGGCCACGGCCGCGCTCCGGACGACGCATGATAGCTGAGTTGGGCGTGAGCCGCGCCGTCCCGCTGATGGAGCGCGGCGGCCCCACGATCGCCCAGCCGAGGCTCCCCGGGGCGTGCCGGGTGGAATCTCGGGCCGGAGCTCCGGCATAGACTGCCCCCGACGTGGAACCCGCTCCGAAAGACCACCGCGGCCCGCGCCGGGCCGCCGCCGCCGCCGGCACCGCTGTCCTGGGTCTCGCGCTCGCGGTGGCGATCGCGCGACTCAGCCGGCAGGTCCCCCTCAACTCCGACCAGGCCAGCTCGGTGCTGGAGGGGTGGGCCATGGCCCACGGCAACGTGCTGCTCGGCGGCTGGACGCTCCCCTCGGACAGCTTCTTCACCGACAAGCTCCCGCTACTGGCCCTCCTGGAGCGGTTTCAGGGCCTGACCTCGGCTGTTGAGTACCAGGCCGCGGGCCTGCTCGGCGCCGGTGTCGTCCTGACCGGGATCTGGCTGGCCGGAGGCCGGCTCCGCGGCCGCACCCGGGCGGTGGCGATGCTGGTGACCGGTGCCCTGCTCGCCTCCCAGGCGCTGCTCCTCCCGGGGAGCGGCGCCTCCTTCCCTGCCGGATCCCTCTTGCCCGCCGGGACCGACCACGCCGCCAGCCTCCTCCTCCTGCTGGTCGCCTGCCTGGCTCTCCAGGGGGCTCGCAGATGCAGGGTGTGGCTGGCGCTCGTCTGGCTCGCGCTGGCGGCGGCGGGCATCGGGGATCCCCTGGCGGCGGTGGTGGGCGGTGGCGCCGTCACCGGGGTGGGGGCTCTCGACCTGGCGGTCGGGCGGCACCAGGGCACCCGGCGCGATCTGGCCCTGATCTTCGTCGGGCTCTCCTCCGTCGTGGCGGCGCCGCTGGCCTGGTGGGGGATCCGGAGTTTGGGCGGCTTCACCGCCGCCCCCCTGCTCGGGGGCGGATACGGCCTGCCGCCACTCGTCTCCTCTCTGGGCCACAACCTGGCGGCGGGAGGCCGGGCGCTCCTCACCCTCTTCGGGGCGGACTTCCTGGGCCGGCCGGCCGGCCTAGCCTGGCTATCTGTCCTCCTTCACCTCTGCGGGCTCGCCCTGGTGGTGGCCGTCCTGGCCTTCGTGCTCCGGCCCCGCCGCTGGCTGGCCCTCGATCTCGTGTCCCGGGTCCTCGCGCTCGGCATGCTCGCCGACGCCGCCGCCTACCTCGTCGGCCAGCAGGCCACGGATCTCACGTCGGCCCGCTACCTCCTTCCCTTCCTTGGCTTCGGCGCCGTCCTCGCCGGCCGCGAGGGCGTGCCGCGTCTGATGGCGCTGCGCCCCAGCCTCTGGCTCGGAGCGGTGGCCCTCGGCGCCGCCTACGCCGGCGTCTTCGCGGCCGGCGCGGTCATGGCGCAGCCGGCGCCGGCACCGCTCACGGCGGTGACCGCCTGGCTGTCACAGCACGGAGCGACCCACGGGCTCGGCACCTACTGGGACGCCAACGTGGTGACGGTGAGCACCCACGGCGCGATCACGGTCCGGGCGGTCAGCACGGCCTCCGGGCCGCTGAAACCATTTCTCTGGCACACGACGGTGTCGTGGTACGACGCCCGGCACGACCAAGCCACATTCGTCCTCCTCGCCGGGAGCGACACCACCGGCCGAGCCGTCGTCGAGGCGTCGCTGGGCCCACCGAGCGAGATGACCACGGTGGAGGGCACCACGATCATGGTGTGGCCCG
>PMYJ01000103.1:0-1734 GCA_003170875.1 Candidatus Dormiibacterota bacterium | reverse complement strand
CCATGGCTGGGGGAGCTGTTCGGCAACCCCTCCTCGGCCCACGGGCACGGCCGGCGGGCCCGCGCCGCCGTGGATGACGCTCGGGACCGGGTCGCCGCCGCCGCCGGCTGCGCGTCGCGGGAGGTCATCTTCACCTCGGGCGGGACCGAGGCCGACAACCTCGCCCTGCGCGGGGTGCTGGAGCGGTGGGGGGCGGAGCGGGGCCGCCACCTGGTGGTCAGCGCCGTGGAGCACGAGGCTGTCCTCACCACCGCCCGGGGGCTGGCCGAGGCGGGTCGGGCTGAGCTGACCGTCGTGGGCTGCGATCGCGCCGGCCGGATCGATCCCGCGGAGGTGGCCGGCGCGGTTCGACCCGACACCGTGCTCGTCTCGGTGATGCTCGCCAACAACGAGGTGGGGACGGTCCAGGACGTCCCGGGCATCGCGGCTGCCGTCCATGCCCGCAACCCCCGGGCTCTGGTGCACACCGACGCCGTCCAGGCGCTGGGACGGCTCCCGCTCGGCCTCGACGCTCTGGGGGTGGACCTCCTGAGCATCAGCGCCCACAAGGCGTACGGGCCCCAGGGCGTGGGAGCGCTGGTGGCCCGCCACGGCGTCTTCCCCGCTGCCCAGGTGACCGGCGGCGGTCAGGAGCGTGGGCGGCGGTCCGGTACGGAGAACGTGGCCGGCGTCGTGGGCTTCGGCGCGGCCGCCGAGGTGGCGGAACGCCGCCGGGAGACCGCTGCGCCGGAGCTCTCTCATCTAGCTGGTTGGCTGACCGACCTACTAACCGAGAGCGTCCGTGGCCTCGAGCCCACCGGCGACCCGGCCGCCCGGCTCCCCGGCCTCTGCAGCTTTGTGGTCTCGGGGTGTCGGAGCGAGCTGCTTCTCGCGGTCCTCGACGAGCTGGGGGTCTCCGCCTCGGCCGGGAGCGCCTGCTCCAGCGGGGCGCCCGTCCCCTCCCACGTCCTCACCGCCATGGGCTTCGGCGATCTCGCCGGCAGCGCGCTGCGGCTCAGCCTCGGCCGATCCACCACCCAAGCTCTGGTCGACGCGGTCGCGGGGCGGGTCCAGATGGCCGTGGCCAGGGTGCGCGCTGGTGGAGGGATCGCCGCTCCTATCCGGTGATCGTCAGGCGCTCCATGGGCTGCCCGGTGACCTCGGCGATCAGGTCGAAGTCCTTGTCGAGATGCAAGACGGTGAGGCCGCCGAGCTCCGCCGCCGCGCTGACGATGAGGTCGGGTACGGAGGGGCCCCGATGCTGGCCACGGTCGGCGAGCAGGGTCAGCACCTCCATCGCCCGCTCTTCCATGGCCGGCGTGAGGTGCTCGACGGGCATCGATGAGAGCGGCGAGGCAGCCAGGCCGGAGCGCAGGTCCGTGCCTGATCGTGCCGAGTAACCGACCTCGAGACGAGTCACGGTGGCGATCCGCACCAGGCCCCGTTCGATGCGCGCAGCCCACTCGAGAGCGTCCGGGCTCACAGCGAGGCGGACGAGTGCCGACTTGTCGATCAGCCAGGCGGTTACCGCCACGCCTGTGCCATGACGTCTGGGTTCGCCAGGTCGGAGAAGACCTCGCCAAAGCGGCTGAGATCATCGAGGCCGACGTGCGAGGTGGTGGTGGTTGCCTCCTGGGTCAGGCGGCGGCGCAGGTACTCGCTGCGCGAGAGCCCCACGCGGCGGGCCCGCGCGTCCAACGCCGCCAAGACATCATCGGGAACGTCCCGGACGAGGACGTCTGCCATTGGCTCACC
>PMYJ01000104.1 GCA_003170875.1 Candidatus Dormiibacterota bacterium | reverse complement strand
TGCGCATTTCGCTGAATTGGCCACGCCAGTCCGCGCGAAATGGCCACCCTGGATCGGGGTTTTGGCCACCCCCTCGGAGGCCGCCTCAGCGGCCGACGCGGGGCGTCCGCTTCATCCCCTGATCCTCACCTCCTTCCGGTTCGTGGCCCGGTAGTGTGGCACGGCCGGGAGCCGCGCTGATAGCCCCTTGGCATCAGCCGCCCTGGCCCGTCTCGGCGGGCTCCGCGCGGTCCGCCCGGGTCTCGGTCCGCCGGAGCGAGGCGCCCCGCAGCTCGATCCGGTGGGTACCCGCGAGCAGGCGGTCACAGATGGCGTCAGCGACCGTGGGCTCGCCCAGTCCCTCGTGCCAGAGCGCGACCGGGAGCTGGCTCGTGACGATCGTGCTGCGCAGGCCCGCCCGATCCTCGATCACCTCGAGCAGGTCGGCCGCCTGTGTGTCGGTGAGGGGCTGGAGGGCGAAGTCGTCGAGGACGAGGACGTCGATCCGGGCCCAGGCGGCGAGGAGGCGGGGCAGCCTGCCGTCGAGCCTCGCCGTGGCAAGCTCGGTGAGCATCCGCGGCACCCGCGCATAGAGCGCGCTGTGCCCGGCCCGGATGGCGGCACCTGCAAGGGCGCAGGCGAGATACGTCTTGCCGACCCCCGTGGGCCCGGTGATCAGGACCTGCTGGTGGGCGCTCACCCAGCGCGAGGCCGCGAGCTCGAGCAGCACGCCCCGATCGAGGCCGCGCTGCGCCCGGAAGTCGACGTCCTCGATCGTCGCCGCCACGCGCAGCTTGGCTGCGCGCAGGTAGCGTTCGAGGCGCCGGTTCTCCCTCTCGGTCGCCTCCCGGTCGACGAGCAGGCCGAGGCGGTCCTCGAAGGGCAGCTCGGTGTACGCCGGACTCTCGCGCTGCTCGGCGAGGGCTCTTGCCATGCCCGCGAGGTTGAGGGCGAAGAGCTTGTCGAGCGTGGGGCTGGTGAGCACGGCGGTTCCTCCTTGTCGGTTCCGGTGACGGTCCATGCCGTTCACTCGTAGTAGCCGGGGCCGCGGACGTTGGGGTGATCCCGGGTGGCTCGCACAGGCGCCGGCTCCGGCAGTGGCGCCCGGTCGAGGCCAGCCCGCAGGATCGAGTCGATGCTGCGGTAGGAGAGGGCGCCCACCGCGAGGGCCCGGGCACAGGCGGCCTCGATGCGCACAGGACCGTGGCGGCGGCCGAGGCGGAAGATCCCGAGGCAGCTCCGGAAGCCCTGCTCGGGGTGGGGCCGGCTGCGCAGGATCGCGGCCACGAGGGCTCCGGTGGCGGGCCCCGTCTGCTCGCCCCAGGCGACGAGCCTGCCGGGCGTCCACTCGAGATGGCGGCGGTGGGACTCCGGCATGTGCGCCGACTCGGTCGTGTGCCTGCCCACCACGCTGCTGCGGAGGTGGCTCGCCACCCGCCGTCCCCGGACGAAGACCTCGATCGTGCGCGCGCTGGCGCGGACGTCGGCCCGCTCGCCCACGAGGGCGTACGGGACGCTGTAGTAGTGGCGCTCGTACTCGACGTGATAGTCGATGCTCACGGTGGCCCGCTTCCAGGTCGCGTACTCGTACGGCACCGGCGGTAGCGGCCGCAGCGCCGGCCGGTCGAGCTCCGCGAACAGGCTCGCCCGCGACCCCTCGAGCTTCTTGAAGGGCCGGTTGTTCAGCCAGGCGACGCGCTCGCGGATCGCCCGGTTCGCCTCGGCGAGCGAAAAGAACGTCCGGTTGCGGAGGGCCGCGAGGATCCAGCGCTCGGCGATGAGGACGCCGGTCTCGACCTTCGCCTTGTCCCGGGGCTTGTACGGGCGCGCCGGGATGATGGCGCAGCCGTAATGGGCGGCGAGCTCGGCGTACGCGGCGTTGAGATCGGGCTCGTAGCGGTGGGGCCGGGTCACGCCGGCTTTCAGGTTGTCGGGCACGAGGATGGCGGGCGCCCCAACCATGAACTCGAAGGCGTTGACGTGGGCCGCGGTCCAGCAGAGCTCCGCCTGGGACACCGTCGCTTCGGCGTACGTGTAGTTCGACGCTCCGAGAACCGCCACGAAGAGCTGGGCCTGCCACACCTCTCCTGTGAGCGCATCGACGATCGGGATGGTCTGGCCCGCGAAGTCGAGGAACAGCTTCTCGCCGGCGCGATGGTCCTGGCGGAGGACGACGTCGAGCCTGCCTGCCCAGGCGCGGTAGTGCTGCGTGAACCAGGTGTACCCGAAGCCATCGGGGCAGCCCGCGCGGTATTCAGCCCAGGTCAAGGCGAGCGTGACGCTCTTGCGCCGGAGCTCGCGGTGGACGAGGGGCCAGTCCGGCATTGGGCGCTGCTCTGATGGTGGCGGCGCCGCCCGGCCATACAGGCGCTCCTCGAGGGCGCGGTCATCGAGGTCGGGCGGCAGCGGCCAGCCGAGGCCGACCTCGGCGGCCCGCTCGACGTAGCGGCGGACGGTGGTGCGGGGCAAGCCTGTCGCGATGCCTGCCTGGCGCGGGCTCAGGCCCTCGGCGAGGCAGAGCCGCAGGGCTTCTCTGATCTTGCGCATGGCAGCACGGGGACGGGGCACCGGCATCTCTCCTGGGGCGATGTGAACGCATTCCAGGCGAGCGTGACGGGTCCGGGGCGCCTCACGCCGGGGCTGTCGACGACCTTGCCGAGGGGGTAGCCATTACCCGTGAAACAGGGTGGCCATTTCCGGCGAAACGGAGTGGCCATTTCGCGTGAAACCGGGTGG
>PMYJ01000256.1 GCA_003170875.1 Candidatus Dormiibacterota bacterium | reverse complement strand
GCGGACCAGGCCGCGGCCGAGGCGGTGGCCCGGGAGATCGGGGGGCGCGCGGTGGGGGCCGACGTCGGCGCCGAAGGGGACGTGGTGGCGCTGTTCGCCGCCGCGGACGAGATGGGGCGGCTCACCGCCACCGTCGCCAATGCCGGCATCGTCGACCGCCGCGCCCGCCTCGACGAGATGGCCGCCGACCGGATGCGGCGCCTGCTGGAGGTCAACGTGCTGGGGGTCATGCTCACGGCTCGGGAGGCGGTGCTGCGGATGTCACCGCGCCACGGGGGCAGCGGGGGCGCGATCGTGACCGTCTCCTCCGCCGCCAGCCGTCTGGGCTCGCCGGGGGAGTACGTCGACTACGCGGCGAGCAAGGGGGCGGTCGACACCTTCACCCTCGGTCTGGCCCGCGAGGTCGCCGCCGAACGGATCCGCGTCAACGCCGTCCGTCCCGGCATCGTCGACACCGAGATCCACGCCAGCGGCGGTCAGCCGGACCGGGCGGCACGGCTCGCGTCGACGATCCCGATGCAACGGGCCGGCCGCGCCGAGGAGGTGGCCGCGGCCATCGTCTGGCTCCTCGGTGACGAGTCGCCCTACACCACCGGGGCCATCCTGGACGTCAGTGGCGGGAGCTGACCGCGACCGTGCTCACCAGCGCCAGACCGCTGCGGCGCCGCCCCCGAGAATGAGCCCCAACTCGTTCTCGTCGAGCTCGGCCTCGTCCAGGGCACGACGGTAGCGGGCCAGCCCGAGCAGGGGGAAGTCGGTGCCGAGCAGGAGCCGTTCCGCGCCCACCAGGGTGGCCACCGCGCGGAGGGCGCTGGGACGGTAGAGGTGGGGCAGAGCCGCGGTGTCGAACCAGATCTTGGTGCACAGCTGCCTGACCTCGGGCATGTGGGCGTAGAGAGGCAACCCGCCGCCGAGGTGGGCGGCGACCACCCGGAGACCGCCGGCGCGTTCGAGGAAGCGGACCAATCGGTCGGGGGTCGCCGTCCCCTTTCCCGGGTAGGCGTGCCCGACCGGCTCGCTGCAGTGGATCGTCCAGGGGAGGTCGAGCTCGGTGGAGACGGCGGCCAGCCGTGCCAGCTCGTCCCCGTCGAGGTCGAAACCCTGGGCGTCGGCGTTGAGCTCCCCGACCCCACGAAGCCCGAGCCGGGCACAGCGGCGCAGCTCCTCGGCGGCGCCCGGGTCGGCGGGCTGGACGACGCCGCAGCCGGCGACCCGGCCGGGGTGGCGGCGCTGCAGAGCGGCCACCCAGTCGTTGGCCTCGGCGCAGAGCCGGGGATCGGCGAAGGGCCAGGTGAAGACCACGGCACGATCGATCCGCTCCTCGTCGAGGTGGCGGAGCAGGTCGTCCTCGCCGGCCAGCCTCCGCTCCCCCGCGTGACAGGCGGCGAACCAGGGATCCGCGGCGGCGACCGCGGCCGGGTCGCGCCGCACCCTGTCGGGCATGACGTGGACGTGTGCGTCGACAACCGCGGACTGCACGAGGCGGGTGCTCACGACCTGGGGGCCGCTCATGAGACCCCGCGCACGTCGTAGACGGTGATGCCCGGCGCCGACGCGGTGACCGGGAGCCGCTGCGCCGCCCACCACGTGACCCCGGGCGCGGTGAAGGTCTGGTTCACCTCAACGTAGCTGATGTCGTAATGGTGGAGGATCTGGAGGATGGGCTGGCACTGCCCGAGGGAGGCGCTCCCACACCCCGAGGTGGCGATCGCGACATCGGCCTGGCGCTGCCCGTAGTCCAGCCCGTAGCTCCACAGCCAGGGGTAGTAGCCCATCACCACCGGCCGCCCGGTGAGCAGCGGGATCGGGTCGAAGAAATCGTCGGTGCTCCCCGACACCAGGAACACGGCGTGGGGAGACGTCTTCGCGTCGAGGGCCGCCACCAGCGCCATGTCGTTCGAGGGGACGACGACGTACGGGCCCGTCACCGACGCCGCCGGCGCCTCGTAGGGCAGAAGCCGCAGCAGGGCCAGCGTGCCGGTCGCCAGCACGCTCCCGGCGAGGAGGACGGCGAGGATGCGCCGCCACCACCCCACCCAGAGCCACACGGTGATCGCCGACACCGCCAGGGCGACTCCCAGGTACCAGTAGACGAGCAGCTTGGTGTTGTCCCAGTCCCAGCTCTGGAAGATGACGACGTTGCAGAGGACAAAGATCGGGATACAGGCGAGGAGGAGGCGCAGCAGGCCGGGGGGAAAGACCCCGAGGACGCGTCCGGCCGCGCCGCGGACCGCCCCTCTCCCGAACTTCCGGGCGAGGGCCAGCAGCACCACGGCCAGGCAGAGCGGCACTGCCACCCCGAGGTTGACCCACCAGAACCCCCACCAAGTGCGGCTGAAAGGAAGGCGCAGAGTGTCACCGATCGCGCCGCCGACCGCGGAGAGGGTGATCGAGTGGCCGAGGCTGGCGGTCTTGATCGCACCCGACATCCAGCCCGGCTCAAACCAGGGGTACTGGTTGCCGAGCGCGGCGGATCCGTGGGGCGCGAGCATGAGCTGGATCACCCGGGGGGCGGCGATCAGAGCCGCCACCCCAGCGAACAGCAGCCAGGCGCGTCGCCATCGGATCGCCGCCAGACCGATCGCGATGACGGCGATCGCGAAGAGGCTCTGCACGTGGATGAGGGGGAGCAGCCCGACTAAGAGTCCGGCCACACCGACGTCGAAGAGCCGCGCTCGAGCCCGCTCGAAGACGGCGAGGAGGAGCACGAGGGACGCCACCACGACATCGAAGCCCTCCATCAAGGTGCGCTGGGGCAGCCACCAGGCGAAGAGCGGCGTGTACCACGCCTGGTCGGAGAAGACCGGGGCCCCCGAGTTGGGCTCCGAGGTCATGCCGTCGAAGCTGGTGGGCTGGTCGGCGACCAGCCCGGGAAGGGCGTGGAGGGTGCCGGCGGTGATGCCGATGCCGTCGGCAGGATTGGTGATGACGTAGCCCGCGCTGCACTCCGCCGACGTGTGGTGGGCGTCGGTGCAGGCGTCGTGGAGTGCGCCCACGAAGCCGAGCCCCCCACCCAGGAAGCAGATCAGGATGGTGAGCACGCCCACCGACATGCGCGCGCCCAGCCGCTCGGCGAGGCTCACCACCAGGAGCACCA
This sequence comes from Candidatus Dormiibacterota bacterium, assembly GCA_003170875.1. Lineage (GTDB taxonomy): Bacteria > Chloroflexota > Dormibacteria > Aeolococcales > Aeolococcaceae > Changshengia. The sequence goes on along the minus strand of PMYJ01000256.1, from coordinate 26,640 downwards.
GCACCACCGCGAGGATCACCTGGGGCAGCCAGAGGGACGGGCCGTCGCCGAGGCCGAGGCGCATCAGCATCCCGGAGGTGAAGTCGGGGAGGAAGGGGTAGTAGAGCGGGGTGCCGCTCATGATCGGGTTCTGGGGCGAGAAGTTCTGGGCCGTGCTGAAGCTGGATGCGGTGATCAGGTGCTGCCCCCAGTCGGGAATCCAGTAGCCGGTGACCAGATCGCCGGCGGCGTCCTGGAACATCGCCCGGGAGAGAAGGAGAGTGAATGCGACCGCTGCGACCACAGCGATCACCGCCAGGACCAGGGTGGCGCGGGACCGGCCACGGGCATCCTCCAGGGATGCCTGCCAGGCAACAACCACGCTGACCCCGAGCCGCCGGGCGAGCAGCAGCGACGCCCCCCCGACCAGGACCGGCGCCAGGATGATCGATGCCGGGCCGAGGCCGAGACCGAGGCTGAGAAGGAAGCAGACCGTGGCGTCGAGCGCGANNCCGAGGACGGCGAGCAGCAGCAGGAGCGCGGCGCTCCCCGGCCCCGTCACCTGGTGACCCCGAGCGCCGGCCGGAGCGCAGGGCTCCCCGCACCCGTCATGGCCCTACCAGGCGTCCACCCACAGGCGCATCTGCTGGTCCGGAGTGGTCAGCGGGATGGCGGTCCAGACCGGGTAGAAGAAGATGAAGGCGGCGACCACCGCCGCCACTCCCGCGTAGGCGAGCGGGGCCAGCGACCACCATCGACCGGCAGCGAAGAAGCGCACGTGGCGCAGCGCGGCGAGAGCGTAGGCGAGGCCCAGGGCGAGGAAGATCAGCATCCCCAGAGCGTGGTAGAAGAAGAGGACGCGCGCCTTGTTGCCGGGCACCCACATCATCCACGAGGTGATGTAGCCGAGCACGATGAAGGCGGGTACGAAGCGGCGTGAGACGACCGCGAAGATGCCCGCACACGCGCAGAAGACGCCGAGGCCCAGGAAGGCGAGATAGAAGAGCGGGCCCACCGGCCCGATCGGCCCGGGCTGGGTGCCGGTGATGAGGTCGACGCCCGGCTCGGCGGCGTGGAAGGTGAGGATCATGGTGGTGAGTGACGCCACCATGAGCGCGCCGACGCAGACGCGAAACCATTTCGCGCCCGCCATCATCCGCCACACGCAGAAGAGCAGGGCGAGGATGCCGAGCCACCAGACCGCCGGGTTGCCCATGTTGGTGATGACACCGGTGCCCGTGAAGCTGGGCGCGTCGAGCAGCGGAGCGCTCTGGTAATACATCAGCACCGGGTGTTCCATGATCGGCCAGGTGTACCAGCGGGACGCGTAGGGATGGCCGTGGCACTCGAGCTCCTGGTACCGGAGGCTCGCCTCGTTGATGGCGATGATGTTGGAGATCGCCTGTACCGGGTTGGGGACGGTGATGCCGTCCACCTTGGACACCGGGACCTGCAGGATCTTGACCTGGTTGGGATAGGGCGCCGTGGTGAGTCCCGAGACGTTGGGATTGCAGGAGACGAACTGGTAGACGTCATCGTGGTAGATGGTCAGGTAGCGCGACCAGCTGGCGCAGAAGATCACCGCCACCAGGATCAGGGCGGCCGCGTAGTGGAGCCACGCCCTCGACCCCGCCGCCTCTCTCCAGAGCACGGTCTCGTGGCGGCGCCGCCCGGCCAGCCGCCGGAGCGCAGGGATGGCGCCGGCTGCGTAGGGGGCCACCCATCGGAGGAACACGAGTCCCGCTATGACCGCGAGCGGAGCGACGGCGGTCAGCTTGGCGGCGAATGCCAGCCCGAGGCCGGCGGCCATGATGTAGAGGGTGATCCGCCATTGGCGGCGCGTCCTCGCCTGCCAGTGGAGCAGGAATAAGTACCAGGCCAGCGCGGTGAAGAAGATGGCTGGGATGTCGAGCAGGCCCAGCCGGGACTCGACGAAGCCCAGCCCGTCGAGGCAGACGATCAGCGAGGCGACGATGGCGAAGAAGCGATCGCGGCGCAGCCGCAGAGCGATCAGGTACATCAGGCCGCAGAGCAGGCTGCCGGTCAGCACCGCGGTCATCCGCCAACCCCAGGTGTTGAAGCCGAGGATCGCGATCGACGGGGTCATCAGCAGCTTGACCAGCGGGGGCTCGGGGTCGAAGTAGCTGATCGCCGGAGAGTGGAGGTCGTCGGCGGCGTCGGTCGGGAAGTACACCTCGTCGAAGACCTGGCCGCAGGCCTTGATGGTCTTGTTGCCGATGGGCACCTCCTCGCAGGCGCTCTGCTCGCTGTTGCGGGCGTTGCCCACGCCGAGGATCTGGATGGCCGGCACCGACGTCGCGTTGCCGCCCAGGAGGTTGGGCAGAATCGGGCTTCCCCAGCGAAGCAGGAAGGCGAGCAGGGTGAGACCGATGACCAGGACGACGTCGACGCGCGTGAGGTCCAGGAAACCGCGCAGCCCGGCCCTCACCAGGGGACGGTCGTCGGTCGCCTTGAAGGCGGGCGCGGCGGGCGCCGGAGTCCCCGCCGGCTCCTCATCGGACGGCACCGGCGACGGGTTGCCGGTGGTGACGTCCGGGGGCGCCCCGGGCGGGGTCTCCTCGGTCATCGCCTCCGGTTCCTCCGCCGCGACCGGTTCGGGTGGGTCTCAGCGCCCTCGGGGTGCCGGTGCGGAGAGAGCGCCGCCTCGATCTGGCGGTGGAGCACGGCGGCACCGGCAAGCGGGATCACCACCTCCTCCTCGAAGACGCAGCGGCGGGTGAGCAGGCGGCGGAGGCGGGTGGTGTCATTGTGGCGAAGCTGGAGCACAAGGGCGTCGACCGCGGCCAGGCCCTTGGGCGTCCGGGCCCGTCCCTGGACGGCGGAGGCGAGCTTCGCGACCCGAGCCCGGCGGACCTCGACGAGATCGATGCGAACGGTGACCGTCAGGTACCGGAAGAAGAGCTGCCCGCCGTCGAGCCGCGCATAGCTGTAGCGCTGCCGCATCCAGAGCGAGATGGCCAGCCCGAGGGTCAGGGCGGCGAAGAGAAGCCAGACGTTCGCCGCCCCCTGATCCTTTCGAGAGTCGAAGACGGCGCCCAGCACCACGCAGACCACACCGACGGCCGTCAGCGAGTACCCGTACCGGCGCCAGCGGTCACGGTCGTAGAGGTTGGTGAAGTGCTCCTGCATCAATTTCGGCGCCGAGCATAACCGGGCGGGGCCTCGCGTCACCGGAGCCGATCGGCGGCGGGCGCGCTCGACCCCGGCCGAGAGGCCAAGGAAGGCACCCCGCGCCCGCTGCTACGGGGCGATGGCCACCATCCGGTCCAGGGCTCGACGAGCCCGCGAGGCGATCTGCTCGGGCACGGTGACCCGGGGCTCCATGCGCTCCAGGCAGGCCGCGACCTTCTCCAGGGTGATCTTCTTCATGTAGGGGCAGACCGCGTCCTCGGACGCCGGCAGGAAGCGCTTGCCCGGAGCCAGCAGATTCATCCTATGAATGATCCCCACCTCAGTCGCGACGATGAAGGTGGTGGCGGGCGACTCCACCGCCCTGCGGACCATCCCCTCGGTGGAGGCGACCACGCAGCTCGAGCCCTGGTAGTCGCCGTGGCCGAGGCGATAGAGCGTCGCGGAGGTGCAGCCGCATTCGGGATGCAGGAGCAACTCCGCGTCGGGGTGGCGGCGGCGGGCAGCCTCCAGGTCGTCAGGATCGATGCCCGCGTGGACGTGGCACTCGCCCATCCAGACCTGCATCCGGCGCCCGGTGACCCTCTCCAGGTGAGCGCCCAGGAACATGTCGGGGCAGAAGAGGATCTCGGTGTCCTCGGGGATGGCCCGGATCACCGCCTCGGCGTTGGAGGAGGTGCAGCAGTAGTCGGATTCGGCTTTGACCTCGGCCGAGGTGTTCACGTAGGAGACCACCACCGCGCCCGGATGCTGGGCCTTCCAGGCGCGCAATTGGTCGGCGGTGATGGTGTCGGCCAGCGAGCACCCCGCCTCCAGGTCGGGCAGGAGGACCGTCTTCTGGGGGGAGAGGATCGCGGCGGTCTCGGCCATGAAGTGGACACCGCAGAAGACGATCACGTCGGCGTGCGTCTGGGCGGCCTGGCGCGAGAGGTTGAGCGAATCGCCGACGATGTCGGCGATGTCCTGCACCTCGGGGAGCTGGTAGTTGTGGGCCAGGATCACCGCGTTGCGCTCCTTGCGCAGCCGCTCGATGCGGGCGACGAGCTCGCTGGCTGGGGCGCCGGAAAGGGCGGCGTCGGGGCGGGCGAGGGCGACGGCCATGCGATCTCCTGGGTGGATTCCGATCTGCGCAGGTTTAGGTCAACCTGACTTTATGTCAAGTATACCTTAACTGCCCAGCGCGGTCACGCGACGGGCCGGGCTACAGCCCGTCCACGGTGATGTGGCTGGCGCCCCCTTCAACGGCCAGCTCGTAGCGGTCGGAGGCGTCCTCGTAGCCCGGGCTGTCCATCACCGCGGGCCCGCCCATCGCCCGGTACTGCTTCGCATCCACGCGCAGCTTGCTCAGACCGCCTGCGACGCGCACGCGGAACGGGACGCCCGCGGGACGGCGGAAGGCGATCCGGCTGGCGCCGCCGCGGACGCGGAGTGCCACCGTGCCGGCCGGCCGGGGTAGGCGGCACTCCACGCGGCTGGAACCGCCGGTGAGGCTGAATCCTGTGAGGGTCACTCCCGTGAGGTCGGCATCCACGTTGGATGCACCGCCGCGCAGCTCGGCCGTCCAGGGGATGCTGGCGTTCAAGCCGATCACGCCGCGACCCGCGCCCAGGGCAAGGAAGCCGGGATAGGCGACCGTCACCGTCCCTCCGCGCGCCCGGATCCGAGGCGCCCGCCGCTCGAAGGTCGCGGTGTACAGGAGAGCCGCCCCCGCCCCGGACCGGATCCGGAGGTTGGCCGCGTTGCCGTTGATCTCCAGGCGCCCGGCGGTGGCACCGCCGAGCGGTGCCGACATCTCCCCGTCCCTGGCCTCGTCAGGGCCGGATGCCCCCGCCCGCATTTGCGCCGTGATCCGGCGGGCGATCTCGGCGTTGCTCTCCGTGTACTCGACCAGGAGTTTGAGCTGGGAGTCGTCGTAGCCGGCATAGAGGTCCTGCACCCCGGTGCCGACGGCCAGGAAGGCCGCCCTCACCCGCTCCATCCCCGCGGGCACGAGCCGGGCCACCACCCGGCGGCGGTCGGCGGGATCGGCTTCGCGCCGGACCAGACCGGCGCGCTCCAGACGGTCCAGCACCCCGGTCACGGCCCCGGTGGTGAGGCTCATGAGCTCCGCCAGGCGCCCCGCGGTGATCGGTCCCTCGATGTCGAGGAGGTTGATGGCGTGCAGGTCGGTGGCGCTCATCCCCAACCGCTCGGCAATCGCCTGGTTGTGCAGGACCGTCCACGCCACCTGGCGGCGCACCGCCTCGGTGAGGCGGCGGATCAGGTCGGCACGGGCGGGGGTTGACTCTGGCTTGGGCATTTGCTTAGTATATGGATAGATTAGTTACTAAGATATCATCCATGAAGCCCGACCACGCGAGAAGTATGGCAGCCGCGGATCGGTCCCCTCGGTTGTGCAAGGAGGCCCCTGAGATGAGTGACCCTGAAGACGACGACCCCCTCCGCATGTTCCGGTGGTACGGGTTCGGGTCCCCCGTCGGCCTCGCCATCCTGCTCGTCGGCCTCGGTGCCTTCTTCGCCCTCCTCGGCGAGGCGGTGGCGCTGCCACTGTCGCTCTTCCGATGAGCGCGGCCCCGCGCCGGCGCTTCCAGCTCCCGGAGATGGAGGGGCGGACGGCGCGTTGGTACGCGCGTCAGCGCGGTTCCGCCAGCCAGCTCGCGGAGTGCCGTCGCGAGGCGGCCCGCCTCACCGCCGGCCTTCCGTCCGGCGCAGCGGTGCTCGAGGTGGCGCCCGGTCCGGGTTACCAGGCGGTCGAGATCGCGAGCGCCGCGCCCGTCCGGGTGACGGGACTCGACATCAGCCACACCATGGTCGAGATCGCCACCGAGACGGCACGACGGGCGGGGGTGGAGGTCGAGTTCCGCCAGGGCGACGTCTCCGCCATGCCGTTCGCCGCCGCGTGCTTTGACCTGATCGTCTGTCAGGCCGCATTCAAGAACTTCCGGCAGCCCCAGGCGGCTCTGAACGAGATGCACCGGGTGCTCCGTCCCGGCGGCCGGGCGGTGATCCAGGACATGAATCGAGAGGTGACCGGCGCCGAGATCGCCGCCGAGGTCAAGGCGATGCGACTCAGCCGGGTCAACTCGTTCATGACGCGGCTGACGCTCTCCACCATGCTCCGCCGGCGCGCCTATTCGGCGGCCCGATTCGAGCGCCTGGTGGCTCACACCGCCTTCGGCAGCTGCGAGACCCACACCCAGGGGATGACCCTCGAGGTGCGCTTGACCAAGCCGGTGGCCGCGTGATGGAGCCTGTGGCCCCGTTGGCGGTGCGGGTGACGGGCCTGCGCAAGTCATTCCCCGGCAAGGGGGGGCGGGTCGAAGCCCTCCGTGGTGTGGACCTCCGGGTGGCGGCCGGCCAGATCTACGGCTTCCTGGGACCCAACGGGGCGGGGAAGACCACGGCGCTCCGCATTCTCACCACCCTTCTGCGCGCCGATGCGGGCCAGGTCATGGTCGCCGGGTTGGACGTGGGCAGCCATCCCGCCGCGGTGCGCCGGCGCATCGGTTACGTCGGCCAGCGCGGCGGTGCCGACATCGAGGCGACAGGACGGGAGAACCTCGTCCTCCAGGGACGTCTGTATGGGATGGGCAGACAGGCGACGGAGCGTCGCGCCGACGAGCTGATTGAGCTGCTCGACCTAGCACCCTTCTGCGGGCGGATCGCCCGCACCTACTCGGGTGGCCAGCGCCGCCGCCTCGAGGTTGCGCTCGGCATCGTGCACCGCCCCCACGTGCTCTTCCTCGACGAGCCCACGCTCGGGCTCGACCCACAGAACCGGGCCAACCTCTGGGACCAGCTCCGCCGGCTCCGCGACACCGGCACGACCGTCTTGCTCACCACCCACTACCTGGACGAGGCCGATCAGCTCAGCGATCGCGTGGCGATCATCGACAACGGCCTGGTGGTCGCCGAGGGAAGGCCGGAGGAGCTGCGGGGACGCTATCCGGCCGGGGTCACGATCACGCCGCGACCGGGGTTCGCCGACCTCGCCACGGTCGTCGCGGAGCTGGGCCGCGAGCCGCTGGTACGCGAGGCTCGCGTCGACGGCGACACCATCCGCGCCGACATCGACAGCGCCACCCCGGGGATGGCGGCGATCTTTGACGTGCTCCGCGCCCGCGGCGTCGAGGTCCTGAGGGTCTCCCTGCGGGAGCCCTCCCTGGACGACGTCTTTCTCCACGAGACCGGACGTTCACTGCGCGATGCCGGCGATCCGGCGGTCACAGAGGCGATCGCATCATGACCTTCCTGCTGCAGACGGCTCTGCTCGCCCGCCGCCGGATCCTGGAGACGCTCCGCCAGCCGATCTGGGTGTTCGTGGGGCTGAGCGTCCCGCTCATGTACCTGGCCCTCTTCGCCCCGCTGCTCAAGCCGCTGGCAGGCGGGCCCGGCTTCCGCGGAGGCAGCGTCCTCGACGTCTTCGTCCCCGGCATCCTGGCTCTCGTGGCCTTCGGATCGGGGATGGGCGCGGGATGGATCGTGATCGGTGAGTTGGAGTCCGGGGTGATCGAACGGCTCAGGGTCACCCCGGCAAGCCGCCTGGCCCTGGTGCTCGGCACCGTCCTCCGCGACGTGCTGATGTTCGTCGTGCCGGCCGCACTCGTCCTGGTCGTCGCCACCCCCTTCGGCTTCCACCCGCACTGGGCCGGTCTCGCCATCCTTCTCGGCCTGCTGGCCCTGCTCACGGCGGCATGCTCGGCAGGCTCGGCAGCGCTCGGGATCACCCTCAAGCAGATCGGCAGCCTGGCCGCCGTGATCACCGGGCTGCAGCTTCCCCTCACCCTGCTGGCCGGCGTGCTCCTCCCCCTCTCCCTCGGCCCCGGCTGGCTGCAGGGATTGGCCCACGCCAATCCGATGTACTACGCGGTCGAGGCGGCCCGGGATCTGGCCTCCGGGACCCTGGCCTCGGCGACCGTCGCCGAGGGCTTCGGGGTCATGGGGGCGGCGGCGCTGCTCGCGATCTGGTGGAGCACCCGCGTATACCGACGCGCCATGGCCTGACATCGCCATCCCTGCGCATGTCGAACAAACTCCGAGCGGCAAAGGCCCGGCGATTGTCGAAGATCACGCGGCGCGTCCGCCCCCGCGGATGTCAAGCGCGACGCCGATTTGTGGCCTGTGGGGCAAAGATCCCAGTCGCCAGCAAGGGCTTCCGCCCTGCCACTGGACTGACGGAGACCCCGGAGATACCCTGTGGCGGGGAGCGCGTACGCCGCGCTCAATTCGAGGAGAGCCGCCCATGACGAGCACACCCATGACCACTGCGGAACCGCGACCGGCCGCCGCGAGACCGACTGAGGTGGCGATCGGCGATCCTGCCCCCCTGGGGTTGGCCGGATTCGGTCTCACCACCCTGATCCTGTCCGTCGTGAACGCCGGTTGGTTCGGCAACGCCGCGATCGTGCCCCTGACCGGGTCGACACTCTCGATGGCCGTGGCGTTCGGCGGCCTCGCCCAGTTCGTGGCCGGCCTCTGGGCCTTCCGCCGGGGCAACACCTTCGCGGGCACCGCGTTCTGCAGTTACGGCGCCTTCTGGCTCAGCTTCTTCCTGCTGGTCCAGGTCTATCTGGGTGGCATCATCTCGGGGGCGCCGAACGCCTGGCTGGGCTGGGTCGGGCTCTACCTGCTCGCGTGGGGCATCTTCACCGCCTACATGACCATCGCGTCGTTGGGTGCTGCCAAGGCGGTCACCGTCGTCTTCGTCCTGCTGACCCTGACCTTCGTGGTCCTCGCCCTTGGCTGGTTCACCGGCAGCGTCAAGACCTTCGGCGCCAGCGCCGACGGCCTCATCAACATCGGTGGATACCTCGGCATCCTGACCGCCATCGCGGCGCTCTACGCCTCCTTCGCCGACGTCGTCAACGCGACATGGCACAGGGTGGTGCTTCCGACCGGGTCCCCGTTCGTCAGCTGACGGGGGCTCGGCCCTCGCCGGGGGACCGGGCCGTGCCCGGTCCCCCGTGCGGTGGGACGCCGGCTACTCGGCCTTGCCGAAGGCCTCGATCTCCTTCTGCTCCTGGGCCGACAGCTCCCGCGGCACCTGACCCCGAGAGAGCTTCTCGCTCTGCACGTGGTGCTTGATCTGCTCCACCACCTCGGGGTTTGCCAGAGTGGTGATGTCGCCGACGTCGGTGAAGTTGGAGATGCCGGCGATGACCCGGCGCATGATCTTCCCGGATCGTGTCTTGGGCATGTCCGAGACGATCCAGACGTTGGTGGGGCGGGCGATCTTGCCGATCTCGACCTCGATCGCCCTGACCACCTTCGCCTCCAGCTCCGCCGATGGCTTGAAGCCGGGCTTGAGCGAGATGTACATCTCGACCGCCTTGCCCCGCATCGCGTCGATCACGGGCACGGCGGCCGCCTCGGCGACCTCGTTGACGGTGATGGCCGCCGACTCCAGCTCCTTGGTTCCCAGCCGGTGACCGGCGACGTTGATGACGTCGTCGACGCGCCCCAGGATCCGGAAGTACCCGTCGGCCGCCTCGAGCGCGCCGTCGCCGGCGAAGTACGGCCAGTCGTGCCAGTCCTTGCTCTTCAGGTCCTTGCAGTACTTCCGGTAGTAGACCTGCACGAAGCGCTCCGGCTGTCCCCAGATGGTCTGCATGATTCCGGGCCAGGGGTTGCGGATGCAGATGTTGCCCGCCTTGCCGCTGCCCGGCTCGACCACCGTCCCCTCCTCGTCGAGGATCACCGGGTAGATGCCGAGCGCGGCCGGCCCGCAGCTCCCCGGCTTCATCCCCTGGAGACCGGGGAGCGTGGAGCCCAGGAANNTCTCGGTCTGCCACCAGGTGTCGACGATCACCGCCTCGCCCTTGCCCACGGAGGTGTGATACCAGCGCCAGACGTCGGGTTCGATCGGCTCGCCGACCGTGGTCATGTGCTTGAAGCGGTAGTCGTACTTCGCCGGCTCGTCCGGCCCCAACTTGCGCAGCATCCGGATCGAGGTCGGGGCGGTGTGGAAGATGGTGACCCCGAGGCGCTCGGCGATGCGCCAGGCCCGTCCGGCGTCGGGATAGGTCGGTACGCCCTCGTAAAGCACGCTGGTCGTGCCCAGAGCCAAGGGCCCGTACACGATGTACGAGTGGCCGGTGATCCAGCCGATGTCGGCCATGCACCAGTAGGTGTCCTCGGGGTGGATGTCCTGATAGTACTTGGAGGTTCCGGCCACGTAGGCGAGGTAGCCACCGGTGGAGTGGAGGGCACCCTTGGGATGGCCGGTGGTGCCACTCGTGTACATGAGGAAGAGGGGGGCCTCCGCGGGCATCGAGGTCGGTGGCACGACCGCGCGCTGGTACTGGCCGATGACATCGTCGACGAAGACGTCGCGGCCCTCGACCATCGGGGTCTCGGACGCGTACTCGCCGGCATGGCGCCGGAACACCAGCACCTTGTCAACCTCCTGACCCAGGGATGCGGCACGGGTCACCGCCTCGTCGGCCTTGACCTTGTGATCGACCAGGTCGCCGTTCCGGTAGTAGCCGTCGATGGTGACCAGGAACCGGCTCTGGGAGTCGGCGATCCGCTCCCCGCAGGCGGCGCCACTGAAGCCGCCGAAGACCTCGGAGTGGACGATCCCGAGGCGGGCGCAGGCCAGCATCGCCACCGGGAGCTCGGGGACCATGGGCATGTGGAGGGTGATCCGGTCGCCCGCCTTGAGGCCGCAGAAGTCGCGGAGCAGGGCGGCGAACTCGTTGACCCGGTGGTACAGCTCACGGTAGGTGATGGACTGGGTCAGCTCGCTCTCGGGCTCGGGCACCCAGATCAGGGCCGCCTGGTTGGCCCGCGTCTCCAGGTGCCGATCGACACAGTTGTAGGAGGCATTGAGGCGGCCGCCCACAAACCATTTCCAGAAGGGCGGGTTGCTGCTGTCCAGCGTGGTGTGCCAGTACTGGTCCCAGGTCAGGAGATCGGCGTACTCCCGAAAGCACTCCGGGAAGTTCTCCTCTCGGAAACGTTCCAGGATCGCCGGATCGTGCGCATTGGCCTGGCCGACGAAGCGCGGCGGGGGCTGAATGTACTCCTCCTCCCGCCAATGCACCGCGATCTGGGCTTCTGATACCTCGAGCTCGTCCGCAATGGCCATGAATGATCCTCCGCTGCTGCGGTGATCGGCGAAGCGCCGCCGTGCCGGACCCGTCCGGAGTCCTCGGTTCATCTTGGGGCGGGGTTCGCCCGCGGTCAAGGAGGGGCGCTCGAGGAGGACGAAGGAGCGGACTCTCGCTCCGGGCTCACGACGCGACCCGCGCCCCGGGCACGCCCTNNGACACGGTGCCCGACGGGTCGTCCACCCCGATCACCAGCTTCGCGTAGTGCTCGTCATGGAGCCGGATGGTGATCGCCCTGGTGGGGTCGTGCACATCCCAGAACGCCCACTCGCCGTGCTGCAGGAACCGTCCCGCCGTGACAACCCCGGGCAGGTTGCTGCCCACCTTCAGCCCGTGGTAGATCTCGTGCGCCTCGGGCGGCGCGGTCTCCACCCCGGCGACGTGCTGCAGCGGCACCTCGAGCTGGCTCTTGAGGGCGAGGAACTTGTCCGCGCCCCGGATGTGCACGATGAGGTGGTCGGGAGTGATCTCGATGTCTGCCATGGGCTGAGCATAGCCCCGCCAAAGCGCTTGGTCACGGCTGCGGAGGCGCTGCGCCATGATGTCAGGTATAGTTGACAGAATGGTCGGCTCGCCCCCTCCCCCCTACCGCGCCTCGACGGCCCTCGCCGACGACGCCGTGCGCGTCGTGATGGAGGCGATCGACGCGCTGCAGATCGGGGACAGGCTGCTGGCGCTGCGGTCCGTCGCCGGCCTGGTCGGGAGCCGGAGGGCCGGGACGGTGCTCGCGGCGCGGAGCCGTGGGATGAGCTGGGCCGAGATCGCAGACCGGCTCGGGACCTCCCGGCAGGCGGTCTGGAAGCGGTTCGGCCCCGAGGAGCTCGAGCCCCCATCCCTGCGAACGTACTCCAGCTGCGCCTCGTACAAGGCCGTGACCACCCGCCCGCCATTGGAGGTCGCCCCATGATCGGCAACGTCACCGACGCAAGCTTCGAGGCCGACGTGGTCGCCTCGAGCACTCCGGTCCTGGTCGAGCTCGGGGCGTCCTGGTGCCCACCCTGCCGGGCGATGGCCCCGGTGCTCACCGAGATCGAGAGGGAGCGTGAGGGCAGGCTCCGGGTGGTGACGGTCGACACGGACGCCAATCCCAAGATCGTCGAGCGCTTCGGGGTGATGTCGGTCCCGACGCTCCTCCTCTTTGCGGGAGGCGAGCAGCTGCACCGCGTCGTGGGCTACACGGCCAAGCCGAAGCTCCTCCGGATCGTGGACGAGACGCTCGCGGAGCACGCCGTGGCTCGCTGACGGGGTGGCGCGGACACGGTCGCCGCGCCCATCGGCCACTATCCTTGCGACCAATGGTGACTCCCCTCCCCCAGCTCTCCGTGGTCATCCCCACCCGCAATGAGGCGGAGAGCCTCGGGGCACTCTGGTCACGGCTGGAGACGGCGCTCGCCGGCGTCGACGCCGAGGTCTGTTTCGTCGATGACAGCGACGACGAGACCCCCGCCCGGCTCGCCGCCCTCCAGTCGGCGCATCCTGCGGTCCGCTGCCTGCTGCGCCGAGGCGCCGAGCGGGCCGGCGGTCTGAGCACCGCCGTCGTCGCTGGTCTCCACATGGCAAGCGGCGATCTCGTTTGCGTCATGGATGCGGACCTTCAGCACCCCCCTGAGCTGATCCCCGAGATGCTCGCCGCCGCGGAGGCGGGGGCGGACCTGGTGGTGGCCAGCCGGTACGTCTCCGGGGGAAGCGCCGGCGGTCTTGCCGGGCTGGCCCGTCACCTGGTCAGCCGCGGCTCCGGTCTGGTCGCCCGGATCCTCTTCCACGAGGCGCGCCAGAGCACCGACCCGCTATCCGGGTTTTTCCTCTGCCGGCGCCGCCTCATCGACGGCATCGAGTTCCGCCCGGTCGGTTTCAAGATCCTCCTGGAGCTGCTGGTCTGCGTGCCGGGACTGCGGGTCGTGGACGTGCCCCTGCGCTTCCAGGCTCGGGCCGCCGGGACCAGCAAGGCCAGCGCGCGCCAGGGCGTCCTCTTCCTCCGCCACCTGGCCTCCCTCTTCTTCCGGGTCGACGGCTCGGCGCGGATCTGGAAGTTTGGATTGGTGGGTGTCTCCGGTCTCGGCCTCTTCCTGCCCACCCTCTGGGCCCTGGCCGGACCGGGCCACCTGCCTCCGCTTCTCGCCTTCCTGCCCGCCTTCGCCCTGAGCTTCGCCTGGAACACGCTCTGGAACCGGGCGTGGACCTTCGCCGACCAGCGCCGGCGGCACCGCCCCGGCGGCGTCCGCGGCTTCCTCACCCGCGCCCTCCTCGCCAACCTCCTGGTGATGTACCCCGTCTTTGCCCTGCTCTGCCTCACCAGCCTGCCGGTTATCGCCTCGGGCGCCCTGGCGGCCGGGGCGGGGATGGCCGCCAACGGGCTGGCCAACCGGCGGAGCACGCGCCTCGCGCCGACGATCTGGGGGCAGGTCGCAGTCGACGCCGCGGTGCGGCTCGGGCTCACCCGACTGGCCCAGGCGGTCTCGGCCGACCGAGCCGTCGCGCTCCCCCCGGACGCTGCGGGGACCAGCTCGACCGTCCCCGCCGAGCTGCTCGCACGCGTGCGCAAGAGCCGTCGCGGAGCCATCTGGACGGAGAGCGCATCCCACCGCCCCCAGCGCCGCCGGGGCATCGATCTCACCTCGCACCTTCTGCTCCCAGTGGTGGACGCCGAGCGGCTCGCCGGCATCGTGGTCTGCGAGAGGCGGGCCGCCCGGCCGTTCGACGCCTCCGACCTGGAGACCGGGCTTCACGCCGTCGACGAGCTGGCCGAGGCGCTCATCGACGCTGGTCTGGCTCTCTCCATCCCCCGAGAGGGTGCCGCCACGGGGACGACCGGCCACGAGCCCGCGCTGGGCGGCACCGCGGAGTCGCCGGCGACCCGATGAGGTCAGCGTCGCCCACCCCAGGGTCTCCTAATCACACCAGAGAACAGCCCCAGCCGCCTGGAGACCGGCCGATGGGAGGTGGCTTCGGCAACCAGACGTCCGCCACGCTCACCTGGCGGTAACGAGCCGTTTCGCCGGAACCGGAGGAGAGGAGGGTTTCCCGTGCCTCGACCCGCAGGGCGCAAGCTCGCACTCGTCCTGTCCTTCGCCTTCGTGGTGGGGAGCTGGCGCTCCCAGCCGCAGCGCTGGCGCTTCCTGCTTCTGCTCGTACCTCTCCTGGGCGCGTCCATCAGCGAATGCTCATCGCAGCCGATCAGGATCAGCGTTCAACCGTCCCTCTCCACCGAAGACCAGCCGGTGCACATCGCGGTGACCGGCCTCCCCCCGGGCCAGTCGGTGAGTCTTCATCTGAGCTCGACCGATGTGGACGGGGTCAAATGGGAGTCGTCCGCCACCTACCGTGCTGGCGCTTCGGGCGATCTCAGCCTCGACAGCATTGCGCCGACCTCGGGGAGCTACTCAGGGGTGAACGGAATGGGCCTGATCTCGTCGATGCTGCCCGTCAAGAACCAAGTAACGTACACAGGGTACTTCTGGTCCAACCAACAGCCCCTGACGTTCACGCTCGAAGTGGTCGACAGCGGTGCCGTGATCGCATCGGCGAAGTTCCAGCGCCGGTTCTCTCCGATCCCAGTCGCCATTCACAGCGAGACCCTGGCGGCCGATGGCTTCGTGGGCGACTACTTCGCTCCGGAGACGGAGGGTGAGCACCCTGCCTTCCTCACCTTCGGTGGGTCGGAGGGCGGCAACTCCACCTTTCTGCTCGCCGCCCTGCTGGCTGCGCACGGCTATCCGTCCCTGGCGCTCGCCTACTTCGGAGAGCCCGGCCTGCCTCAGACGCTCTCCAACATCCCCCTGGAGTACTTCGCCAAGGCAGTCCAATGGCTCGACGCCCAGCCCGGCGTGGACCCCGACCGCGTCTGGGTGTTAGGTGGCTCGCGCGGCAGCGAGGCAGCCCTGCTCCTCGGAGTCCACTACCCACAGCTGGTCCACGGGGTGATCGCTTCGTCGCCGGGCGATGCGGCCCTCTGCTCCTACCCTGACTGTTCCGGCCCGGCATGGACGCTCGATGGTCAGCCCGTGCCCTACACCAGCCAGTTCCTAAACCCGGCCGACGACCCCGCAGCGATCATCCCGGTCGAGCAGATCGCGGGGCCGGCGTTCCTGGATTGCGGAGGCGACGACCAGGTGTGGACCTCGTGCACCTTCGCCGACGCCATCATGAACCGGCTCAATGCCGCCCATGATCTCTACCCGCACGAGTTGGAGGCCTACCCTGAAGCGGGCCACGGGGTGGACATCCTGGTCCCATATGAGCCAGCCACTGCGGGGCCCGACACCGCCCTTGTTCAGGGTGGGACGCCCGACGCCAACCAGGTCGCGCTGGCCGAGGTCTGGCCCCAGCTGCTCGCCTTCATCCAGAGCGCCGGCTGACCGTACCCTCCGATGCATCAGCTGGTTGGCCGGGTGTGCGGCTGGGTCACTTGCCAGCCACGCCCCCCTCAAGTGTCATTGGCCAGCAGTTGCTAATATGACCTCTTCGAGATGCCTCCCATCACCGCCGCCGCCATCTACGCCCGGATCAGCAGCGACCAGGACGGCACCGCCCTGGGGGTCGCCCGCCAGCTAGACGACTGCCGCCGTCTCGCCTCGGACCTCGGCTGGCCGGTCGCAGACGAGTACGTCGACAACGACATCTCGGCCTACAGCGGCAAGAGGCGACCCGAGTATCAGCGCCTCCTGGTCGACATCAGCGAGCGCCGTCGGGACGCCGTCATCGTCTACCACTCCGACCGCCTCACCCGCCGTCCCATCGAGCTTGAGCAGTTCCTTGAGGTCGCCACCGCTGCCAACCTCCGCCACGTCCGTTTCGTGGCCGGAGCTGCCGTGGACGTCACCAACGGGGACGGACTGATGATCCTTCGCCTGCTTTCCGCAGTCGCTGCCAACGAGTCAGACACCAAGAGCCGCCGAATCAGGCGGAAGATGGACGAGCTTGCCGCCGCCGGTCTTCCCCATGGCGGCTCTCGCCGACCCTTTGGGTATGACGACGACAGGGTCACCGTACGCGAGCAGGAAGCTGACGTCATACGCTCTCTGGCTGATCGCTTTGTCTCTGGAGAGAGTCTTCGCTCCCTCACGACATGGCTCGAAGCAAGCGAGTTTCAGGCGGTCGGGGGCGGCGTCTGGCGCAGCGGAGCACTTCGGGGGGTCCTCACCTCGGCCCGAATCGCCGGCCTACGGTCGCATCGCGGACAAGTCGTCGGCCCTGCCAAATGGACGGCAATCATTACCGAACAGCACCGCGATCGCATACTCAGCAGACTCGCCCACATCACCACCACCCATCAGCGCAGCCCCCGCAGGTATCTGCTCAGCGGCCTCTTGCGGTGCGGCAGATGCGGCAAGCCCTTACTCAGTTCCCCGTCTGGTGCCACCCGTCGATATGCGTGCGTCAGCGGCCCGGACCATGGGGGCTGTGGCCGTCTGACCGTGGTTGCCGAGCCCGTGGAGGAACTCATTACTGAGGCTGTCCTCTTTCGCCTCGATACCCCCGAGCTCTCCGCCGCACTCGACGGGAGCACATCAGGTGACAGCCAGACCATAGCGATGGGTCAGGGACTTGCGGATGACCGAGCCCAACTTGACGAGCTCGCCGCGCTGTACGCAGGCAAAGAGATCACCTCACGCGAGTGGCTCACCGCACGGCAACCCATCGAAGCCCGCATCCGCCAAACCGAGACCGCCCTAGCCCGTGCAACGAAGAGCAGCGCCCTCACTGGTCTGGCAGGCCAAGGGGTCGCCCTCCGCACCGGGTGGGCCAGCTTGAATCTCACCCGGCAGCACGCCATCGTCGCCGCAGTCCTCAACCACGCCGTTGTCGGCCCCGGAACGCCCGGCGCTCGCCATCTGGATCCCGAGCGCATCCTTCCCCGGTGGCGTCTGTGACCGGTCGCGCGGACCTCCCGGTCCATCGCGACCGGTCAACAGAACGCGAACCTTGGCGATCGCGTTCGCGTCTGTCACCTTCGGCGCCACGCCCTGGGCAGCGCACGACCGCTCCACCCACGCGATAAGGTCGCCCTTGCTCATCGGTCCCATGACGCCCACATGGAGGGAGGCCCCAGCCAGCCCGGCGACTGATTCGAGTACCAGCGTCTCGCAGGCTCGCAACCCATAACCTGGGCAGATGACGCGAGTACCTCAAGGTCTGTGCGCCCAACGAACTCAACCCTCTCAGGCTGGAATCCTTGCGCCACCTCATAGCGGTGCAGACCGGCTAGCCTCTCTCCCTCGCTGGACACCTGCCCGGCTGAGAAGCCCTTCGCCACGTACTTGCTGAGATATCGGGCCGCTCCCCTGGCTTCTGCGAGAGCCCCGCTGCCCACCGGAAGGTCGCCGATCAGCTTGATCTTGATGTGCCCGTGTCCCCAGACATCCTTGATCAGACCTCGGTCGATGTACCTCCCCACTGCAAAGTGACAGTGCAGACCATGACCGCCGGGGTGCCATTCCGGTACCCATGCGTACGGCAATGGGCGTCCCAATGACCCCCGCAGCGCCTTCCAGAACGCCGCCACGTCCTCTCGGAACTCGTACTGGTCGTGGCACCCCTCGCCCGCATAGGTGAGCGTGCAGAACCGATTTAGCCGGTTGGCCGCGCAATACTGTCGAAGCTGCCGTCGGGCCCTCCGTCCCGCCTCATCACGACGTCGCCTCTCCGCCGCCTCCTCGCGCCGCCCCCACTCCGCGGCCTCCTTGGCCACCCGCTCCGGGTCCTCGCGACGCCACCGCTCCCGCACCGCCACGTCGGGGTGCCAAGGGTTGGACCCGTACGGGATTCCCTCGGTCTGGACACGACGCATCGAGCCACCGCCTTCCGCGGCAGCCAGGCACAACACGAAGCGCCACGACGCGCCCCAGCCCCTGGTCTCTACGGGACCTTGCCCGCCGCCTCGCGGCTCCATCGTGAATCCCCACGCAAGAACGCTGCGCCCTCGCCGGACCCTCGTGTCTTGCGTTTAGGGGATTCGCTGTGATTGGTGTTTAAGGCGGGCTTTTCTTTTGAGGTCCCCGCGGAATGTCTTGTCTTTACGGGCCGGTGGCTTGCCCCGAACTCTAGCCTCCCACTCCCTCCCTGTCAAACACGCGTTCCCCCCCTCTCGGGGCGTCTCAGGCCAGCCAGGTGGCCTCCTCTGGGGGGGGATCCCTCCCGGCCTCTACACCGGGGCTGGCCTCACCGAGTTTCGTTGCAAATATCAAGTCAAGGGCAGGAGCATCATGCGCGGCGAAGCGCGAATGCTGCGGCCAAGGCCCGTCTGCCGCGAGGAGTTATCAGCCACCCTGGCAGACCAGACGTTTCAAACGCCAGCAGACCCAGCGCCTCAAACTGCGCCATGACCTGGTTGTAGCTAGAGCTCACCACCGTAACCCGAGTCGCCGGTCGGTCCATCTCCTCCGCTACCCCACGGGTGAACCCGTGCCGCACCAGGTCCTCGGGCGTCTTCTCTCTTGCTAATGGGCCGACAATTCGGAAGAAGTAGTTCCACGTTCTCTGAAACGTCATAGTCTGCAGCACGCCCAAATCAGCTACCTGCACCG
Source organism: Candidatus Dormiibacterota bacterium (assembly GCA_003170875.1). Lineage (GTDB taxonomy): Bacteria > Chloroflexota > Dormibacteria > Aeolococcales > Aeolococcaceae > Changshengia. The sequence goes on along the minus strand of PMYJ01000256.1, from coordinate 7,877 downwards.
CGAGGTTAAACAGGTCCTCCCCCTGTTGCAGAGACTCGTCAGACAGTGTCTTCGCGCTCGTGTCGGCCGCCTCAGCGGCCGTACTCTGAGCCACCATCACTCGCTCACGCAGCTCTGCTAGCTCGGCCCGAACCTCAGGCGGCACTGCAGTATCCCCGCGGATCCACCCAACTCCCGGCCTTCGGGTCATCAACTGGTGCAAGCTCGTCGTGACGGCGGCTGCAAGCTCTTCGGGCGTCGCCCATGTCCTGCAGACTCGCTCCTGAACCTTCGCTCGGAACGCGGCTAGTTTCTCCCGCGCAATATCATCCTTCTCAGACTTACCGAGCTCGATTCGTTCCGGATTCGCATGAACGAAGCCTAGTACAGGTTTGTTCGCGGTGACGGCATAATCATACTCAAGTTCGGTGTAGCTGATTCCCTCGGGATCTATCGACCCGTACCTTCCACCGACGATAACGACGTAGTAGTCGGAGTCATCAATCACCCTGCGGATCAGCGCCCACCGCTCCTCATCCGACGCCGGAAACAACTCCATCCCCGCCGGAATGCAGTCCAACTCAAGGAGAACCTTCAGGACCTGCTGCCGCTCATCTCGCAGATCGAGCAGCGTCGAGCTTATGAATACCTGATATCGCTTGTCTGGCATGAGAAGAGCCTTGCCCCCAACTCTGTGCAACCCTACCGTCCCAGAACCAACTTCGCCATGTCTGGCCTACCCTGACGTCTGAGGTATTCCGCCAGCACCTCGCGTGGAGGCCACACACGCCGATACGGATCCCCACACGGTCCGGTATACAGGCCGCCACCCGGTCCCGTGTAGCGTCCCCCTTCCGGTCCGGTGTACAGGCCACCCCCTGGGCCCGTGTACAGTCCGCCGCCCGGGCCGGTATAGAGGCCGCCTCCGGGGCCCGTATACAAGCCCCCTCCCGGACCTGTGTACATACCCCCACCGGGACCGGTATACAGACCACCTCCCGGCCCTGTGTATGCGCCACCGCCGGGTCCGGTAGAGAGCCCACCGCCTGGGCCCGTATCCAGGCCGCCTCCCGGTCCCGTATACATGTCTCTCGGCCAACCTTCATCATCCATGCGGCAGACTCTAAAACATCTGTTTGCCAGAAGTGTGGGGTCAGGCCCAACGCCTGCCGGGGGGTCGTATTTGGGGTTGACGAGGTTGCCCAACACTGGCCCACCCCAGGGTGTCAGTTTCACCCCTGAAATGGCTATCTCGGCCCGGCCCCAGGCTTGATGACCGCTCACCGGACAGCCGTCCAGACCAGCCGCTGTCGGTCGCTGTCATCAGTCGCCGCCCAGGCGCATATCCCGCTTCCCGGCCGGGTCCCCTCGAGTAGCCGCTGCTCAGCGTGGAGGACGGCGCCAGAGGTGCACCAGCCCCGGCGAGGAGCGAGGTCGGGCAAACTGACGTGCATGGAGCCGAGCGGAGACGTCGCGCAACGGGACCCCGGCGATCCCCACAGGCGACGAGGCAAGTACGGCGTCGACGGAGGTAACGTCGGCGTGCCGATGGTCGCCGTTGTCGAGGCCGGGCCTGCGGGCACGCTGTGGTGGGCGCTGCGTCGTGGCAGGCGCGGCATCGCCAGCGTGGTCGGCCTTGCCAGCCTCACGGTGGCGGTTGCTCACTGCGGTCCCTCAGCCTGAGCCCGTACTGCTTCTCGATCGCCGGCGCTCTGCTCGCCGGTCGCGGTCTTCCGTCGGGTGACGGGAGTTCGGGTCAACTCCGGGTCAAAGAGTTCGGCCGCGACCATGCTGTCGTAGATAGCCATCTTCTCCACCACACGGGGCAACACTCCGGTCGCCTCGAACCACCCGGCATCGCCATCCTTCACGAATCGATAGATAACCTCGAACCGAGGAGTATCTTCGAGGCCGAAGTGCGGGAGCTCAGCGATCTGCAGTATTCGCCTTGTGCCATCGATCATTCGTGCCTGATGGATGAACAGGTTGATGGACGAGCTCACCTGCGCCCTGATCGCGAGCAATGGCAGGTCCGCTGATCCTGCGATGACCATGGTCTCCAGACGTGACAATGCCTCGGTAGCCGAGTTGGCGTGAATGGTGGACATGCTGCCGTCGTGACCGGTGTTCATCGCCTGTAGCATGTCCAGCGATTCAGCACCCCTCACCTCGCCAACGAGAATGCGATCCGGACGCATGCGCAGGCTGTTGCGCAGCAGCTCGCGCACGTTGAGCTCGCCGCGACCCTCCACACTTGCTGGGTGACATTCAAGCGTCACCACATGGGGGTGATTCAGCTTCAATTCCGCTGAGTCTTCGATGGTGATCACCCGTTGACCATCAGGAATCATGGAGCCCAGAACGTTCATCGTCGTCGTCTTGCCGGCGCCCGTACCGCCCGAGATCAGGATATTGGCTCGACCCCGCACTGCTCCTTGCAGGAACAAAGCCATCGATGAGCTGAGCGTGGTTTCCCTGATGAGGTCCTCCACCGTCATGGCAAAACTGGAGAACTTTCGAATCGTCAAGATCGGCCCGTTGGGTGAGACCGGCGGCAGGACCGCGTTGAGTCGACTCCCGTCAGCAAGGCGAGCATCGACCATGGGGCTGGATTCGTCGATTCGCCTACCGGCCAGTTCAACCAGCTTGCGAATGGTCTCCGAGAGCTCATCGTTGTCGATGAATCGCAAGTCGCTTCGCAGAATCACCCCGTCGCGTTCAAAGTAGACTTCGCCGGGGCCGTTGACCATGATCTCCGTGATAGTCGGATCCTTGATTAGCGGATCGATCACCCCAAAGCCGACTGCCTGCTGGACGATGAGGTTGGCGACGCCTTGCTTCTGGTCAGGCGTGAGTTGGATCGGCTCGTTCGCCATGAGCCCGTCCAGCTTCTCCCGTATGGCCGCCTCGAGTGCCCCCGTGTCCGAGGAGTTGGAGATTATCTGCGAAAGGATCTGCTGATAGGTGCTCGCGAGGTGGCGAAGGTTCGGATCGAGTGCCATGGCAGATGTTGGTCCGTACGGCGCTCCCGTGGGTATCCGATCTCTAGGCGCGTAGACAAACGGGTGCGTCGACTGATCGAACGACGAGGTGTCGCCTTCCTTGAAGTCACTGACGGTCGCGATCGCACGCTTGGAGATGGCGGCCTTGATGAGCGTGGACAGACCGGGATTCCAGAGGCGGACATGCAGCATCTGGCCAACGTCGGCAAAGAAAGCATCGCGGTATGTATGCATGAAACTTCCGTCGACAAGCCGGAGCACGAGCTTCTGGGCTTTCGACCCTTGGCGCGGGTCCTGCTCACTGATCGTGGGATGCTCTTCCCGGACGACGACGTACTTCAGAGCGCCGACGGCCACCCGCACAGACTGGATGTTGGTCTGGTTGACAAAGATGGAGAAGTCATCGGCCGGAAGGTCAGCTGCGTCCAGCTCTCCGTCGATACGCGCGCCGTCGAGAAAGTAGGCGGTCACCGTTAACACTGCACTTCCTCCGAGTACGTCAGCAGCCGGCCGCGGTTCGGCAGGGTTTGTCCTTGATCGATCGCCGAGGGATAGCCGGCGTGCCATGCTCTTGGCTTCTGGATCACATTGTCCTCCACCGCCTGGATCTCGTCGTTGGCTGAGCGTGTCAGTTCGGCAAGCCCGCGCAGCGGCCGGCTTGGCGGCAGCCGAAGCGACGGCGCCTCACGGCGGCCCCGGCTCTCTACCAGCATCACACCCTGAGGCCTGTGGGTGCCGACAATCCAGGTCTCCGGAGCGGTGTGCACGCCAGGCAGGAGGCATTCACTCGGCTGGTGCGAATCGACTCCGACGCTAGACGACGTTCGCGGCTGGCCGGTTGTGGTTGTGACGCGCCTCTGTCTGGACCACCAGCGTTCAGCGCGCGTCCGCCGCGAGAGCACGGTAGGCTCTTGGCTACCCGAGCCGTTGGTCACTCTCGGCCACGCATCGTTGATGCGGTTGACGGGATCGTTCATCGGGTGATCCCGGGCTGACCCAGGAAGCCGAAGAGCAAGCGCTACTGGGTTCGGGCCTTGCGGAACCCGCCGGCGGCGAGCTCGATCAGCTCCCACGGTGTCGTCGCCGCGCTTGGCGAGCGCCCCGCCCTTGACGCGGTTCCAGACACGCTCCACGGGGTTCAGCTCGGGGGCGTAGGCAGGCATCCGCTCGGTCGGCAGCCAAGCCCGCTGCGCCTCCACGTAGGCCGCACTGGGCCAGCGGCCAGGCGCGGGAGCACGAGAGTCGTGGTGATGGCCGCCACCGCGAGCAGCACGCCGACGACCATATCGACGGCAAGGCGGGCCGGCGGCCGAACCGTGGCGCCTCCCGGCTCGCGAAACCGAGCCTCACCCGGTCCCCACCCCACGGGGTCGCCCAAGGCCGCTGCCACTGCTACGAGACGCCAACCGACGAGGACCACACTCATGGGACGTGGGCGCCAGAGCAGATGTGACGCCGAGTCCAACGGTTCGCAGGGGAAGGTGGTCGCCGCAACGGCAGGGCCCAAGACGTTTGTGCCCCTCGACTTCCCGAATTTTGCCTCCGTACTCGAAGTGGCGGGGCCAGGGGACGCCGAAGAGGTCCCCGCACGTGAGCTCGAATGACATTCCCCAACACTGGGCCACCTCAGGGTGTCACTTTCACCCCTAAAGCCTGAACGACTCGCCCCCGAGGCCCGAACACTAGTTCGTGTATCGGCCGGTGGTGGTAAGCTGCGCGTGGAGGGCTCCGTGCGCGTCAAAGATGCGATGTCCACAGACTTGCTTGTGGTCGGGACCGCCGTCACCGTCGCTGAGGCCGCTCGGCTGATGTTGAAGCGCCGCGTGGGCGCCGCGGTCGTGGTCGACGAACGCTTCCCCGGGCCGGGCATCATCACCGAGCGCGACGTGATGCGAGCGCTCGCCGACGGGCGCGACCCCGAAGCAACCCCGGTGGAGGCGTGCATGACCTTCGAGGCGCGCACAGCGACCACGAACTGGGACCTCGACACCGCCGCCGAGGAGATGATCAACGGCCATTTCCGCCACCTTCTCGTTGTCGACGAGCAGGGACGTATGGTCGGCATCGTGTCGATGCGCGACATCGTGGGTGCGCACATCCGTGCCACGCACGCGTCCGAAGCGCCTGCGGCGGCCGATACCCCGCACTCTTAGTGCGCGATGAACCCGGATCATACGAATCCGGGTCAGCCGCTATCGAGTAGCTGGTTCCCCTGGATCAGTCGCTGCTATTGATCTGAAAGCGTAGGGTTGGGCTACGGCGTCTATCGCTGGAACAACCGCGCTAGCCCCCGCACGCTCACCCTTTCCCGAAAGGGCCTCCACCGGATACTCTCGATCTCAGCCACCTTGATCATGCCTCCGTTCCCCTCGCTGCCGGCCGTCAACACGCCGACAACGTAGAGAAGATCCGGAGCCGATCAAGGTAGTCCCCCTTTAGGTGATCATTCCCGCCCCAAGTGGCTTCCGTGAACTCGCGCCGCACGCGTGGCCGCTGCCCGGGGCCGTCGCGTTGCTCCGCGACCTCTCCCAGCGTGGTGTCCTCTGGGCGATCGCCACCAGTGGCACCCGGGCGACCGCCGCCCCCAATCTCGCCAAGCTGGGAGTGCCGCCGTCGGTGCCGGTCGTCACCCGCGACGAGGTCCCTTCGCCAAGCCCGATCCCGACCTCTTCCTCGCCGCCGCCCAGCGGTCGGGGGTCGCCATCACCAACTCCATCGTCGCGGGGGACAGCATCTGGGATGTGCTCGCCGCCCGCCGCGCGGGGCGCTGGGAGTGGGCCTGTCATCGGGCGGGTACGGCCGCCAGGAGCACGAGGTGGCGGGCGCCTTCCGCGTGTACGATGACCCAGCCGCGCTCCGGATCCACCTGGATGAGCTGGGGATTCGGAGGTGAAGTCCCGCTCACGGCAGGACGATCCTGAAAGGAGAGGCAACCGATGGCTAGCGAAGGACTACACGAGCCGCTTCAACTTCTCGACGAAGCGATCATCGACCAGCACCGGGCCAGGACGTCCTTGTGTGAGGAGTTCGAGGCGATCGACTGGTACGACCAGCGGGTGAAGGCGACCTCGGACGCAAGCCTCGCCGCGGTCCTCACCCACAACCGAGACGAGGAGAAGGAACATGCGGCGATGCTCCTCGAGTGGCTGCGCCGGCACGATCCTGTCCTCGATGGGCAATTGCGCACCTTCCTGTTCACCTCCGAGCCGATCACGCAGGTCGAGGCCGAGGTCACGGGCACCGCACCGGGGCCGGACGAGGCGCCTGGTACGAACGGGTCGGAATCGCTCGGCATTGGCAGCCTCAAAGGGGCGGAGCAATGAACCACCTGCACCGGGACCTGGCGCCCATCTCTGACGCGGGGTGGGAGGCGATCGACCAGGAGGCCAAGACACGGCTCACCACCCACCTGGCGGCCCGGAAGCTGGTGGACTTCGCTGGACCACACGGTTGGTCGCACTCGGCCACTCACTTGGGTCGGATCATCTCGATCTCCGCACCGTCGGTGGGCGTTACGGCAGCGCAACGGCGCGTCTTGCCTTTGGTCGAGCTGCGGGCCGAATTCAAGGTCTCGCGCGCCGAAGTGGACGACGCCGAGCGCGGAGCCACCGACCTCGATCTCGCCGGATTGAACGAGGCGGCGCGGCAGGTCGCACTCGCGGAGAACGTGACCGTGTTCCACGGGCACCCGGCGGCCGCGATGCAGGGCATCACCGAGCGCACCTCGCACGAGCCGATCGTGCTCGGAAAGGACACGCCACGGTATCCGAATGCAGTCGCCCGCGCCGTCGACGTACTTCGTCAGGCTGGGATCGACGGGCCCTACGGGCTGGCCATCGGCCCGGAGATCTACACCGAGATCGTCGAGACCACCGAGCACGGCGGGTACCTGCTCCTGGACCACCTCCGCCAGATCCTTGGTGGCCCGCTGGTGTGGGCACCCGGTGTGGAGGGAGGGATCGTGCTCAGTCTGCGAGGTGGAGATTTCCTGCTCGACTGCGGCCAGGACCTGTCTATCGGTTATGTCGACCATGACGCCGATCTCGTCCGGCTATACATCGAGGAGAGCTTCACCTTCAGGGTCCTAGAACCTGACGCCGCAGTGGCGCTGCGGGTGGGCACCTGACCAGGTGGTGCCCCCGGGCGCCCGGCCCAACTCGCGGTCAGTCGTGGCCGGCTCGTTCTAGCCCAGGTCGCCCGGAAAAGCGGACGCGCCGCTGCCACCTCCGCTCTGGACAGTCACCAGCGCCCCCGGAGCCGCAGCGACGAGTCGCCGCCCCCGTCCAACCCCGGCGGTTCGCTCCGGGCTCAGTCCAACCGCTTGCGCCCGGCTGAGCCCGGAGGTTGCGCGTGGGAGAGCAGCTCTCGCAGCGCCGGCTCATACACCTCGGAGAAACTGGGAAACGGATGAACGACGTCTGCCATGACCTCGAGTGGGATCTCCGCACGGATCGCCACCACCGCCTCGCCGATCCACTCGTCGGCGCGAGCGCCAATCGCCGCCGCACCGAGGAGAACACCGCGCTGCCGGTCAGCGATGAGTGTGAGATGCCCGTCCAACGCCGCGTCCGTCTGCGAACGGGCGGTCGCTGCCAGCTGAGTGGTCGCGACGATCACGTCCATCCCCTTGCGCTTCGCGGACGCCGTGGTTTCGCCGACGCACGCGATGGGCGGCTCCGTGAACACGCACCGCGGCAGCGCCCGATGGTCGGCTACGGTTCGCGTGCCGTTGAGATTGGCCGCGATCACCCGTCCGTGATACGAGGCGGTGTGCGTGAAGGGCGCGACGCCGGTCACGTCGCCGCCGGCCCATACATGCTCCTGGCCCCGGACGCGACAGGTCTCGTCGATCTCGAGTCCGCGCAAGCCGGGCTCGACTCCGATGCACTCCAGCCC
>PMYJ01000157.1:9624-11999 GCA_003170875.1 Candidatus Dormiibacterota bacterium | reverse complement strand
CGAAGCGCGGTGGCATAAGGGGGGGCGGAACTCAGCGACTGTCGCCATTGTGTCTCGATGACCTCAAGTGGCTCTCGACCTTTGCAGTCCTGTCCCAGGTGTTCACTCCACAGCCGCTCGCGAACACTCCGCGCCAATGCTCCGTCGTCGGTGACGAGATTGACCTCGGTGTCGTTGAACAGCGAGTGTTCATTGAGATTCGCTGACCCGACGATCAACCATTCGTCGTCGATCACGCCCACCTTCGCGTGGACGTACACAGGGGGTTGCTTGCGGCCAGGTGGGCCGATCGTGCTCACAAGCAGACGCCCGTGATGGTCTGCCTGCTTGAGCACGCTGAGCTGACCCCGCGTGTCGTCCTTGCCATTGTTCGGCCGTTGTGGAAGGACAAGACAGACGCGGAAGTCGTCCGTCGGTGGCCGGAGCAACTTCTCGCGCAGCACCGCGACAAGTTCGACGCTCCAGAGGAACTGATTCTCCAAGTAGATAAGGTGGCTCGAGCCACGCAGCGCGCCCATGAACGACTCGAGGATGCTGAAGTCGCCCCGAGGAAGGGCCGGGTATGTGTGCTCGGGAACGGTCCGAACCATCTGCACCCGGCTATGGCCCGTCGTCGCCGGCACAGCGACCGCAGCCAATCGCTCACCGGTTGTCGCTTCCCAGCGCATTGCGAAATGCGAAGTGACATCCGCAACTGTGGGCCCGCTGAGGCGGGCAGCGACATCGTGCCAGCCCAACCGTTTGGCGTTGAGGTGCGGGGCGCCGTCGAACCGGTCACCACCGAGATCAGTGAGGTCGATGCCGCCCACGAACGCCACGATGCCGTCGACGATGACCAGCTTCTCGTGATGACAATGCATCGGGCGGTTGCGGTGGTCCAGGGCGCCCCGGATGGCAGTTCCGCGCAGGAGTCCCTCCATCAAGTGTCGCGCCTCGGCGCGTGACGGATGCATGACCGGGACCGGAGCGCCGGCCCAGACGAGTACTCGCGTCTCGACCCGAGTCGCCGCATCGGCAAGGAGATCCCGCAGGGTCACTACCGTCGGCGTGCGCTCGACAGCGAAGTCAGGGGCGATCGTCCATCCAGCAATGTGCACAAACGACCTGGCGCCGCGCACCGCGGCTGCGATAGCTGGGAGTGCCGCAGCGCCGTCCACATACACCTGAAGGTCATTGCCCTCACGGGGCGGCCGTCGGCTCGCCCACCCTCGGTCCTCGCCGCGAAACGCCTGGTCCCAGTCGATACGCGCCAAGCGCCGCAGGTGGTGATTGCGGTTGGCACGCTCGATGACCCCGCCAATCCGCGCGTCAACGCCGCCCGCCAGGTCAGAAATCACTGTCCGCCCCAGCCGCTCCACTCGAGGTCGGGCTCCATTTCCGGGCCATGATGGCTGCGCGGCGGCGAACTTCTCATCCGTGAGCACGCCTTGTCGGGATCGGTGACGTCCCAGAAGGTCCATTCGCCGCGGCGGTCGCCGAACAGGTGGATCAAGCGGCCGACGGTGACCGAGCGGGGCAGGCTGAGGGCGAAGACCGTCCAGCCTTTCCAGATCTGATGGGCCTCGGGAACCGAGGCGTCGACCCCGGCGACGTGTTCCAGGGGAACCTCCAGCCGGGCCTTGACCCCGCCGGAGAGGCCGGAGATGCTAGCCGGGAAGCGGCCAAAGCCTTCGATCTGGACGACCAGAGACGTAGAGGTGATCTCGATCTCGGCCATGGCCACAGCCTACCCCAGGCGAGGGGGCCGGGGAGGACCGCGGGCCCCGCCGCGACGGGACGCTGTCAGCCCGGTCACTCGGGATCAGTGCTGGGGCCCTGGGTATGGGCGTCGTGCAAAGCTGAGAGCAACTAGCCGCTCTAGAGAGAATCTCGGCCTCCCCAGCCTTACCAGGGTTGCGCCCTCGTCAGCCATCCAGCGCGTCGATCTTGGCGGCAAGGATGAAGTCGTTGCGACTCAGGCCACCGATGGCGTGCGTGCTCAATTCGATCTCCAGGTAGCCCCAGCCCAACGTCATTTCGGGGTGGTGTCCCTCGGCCTCGGCCACCAGCCCCACCTGGGTGGCACGGCCGAAGGCCCTGACGAAGTCGGGGAAGCGCAGCCTTCGGCGCATTCGCGAGCCCTCGATGCGCCAATCCGGGCTCAGCTCCCCGTGGAGCCGCGCCAGCTCCTCGCCCTCGACCCTGGGCGTGCCCGAGTGGCACGCCTGGCAGTGCTCGTTGACCAGACGGCTCATCGCCGTCCTCCCGCGGGCACGTGCGAGATGACCCTGACCCCGGCGCGGCGCATCTCCTCGAGAGCGCGATCGCCGTCCCCGGCGGCGAAGTCCACGGCCCGCACCGCGGCCTCGACCACCTCGGTCTCGAACCCCGCCCCC
>PMYJ01000157.1:608-9573 GCA_003170875.1 Candidatus Dormiibacterota bacterium | reverse complement strand
GGGTGCCGGCGACACAGTGGGCCGGCCAGGGGCCGCCCTGGTCCGTGAAGCTCGAATGCCCGGGCGGGTGGAGGTCCCGGCTGGCGACCACCACATCCACCTCTCCGGCCAGGGCGACCAGCTCGCTGACCACCGCGTCGCCGCCGCGGACCGCGAGGGCTCCGCCGGGGAGGAAGTCGGCCTGGACGTCGACGGCGATCAGGGCGGTGCCCCCGGAGACGCTCTTCCGCTGACTCACTGGCTCACCTCCCTCGACTGCTCGATGGTCGCCGGAGAGGGTGCGCCGCAGCCGGAGGAGCGCCGGGCTCCGGCGCACCGGCCACACCGCGAAATCATCCAGCCGGCGCACCTCGGCGGGCAGCGCCTCCCGCTCAGCGCGGCAGCGCTCCCTCACGGCGTCGAGGACGGGGAGGGCGGCGACCAGCAGGCCTCCCCGCATCACCGGCTCCAGCAGCGGCCTGCCCTCGAGGGCCTCGGCGAGGAGCCCGACGGTGTCTCCCTCCGCGGTCCGGAAGACCTGGTGCGCCCCCGGGTCGGTGACCTTGGCGGCGCTCCACTTCATCACCGGCACCAGTCCCTCCGGCCGGCTCACCGCCACCAGCTTGTAGATGCCGTTCAGGTGGGGGGCGTCGGCGGAGGTCCCCAGCATGGTCCCGACCCCAAAGGAGTCCACGGGGGCGCCGGCCCGCACCAGAAGCTGGATCCGCCACTCGTCGAGATCGCCCGAGACGATGATCCGGGTCTCGTCCATCCCGGCCGCGTCGAGCAGGGCGCGGGCCTCCCGGCTCAGGCCGTCGAGGTCGCCGGAGTCGAGCCGGACGGCGCCGAGCGAGATGCCGGTACTGCGCGAAGCGGCGATCGCCCGCTCGACGCCACGCCTGGTGTCGTAGGTGTCCACGAGCAGGATGGCGCGCTGCGGATAGTCGCCCAGGAAGCGTTCGAATGCCTCCTGCTCGCCATCCGGGCCGAAACCGAGCAGATACTGGTGGGCCATGGTCCCAGTCAGGGGGATGCCGTAGCGGCGGCCGGCGACCACCGTGGCGGTGCCGGCTGCCCCGGCGATGTAGGCCGCTCGGGCGACCCCCGGGCCCGAACCGACGCCGTGGAGCCGGCGCAGCGAGAAGTCCCACACCTGGCGGCCGGACGCCGCCTCGACGATGCGGGCGGTCTTGCTCGCCACCATGGTCTCGTGGTCGACGATGGCGAGGAGGGCGGACTCCAGAAGGGTGGCCTCGATCCGCGGAGCGCGCACCCTCAGCAGCGGGACTGCCGCGCCCGTCACCGTCCCCTCGGGGACGGCGTCGAGGTCCCCGCCGAAACGGAGCCCGGCCAGAAAGTCGAGAAAGCCGCGATCGTAAGCCCCCAGGCTGCCGAGCCAGACCAACATCCCCTGGTCGAAGCGAAGTCCGTTCAGGTACTCGACGGCGGTCTGAAGCCCGGCGGCGACGAGGTAGGCACGATGGGGCGGGAGGTCGCGGACCGCCAGCTCGAACACGCAGTCCTCGTTCTGCCGGTGGCGCCAGAACGACTGGGCCATGATCAGCAGGTACTCGTCGCAGTGGAGGGCCAGACTTGGGGACCCGTCGGTGGTCGGGATCACGCGTGCGTCGTCGCTCACCGCCGAGCCGCCTCCCTGGCCAGCGCAGTGCCCAGGGTCGCCGGCGGACGGGAGCGGCGCAAGGACCACGCAGGTTGGCGCGACACGAACTCATAGAGCGCGGCCGGCCGTCCCGGGCCCCCCTTGGCAACCAGCCCGGTGGCCTGCACCAGACCGCTGCGATCCAACTCGCGCCGGAAGTTGCTGGGCTCGTAGCGGACACCGCTGATCGCCTCGAAGACACGGCGTGCCCGGGGCATCGTGAAGCGCTCGGGGAGCAGGCCGACGCTGACGTTCGACCACCAGAGCTTGCCGCGCAGCCTGTCGACCCCGTCGGCGATGATCCCGCCGTGGTCCAGCGCCAGCGTGGGCAGGTCGTCGACCGGCCACCAGCGGGCCTGGCTCTCGTCCGCTCGCAGCACGGCCGCGTCGATCAGGGCAAGGTAGGCGACGGTCGGAATCCAGCCCCGGGGATCGCGGTGGGGGTCCCCGTAGGTCTGGAGCTGCTCCAGGTAGACGGCACCGACGCCGGTCTTCTCCGTGAGCTTGCGCTGCGCCGTCTCCTCGGGGCGCTCGTCGCGGCTCATGAAACCCCCGGGAAGTGCCCAGGCCCCGGGGTCGGGGGGGTCGTCGCGACGGACCAGAAGGACGTGAAGACGTCCCGCCAGGGGAGCGAGCACCACGGGCACGGCGGTCATCCCCGCCGGAGCCTCGAATTCGGCCGAGTTGCGGGCGGTGAAGGGCACGATGGCGACGCTAGCATGCCTCGCTGACGTCCGCCTCCCCGATGGTTCCTCGCGGCCGCGAGGCACCCGGGCCGCCGCGCTGCGGCGGCGGGCGCCCGCTCGGGCGCTGGGGCGAGCCGGGCCCGTCGGCCAGGCGAGCGGTGTTCCCGACGGGGCGTTCGCCGATCGGGATGGGACCGTCACGACGCGGTCAGGGCCGGGTTGCGGTGGGAGGCGGGCTTCGCGAGCGCTGGTCGCCCTGACCGGTCGCCAGGTCGACCTGGGCAGACCGCGGCCTCTTGACGTCTCACTCTGATCCGCTCCCGCTCCGGGCGGGAGACTGCGAATGTGAAGGTCACCCAACAACGGTGCCTGTCGGCTCTAGGCCGAAGCGATCACCGCGACCCACAATGACGACAATGAGGGCATCGAGCCCGCGTGCTGGGGTCGGCTTCATCGTCTTGCTGATCGCCGGATGGGGCGTTGCCGCCTGCGGGTCGATCGCTCCCGGCCCGATCGAATCTGGGTTGGGCTGCCAAGGAGCGCCCCGGCAGCCAGCGCCTCCGCCCTTGACGGCGACCACTGCCATCGTCAAGTATCCGGTGCCCGGCCTGGGCGGCATCCAGCAGGTGGTCACCGGACCCGATGGCAACCTCTGGTTCGTCGGCGGTCGAGGTGGCCCACCCAACGGGCTGACCGAGGTGGTCGGCCGGATGACGCCAAGCGGCCAGACGACGATCTACGCCCTCCCGGGCAACCCGGGCGAGTCCTTCGACAGCATCACCGCGGGTTCCGACGGCAATCTCTGGTTCACCGAGGGGGCGGCCGACGCCATTGGGCGCCTAGCCCCGGCCACCGGTGGAATCGACACATTCCCGGTGCCGATACCGCCGCCGCCGGCGTCGTCTCAGCCCCGGAACACGCAGACCACCGACATCACCGCCGGACCCGACGGCAACCTCTGGTTCGATGTCGACCAGATCGCCGGGGCAAGCGTCATGCCCGACGGCTACGTGGGCCGGATCACGCCGACCGGCATCGTCACCCTGTTTGAAGTTCCCGGCGGAGGTCAACCAGAGGGGATTCAGGTGGGCGGTGACGGCAACCTCTGGAGCCGGATCGCTGCCAGTGAGGCGTCATCCGGATGTCTTCCCGGCTGCACCCCCACGGCCGGGCTGGTCATGGTCACCCCTGCCGCCGCCGTCACCGAGCTCAGCGAGGACAGTCCTCAGTTTGCCGGCTGCAGCGTCGGCCCAGACGACGACTGCTGGTGGATGACCTCGGCGGGGAGGATGCGCCGGACCACGGCATCTGGCCAAGTCAAAGACTTCCCGGCGTTCACAACCCTGGGGTTCTGGGATCCCGCCCACCTTGTCTTCGGCTCTGACAAGAACATCTGGTACGTCGACGGCAGCAACGTCATGCGCATGACCCTCGCCGGAGACGTCACCCGCTACCAGCCTCCGGGAGCGAACTCCGGAGCGACCTGGATCACCACTGGTCCAGACGGTCGACTCTGGTTCGTCGAGGGTGCGTCGGGCCGCGCCACCATCGGCGCCATTCGGCCTCCGGCACAGTAGGTCATCGACGTCTCCGTCTTCCTTCAGGCGGCAGAATTCATGCAGCAGACGCAGTCCTAGAGAGAACGTCGGACTGCCCAGCTTCACCGCCCCCGTGGACCAGCGGGACGCGTTTGCCGTGCTATCCGCTCTCGGCTAGGGCCATAATCGGGCCGCCACTCCGGGAGAGTGGTGGGGGCCGGTGTAGGCCCTGAGGTCTTGGGACGCGAGGTGCCTGAGCGGGCGTTGCAGGCTCTTGAGCTTGAGGTGCTCTCCGAGCTCCTGTGCATGGAGTTCGCGGGCGCCAAGACCTGCGATTGCAACTGCCTCACGCCACGGTGGTCGGTAGGTGCGAGTGCGGGTGCGCGACCGTCGACCTCCAAGTGGACCCGCGGTGGGCGCTGCCGGCTCCGGTGTCCAAATCCCCCATCCCCGCCGAAGCCAGCGTGACCGACGACCGGGGCAGACAGATTGGGGGGATCCTCGTCTTCCTCGATCGCGGCTACCTCAGCTGCCTGGAGATCTACTCGGCGGCCGACCCGATCACCGCCTGGCCTGACGCGGCCCACCGCCACCCCATGCTGGTGCCTCGGCGAGCGCGCTAGGCTGAGAGTACGGCAGCGCCTATGCAGATAACATCGGGATGCTCAGCCCCACCAGAGGGCGGAGCGAGAGGGATTCGAACCCTCGATACGAGTTGACCCCGTATACCGCATTCCAGGTCCCCGGGAGAGGTGGCAGAGGGGGGTGCAGGGGGGTATTTTGAATTCGCCGGANNCTATTGGGCCACGCGGAGCAAGGCCTGAGACCCCTGATCGCAGCAATCACGGCAGCACCCGATTCTCGCCCCTCACTCGCGGCTACGGCACCGCCACGGCGTCCCGCAGTGTCTCCCGTGCCCGTGAAGAGGGGGTTGGGGTCGAGGATTTTCCAGGTCCCCGGTAGGGGTGGTGCAGAGGGGCGCCCGGGGCGTTTTGAATTCGCCGTCCCAGGCTCTGCCGCGACACCGATCCAGCCTCTCCAACAGCCACCCCGCCCCGGATAAGACGGGGCACACCAGCCCCTATGTCGAGGTGCCCGGCTTTGACAACCAGGGTGATCCCCTGCTCACCATCGGTCAGGCCGCCCGTCCCAACGGCGGACTTTCATATCAGGCCCCGACAGCTTGGCCCCCAGGTCACCGTGGGGAGGAAGTGAGGATCCCGCCCGGCCAGGGGTGCGCTTCGCCCGGGCGTCCGGCTGTCTGGCGCCGACGATGACGAGCTCGTACAGCTGGACCCCGTCGCGGTGAAGGGCTTGCAGCCCTTCCACCGCCCGCTCGAAGGGCATCGGGCCCCGACGCTCGCCGGCGACCACCAGCCAGCACCAGTCAAGGGGAGACCCGTGCTCCAAGCCCATTCTCGGTGCCACTAGCCTCTCTGGTCCAGCCACGGCTCCCGCCTCCACTACCCGAGACTCCACCATCCCTGCTTGAGGCCGCGCGTGCCAGTGCCGTTGGCCTACCGATGGTAGGGTCCTGCGGCTCTACGCCGTTCCCGCTCCCTTTCCGCCCAGCGAGTGAGGCCAAGGTGGCCACCAAGGCGTCGAGTTGCTCTAGGCTAACGTTCCGTGGCGCAGCATCCCACGAACCCGGAGGCCACTCCCCAGGTCGAGCCGCCTATGGTCCCCGCACTGCCAGATCGCCGCCGAGCGCTCCGGACATCGCGGGCCAGGGTATCCCCCGGACCGCGTCACATCAGCCTGAGCCACGGCTCGACCTTCCTTGTCTGTGACCACGATGGGGGCATCCGCCCCCGCGATGGACGGTCATGCGGGGTGTTCTCGGACGACACCCGCTTCATCTCGCGGCACGAGTTGCTTCTCAATGACCGGCCGCTCACCTGCCTCGCCGCCGCCCGGCTGAGCTTCCGCCACGCCCGCTGGACGTATACGGCCGCCTCGCTACCCTCTCCCGAGGCGATGGACGTGGGCGGGCGAGTCACGGTCACCCTGGACCGGGTGGTGAGCGCTCGGCGGCTGCGCGAGGACTACAGCGTCCGCTGCTACGGTGCCGTCCCCGCCACCATGTTGCAGCTTCAGCTGGAATCTGACTTCGCGGACCTGTTCGAGGTGCGCACTCAGCGCTGGCAGCGCCGCCCCGGTGTCAACACGTCGTGGGTCCGCGGGAGCCGTTTGGAGACGCGCTACCACCGCGACGGCTTCGTCCGTCGGTGCCTGGTCCGCGTCCTCCCCCAGTCCCAGCCGGCCAGCTACGCCAACGGCGCGCTCCGCTTCCCGATCGAGCGATGGACGGATGGCGAGTGGAAGGTCTCCGTCCAGTACGATCTGATCGCAACCGCCCAGGCGAGACCGAGCATGGGGCGCGGCCCTGAGTCGGGCGCCGACCGGGGCGATCGGGCCGAGCGGCTTCGGTCACGCTGGCACCGCACCGTGGCCCGCGTCCACGCGAACGACCTGCGGCTACGGCTCGCATTCGACCAGGCGGTGGAGGACTTCGCCGCGCTCCGGCTCTACGACCACGATTTCTCCCCCGACGTCTGGATCCCCGCGGCCGGAATTCCCTGGTACGTCGCCGTCTTCGGCCGGGACTCGATCATCGCATCGCTCCAGGCGCTCCCCGCCCACCCGTTGTTCGCGGTGGGCACGCTGCAGAAGCTGGCCCAGTGGCAGGCGCATGAGTTCGACCCCCGGCGCGACGCCGAGCCAGGGAAGATCTGCCACGAGATGCGCAGCGGCGAGTGGGCGCACTTCGGGACCATTCCCCATTCCCCCTACTACGGCACCGCCGACGCGACGCCCCTCTATCTGCTGCTTCTCGGCGAGACCTACCGCTGGCTCGGGGATCCGGGCCTCCTGCACCCGCTGCGCCACACCGCCGAGCGCTGCCTGGACTGGATCGACCGCTACGGCGACCGCGACGGCGACGGGCTTCAGGAGTACGCGCCGCAGACGCCATCCGGGTATCGCAACCAGAGTTGGCGAGACGCGCATGACGGTGTGCTCGACGACGCGGGCGGGTTTCCCAAGCATCCCATCGCGACCTGCGAGATGCAGGCCTATGTGTACGCAGCGAAGCGAGACGTGGCCGAGCTGTTCGCGGCCTGGGGTGACCACGAGCGTGCCGCGCGCCTCCGGCGCGAGGCGCTAGAGCTGCAGCGCCGCTTCACGGAGCGTTTCTGGCTGCCCGAGGAGCGCACGGTGGCCTTTGCCCTAGATGGCGACAAACGGCCGCTTGGCACCCCCACGTCCAACCCCGGCCACTGCCTGTGGTTGGGGATCCTCGGAGGGGACCGGGCGCAGTCCGTGGCAGATCGGTTGATGCGAGCCGATCTCTTCACCGGCTTCGGCCTGCGCACACTGTCCAGTGACCACCCCTCGTATGATCCCCACTCGTACCAGCGAGGGTCCGTCTGGCCACACGACACCATGATCGCCGCAGCCGGAATGCGCCGCTATGGTCGTGACGAGGAGGCCTGGCGCCTCATCGACGGCATTCTGGAGGCCGCCTCGGCGTTCGACGGGTTCCAGTTGCCAGAGCTCTTCGCGGGGCTGCAGCGGCAGCCGCTGGACGCGCCGGTTCCCTTTGAGCGGGCCAACGTGCCCCAGGCATGGGCGGCGGGCTCCGTCTTTCACGCTGTCCGCATCCTTCTCGGGCTCGAGCCCGACATTCCCAACGGCCGCCTCTACTTGAACCCGGCCCTGCCGCCGTGGTGCAGTGAGCTGGTGCTCGACAACCTGCGTGTCGGCGGCCAGCGGATCACCGTGGAGGCACGGCGAAAGAGTGATGGCACCTCCGCCTTCGAGGTGCGCGGACACCTGGGACCGCTTCAGGTCGTCCACGGGCCGCCCCCGTGGTGGCGCACCGAGGAGTGACTCCGCCGGGACCACCCCAGGGATCACGGCCTGGAACTCACTTGCCGGCGACCTCGGACTCCCCCAACGAGAGCTGGGCTCGGCGGCTGTTGGCACCGCGTAGCCAGGTGATTGCCGGCTCCGTCGCGCTCACCGTGATGCTGGTCGGCGTCGCCCGCTCGGCGATAGCCCGCTCGTAGACATGGAGATAGCGGTCCGCCATCAGGCGAGGGTCGAACCGAGCCCGCGCGTAGGCGGCGCACTGCTCCGGGTCGACGCGGTCCGCCTGAGCAACGGCGCGCGCCATCTCCTCAACGTCTGCCACCAGGAACCCCGTCTTCCCAGGTGCGATCAGCTCCGGCGCGGCCCCACGGGGAAAGGCGATGACCGGGGTTCCGCTCGCCATCGCCTCCGCCATGTAGAGGCCGAACGGCTCGTCCCACTGCAGCGGGGCCAGGAGCGCGGATGCGCTGGCCAGGAGGCAGGCCTTCTCCTCCCCGGTGACGTTGTGCAGGTGGGTCACCCGGTCACCGTCGACCGCTGGGGCGATGTGGCGCTCGTAATACTCGAAACCCTCGGGCGTCTCCTCGATCTTTCCGGCTAGCACCAACCGCCTCCCGGCGCGCCGGGCAGCCTCGATGGCCAGGTGCTGACCCTTGGCGGCGCAGATCCGAGCCAACGACAGCAGGTACGGTTCCCTCCGCTCCCGCTGCCCGACGCGCAGCGCGGCCAGGTCGACCGCGTTGTGGACGGTCGCCGTCCAAGGAAGGTGGGCAACCGACTGGCGCTGGGCTTCGCTGATGGCGATCAGCCGGACTCGGTAGGGGGCGAGGCTCTCGAGGAAGGTGCGCACCGGCTCGTCCAGCGCCCCGTGGACGGTGTGGACGACCGGGGCCGGTGGTTTGATGGCAAGGCCGAGCAGGGCCCCGCCACCGGTGTGATCGTGGATGACATCGAACGGCCGGAGACGACAGATCAGGTCTAGGACCCGGCTGGCGTAGGTCAGATCCCGGACGTGCTCCTCGCTGCGGCCCAGTGCTGTAGCCCAGTGCCGCGGGGCCAGGTGACGGGAGGCGAGCGTTGAACCCTCCGCGGCGAAGAGCTCCACCTCGTGTCCCTGGGCGCGCAGTTCCTTCGCGAGCAACCCGACGACCAGCTCGGTCCCACCGTAGCCGTCGGGTGGGACCGGGTACCAGGGCGGGGCGATCAGAGCGATCCGTCGACGCGTGCTG
>PMYJ01000157.1:238-581 GCA_003170875.1 Candidatus Dormiibacterota bacterium | reverse complement strand
ATCTCAAAGCGTTTGCCGCAATCACGGCATTCAAACTCGTAGGTCGGCATTCGCCCACCTCCTGGATGCTTCCCCTCGCTCCTAGCCTTCACCGGGGCGGCCGAGCCGCTGGGGAGCTGCTGTCGCCCACCAGCAATGATCCAGCTTCGCGGGAGCTTCCGCCAGAGGCCTTCGTCCTCGGCCGTGCCGGGGGACGTACATGCTGCCCCGCAACTCTCCGGAGACGGTGCCCGATGTGAGCCTTGCGATCGCCCGGGGCAGGCCATGGGGCAGCTCAACCCCGGAGCTGTTCCCGGCGGCGTGCTGGAGGATATGGGAGGCGGAGAGCCAGTGAGGCCCGTCG
>PMYJ01000157.1:0-139 GCA_003170875.1 Candidatus Dormiibacterota bacterium | reverse complement strand
GATCATCGCGTCATCTGACTCGATCAGTCGCCACCCAGCCCGACCCCCAGACCTCACCCGCAGTCCGGCCTTGCTGATCCCGAATGCCCTCGCCTCAGGGCGTCGCCCTGCTCCTCATCGGTGGATCCGGGCTTAGACG
>PMYJ01000079.1:1283-3161 GCA_003170875.1 Candidatus Dormiibacterota bacterium | reverse complement strand
GCCGGGTCGCAGGAGACGTAAACCACCCGCAGCGGTCCCGCCAGGGCCAGCCACCCGGTCACCCGGCCGTCGCACCCCGCACGTGGCGGGTCCAGGATCAGGCTGTCGATCGCGCCCGCCCCGGCCACGCCGGACAGCGCCGACTCCACCGGTTCGACGACGTAGCGGAGGCGGTCCTCGACCTCGTTGATGCGGGCATTGAGCCTGCCCATCCTGGCGGCGTTCCGGTTGCTCTCGATGCAGACCACCTCGCGCGCATCGGCTGCGAGGACGACGCTCAGCACCCCGATCCCGGCGTAGGCATCGACGATTCGCCGGCCCGCCACCTCGCCGAGGGCCGCGAGCACGCAGCCGTAGAGGGCATCCAGGTGGCCCCAGCTCACCTGCATGAAGGACTCCGGCGTGACCCGGAAGGCCCTCCCCCGCCAGTGCAGGGTGGTGAGATCGGTGCTCCACCGTTCCGGCGCGGGCAGCTCCGCCGCCAGCTCGTCGACCACCGCCCGATCCAGCGCACTGGCCGGCTTGGGGCGCAGCAGCAGCTCGGCGCCGTCCTCGCCGGCGGTGACGTGGAGCACGCTCAGCCCGGAGGCCCCGCCCCGGCGGACCAGCTCGCGGAGCCGCGGCAGCGAGCCGGAGATGCGGGGGTGGTGGATGAGGCAGTCGTCGACCGCCACCTTGCGCCAGCTCCGAGCACGATTGAATCCGAGGGCGGCATCCGCCATCCCCCGCTCCCCCGGGATCACATGGAACTCCCCGCGCCAGCGGTACCGCCAGGGGTCCGGCATGCCGTGGAGGCGAGGCTCGGGCACCGCCACCCCCGCCCGACGCATGGCGTCGAGCACCACATCCCGCTTGAGCAGTAGCTGGCGCGGGTAGGCGACGTGCTGGAGCTGACAGCCCCCGCAATCGGGGAGGTAGGGGCAGGGTGTCGCCACCCGGTCAGGCGACGCCTCCCGGACGCCCTCGACCCGGCAGAACCAGGTCCGCCCCTTGCGGAAGGTCAGCGCGACCTCCACCAGCTCCCCAGGGATGCCGCCGTCCACCAGCAGCGTGGCGCCTTCGGCGTGGGCGAGGCAGAGGCCGCCGTGGACCATCCCCTCGCAGCGGACCTCGAGCCGGCTGCCGGAGTGGAGCGGGTCAGGGGGCGAGGCGCTCACGGAGCAGGCCGGTCACCACTCGGGCGTCGGCGCGGCCTCTGGTCGCCTTCATCACGCCACCCACCAGGCGCTGGAGGGCCTGCTCCTTGCCGCCCCGAAAGTCGGCAACGGTAGCCGGGTTCTCCGCGATCACGGTGTCGACGAGCCGCTCCAGCTCGGCCTGGTCGCTCACCTGGCCGAGACCGCGCTCGCGGACCATCGCCGCAGGGTCGCCGCCCGCCAGGTAGAGCTCCTCGAAGAGCTCCTTGGCGGTGGAGCCGTTGATGGTGCCCGCCTCCACCAGCGTGATGAGGGAGGCGAGCCCCGCCACGCCGAGGCCGCTGCCCTGGAGCGGGGTACGACTCTCGCGCGCCAGCCGCGTCACCTCGCCCATCAGCCAGTTGGCGGCGGCCTTGGCGGGCACGCCGGCGGCGACCAGCGCCTCGAANNCGAGCTGCTGGGGCAGCTCGGGGAGGCCCGCACGGACCCGATCCACAAACTCCGCGCCTAAGTGAAGGGGGGGGAGGTCGGGCTCGGGGAAGTAGCGGTAGTCGTGGGCGTACTCCTTGCTCCGCTGGGAGATGGTGGCGCCCTTGGCCTCGACCCAGCCCCGCGTTTCCTGGGCGATAGTCTGGCCCTGGTCGAGCAGCCGCCCCTGGCGGACGATCTCGTACTCGAGCGCGCGATGCACGGCCCGGAACGAGTTCATGTTCTTGACCTCGACCTTGACCCCCAGGCCGGT
>PMYJ01000079.1:0-1168 GCA_003170875.1 Candidatus Dormiibacterota bacterium | reverse complement strand
GTGTCCTCCTCCAGGTGCACGCGGGTGATGCCGCAGCGCACCTCCTCGCCGTCCACGGTGAAGGTGAGGTGGCCGTTCAGCGACAGGGGCATGTCCCACTGGGAGATCTGATACCCCTTGGGGAGGTCGGGATAGAAGTAGTTCTTGCGGTCGAACTTGCTGTGCTCGGGGATCTCGCAGTGGAGCGCGAGCGCGCTCCGCACCGTGTACTCGACGGCGACCCGGTTCATCACGGGCAGCACCCCGGGGAGACCGAGGCAGACCGGGCAGGTGTTGCTGTTGGGCGGGCTGCCGATGTAGTCGGCGCTGCAGCCGCAGAACATCTTGCTCTGGGTGAGAAGTTGCCCGTGGACCTCCAGACCGATCACCGGCTCCCACCGCTCCATCACCTGGTCCAGGGTGCTCACGGCGCTGGTCGCGGTCATGCCTGCAACTCCGCGAACGTGGGCGGCAACGGCGGCTGCTCGGTGTGCCACGCAGTCGCCCGCTCGTAGGCATTCGCCACACGCAGCACCTGCGCATCCTGCAGCCGCGCGCCGATCACCTGCAGACCGACGGGCAACCCCTCGCTCAGCCCGCACGGGATCGAGATGCCGGGCAGGCCCGCGAGGTTCACGGGCAGGGTGAGGACGTCGCAGAGATACATGGAGAGGGGATCGCTCTTGTCCCCCTTGGGGAAGGCGACGATCGGAGAGGTGGGGCAGACCAGCGCGTCCACGCTCTCGAAGGCGCGGTCGAATTCTTCCGCAATGAGAGTGCGCACCTTCTGCGCCTGCCGGTAGTAGGCGTCGTAGTACCCGCTCGAGAGCGCGTAGGTCCCGAGCATGATGCGGCGTTTGACCTCGGGGCCGAAGCCCTGGCCGCGGGTCTCCAGGTAGGTGTCGGTGAGCGACTTGCGATCCACGTGCAGCCCGAAGCGGACCCCGTCCATCCGCGCGAGGTTGGCCGAGCACTCCGCCGGAGCGATGATGTAGTAGGTGCTGAGCGCCGCCTCGGTGGAGGGAAGCGACACCTCCACGAGGGTGGCGCCGAGCTTCTCCAGTTGCGCGAGAGCGGCGTGGACCGCGCTGCGGACGCCGGGCTCCAGGCCCTCGGCCATGTACTCCCGGGGGATCCCGAGGCGCATCCCCTCGACGCCTCTGGCCAGCTGCTCGGCGACCGGCTCGAC
>PMYJ01000081.1:6825-7786 GCA_003170875.1 Candidatus Dormiibacterota bacterium | reverse complement strand
GACCCCGTATACCGCATTTCCAGTGCGGCGCCCTCGACCAGCTAGGCGATCGCTCCTGGGCGATTGTACCGAGCGCCGCCCGGGCTGATGGCCCGCGAGCCTCCCGGGGAAGCCGGATCGTCCCGCGCCCCCCCGGCGGAGGATGATCGTGTCCGGGTTCGGCCATTCAGATGGAGAGGTCACGCCATGCAACCAGAGGACATCCTCAACCGGGTGCGCGAGGTCGCCACCGTCCGCCAGGTCTTCGGTGAGCCGTACGAGAAGGGCGGGATGCTGGTGGTACCGGTCGCCCGGATCAGGGGCGGCGGAGGCGGCGGCACCGGCAGCGACCTGAGCGACGGGTCTGAGAAGGCCCGTCAGGGACGGGGCGGGGGCTTCGGGATCGACTCGCGGCCTCTCGGCGTCTACGTCATCCGGGACGGCTCGGTGTCGTGGCAGCCGGCTGTGGACGTGACCCGCATCGTGCTCCAGGGCCAAGTGGTGGCGATCGTCGCCCTGCTCGTGGTCCGCAGCCTGGTGCGGCACTGGCGGGCCCACTGACCGGGACCACCAGCCGGCCCGGCGCCGGGCCGCCCTCTCCGGGTCGCGGGCCTCTCCGTATACTCGCCCCCGGAGAGGTGTCCGAGTGGTTGATGGTGCCGCTCTCGAAAAGCGGTGTGGTTAATAGCCACCGCGGGTTCGAATCCCGCCCTCTCCGCGGATTCGTATTCAGGCTGGGCAGATGGTGCGTCGCCTCCTCTTGCTGTCGCTGATGGCAGCCGCCGCCCCCTGACAGGCCTCCGCCTGCGGGGGCCTGTCAGGGGGACTCAGCGAGCAGCAGGCCGTGTCGAAGGCGACGACGCAGGCTCAGCAGATGTCTTCGACTCGGGTCACGGTGGTGTCGGCCGTGTCCGGGCGCCTGCGCGACCTCGAAACCGGGGGCGGCGCCTACCCGAATCCCAATACGGAAGTTTGGGCCGTG
>PMYJ01000081.1:0-6781 GCA_003170875.1 Candidatus Dormiibacterota bacterium | reverse complement strand
TCAGCGCTTGGCGCCGCTCGTGCGGTACTTCTGGTGGAAGCTCATCAGCTTCGTCACGACCCACAGGATGGCAAGCACCACCAGCACGTCGAAGATCACGTGAAGGAGGGTCGGCAGCACGAAGAAGATGAAGAAGAGGACGACCAGGACGAGCAGGAGAGCGGAGAGGGGGTGACGGACCAGGTGCATCATGCCCCTCACGTTACGCCCCTGCGCCGCCGGTTGCCGGCTGGAGGCGGCCGGGCGCAGCGGCGCCGCTGACGGCGGCTCGGTACACGGTCCTAGACTGGGGCCGACGGTGACACCCTCACGGGTCCAGGAGCGCGGGGAGAGGAGAGAGCCAGTGCCCACGACCGGACGGAGCACGAGGGCCACCTCGGCGGCGGCAGCCCTGATGGTGTCGGCGTGGATGACGGCCTGTTCGGCAACGACCGGTCAGACGCCCTCCCCCACCGCCTCCAAGACCGTCTCGGCCACGCCGGCCCCCACCCCGACGCCGGTCCCCACCGCGACGCCCACGCCGGCTCTCACCGCCTCCTGGCCCGTCTACCACCAGAACCCTGGTCGCACCGGCCAGTCCGCTGACACGCCCGCCGTCGCCACCCTGGCGACGGAGTGGAGCGCCACCCTGGACGGCGCGGTCTGGGCCCAGCCGATCGTCGTCGGGGGCAACGTGATCGTCGCCACCGAGAATGACACCCTCTACTCCCTCAACCCCGCATCCGGGACGGTGGTGTGGCAGGACCACGTGGGCACCCCGGTGCCGCGGGCCGACCTCCCCTGCGGCAACATCTTCCCGCTCGGCATGACCGGCACCCCGGCCTACGACCCCGCCACCCAGTCGATCTTTGTGGTGGCGGAGGAGACCGGCCCCATCCACGTTCTCTACGACTTCGACGCGGTGACCGGGGCCGACCGCTGGTCACGCCAGGTGGACATCTCGAGCTCCCTGGAACACCCCGCGGCAGTCCAGCAGCGCCCCGCCCTCACGGTGGCCAACGGGTACGTTTACATCGGCTTCGGAGGCCTGGACGGCGATTGCAGCCAGTACGTGGGGGCGGTGGTGGCGGTGCCCACGAGCGGCCAGGGCTCGATCCTCGACTACATGGTGCCCACCAGCCGGGAGGGAGCCGTCTGGGCGCCCGGCGGCCCGGTCGTCGGACCGAACGGCGACATCTTCGTCGCCACCGGCAACGGTGCCGCCGAAGGGGGGACCTGGGACGACAGCGACTCGGTTCTGGAGCTGAGCCCGACCCTCCAGCTGGTGAGCGGCTTCGCGCCCTCCCGCTGGGCAGAAGACAACGCCCACGACCTCGACCTCGGCTCGGTGGCACCCACCCTGCTGCCCGACGGCTACATCTTCATCGCCGGCAAGAGCGGGATCGGATACGTGCTCCAGGAGTCCGCCCTGGGCGGGGTGGGAGGACAGGTCTACACCGCGCAGGTGTGCCAGGGTGCCATGTCCTTCGGCGGGACGTCCTTCAACGGCGACACCCTCTACCAACCCTGCGCCAATGGCGTGGAGGCGATCACCGTCGCGTCCAACGGCAGCTTCTCCATCGGCTGGCAGACGTCCAGCGGGGCCAACGGGCCGCCCGTGCTGGGGGGAGGCAGCGTCTTCACAGTGGACACGAACAGCGGGACGCTCTACGTCCTCAACGCCGCCACCGGCGCCACTCAGGCCCAGATCTCGGTCGGCTCGGTGCCCGACTTCGCCTCACCCACTCTGCTCGGAGCCGTCGCCCTGGTGGGGACCCGCTCCGGGGTGGTCGCGATCTCCGGTGCCTGAGACCCTGCACCTGGACTGGGTCTGAGTGTCCGGGCTGATCGTCATCGCCGTCCTCGCCATCGGGTTCGTGGCCCTGATGTGGTGGAGCAACCGCCTGCGGCCGACCCGCCCCCGATACCGGAGCCGCTACCGGGGGCCCACCTACCTCGACATCCACGACGAGCTGAAACGGCGCCGCCGTCACCCATGACGCTGGTCGGGTGAGGCACACTCCGCGGATGCGACCCGTCGCGCCCCACCGCGTCGCCCACCTCTACCGGCTGCATTTCGCCGACACCCGGCGGGAGCGGCTCTTCCTCTCCTCGGCCGGCTTCTTCACCGCCTTCGCCACCACCCGGGGCATCACCCACGCCATCCGGCACGGCATCGGCCCCTTCCACGACCTCGGCATCGGGGGCCGGCACCTCCATCACCTGGTCTTCGGGATCGCCGGCCTGCTGGGCACCGGTTACCTCTGGCTGATCGAGATCGGCACCGGCGACGGAGCCCGTCCGGAGGGCGCCGCCTCCAAGCTCACCGCCGTGACCTACGGGGCGGCATCCGCGATAACCCTCGACGAATTCGCTCTCTGGCTCAATCTCAAGGACGTGTACTGGGCCCGGCAGGGGCGCGAGAGCGTCGATGCCGTGGTCCTCTTCGGCGCCGTCCTCTCCATGGGCTTGTGGGGCGGCCCCTTCTTCCGCGCCCTCTACCGGGAGGCCCGCCGGGGGTGGGAGAGAGCGGAGGGGCTCCATCCCGAGGACCAGCCCTCCCGATAGCGAGGCGGGCCGCGAGCCCTCGCTGCAGGGTCCGTGAACTGCTCAGGCGGAAGGGACAAAGCAGGGCAGATGACGACAGGTGGCGGCATGCCGGGGCCGCCGGGGAGGGGCAGAGGGGAGCCCCGGCCAGAGCGAACGGATGTGCGACAATCGTCACGTGAGGCTCCATCAGGCATACCGCTTTGCCCTGGACCCGACCGCCGCGCACCAGCGGGCGCTCGCCTCGCACGTGGGCGCGGCCCGATTCGCCTTCAACTGGGGGCTGGAGCAGGTGCGGGCGTCCATGGCGCTCCGAGAATTCGAGCTGTGCATGTTCGGCACCGTGAGGACCTCCCTTCTGGGCTGGAACCTGTACGCGCTGCGCCGGCAGTGGAACGCGGAGAAGGAACTCCAGGCGCCCTGGTGGCGGGAGAACTCCAAGGAGGCGTACAGCTCTGGGCTTGCCGCTCTGGCGCTTGCACTGCAGAACTGGTCGGAGAGCCACCAGGGAAAGCGCGCCGGCTCTCGCATGGGCTTCCCTCGCTTCCGCAAGCGCGGTCACCCCATGGGCTGCCGGTTCACCACCGGCGCCATCCGGATTGACGACGAGCGCCACCTCACCGCGCCCCGGATCGGCAAGGTGCGGACCTGCGAGGCGACCACGGCGCTGCTCCGGCGGCTGTCCGCGGGGACGGCGCGGATCCTCAGTGCCACCATCTCCTGCGAAGCGGGGCGCTGGTCCGTGTCGTTCGGCTGCGAGGTCGAGCGGCGGGTGCCAGAAAGCAACAAGCACCAGGACACCGTGGGGGTCGACCTCGGGGTCCTGGCCCTGGCCACACTCTCCACCGGCGAGACGGTGGTNNNCTGGCCCGCCACCACGCCCGGATGGCCAACCTCCGGCGCGACCACCTGCACAAGCTGACGTCGAGGCTGGCCAAGAGCCACCGCCGCATCGTCGTCGAGGACCTCAACGTCGCGGGCATGAGCCGGTCTGCCCGAGGCACCGCGAAGGCCCCGGGCCACCACGTCCGGGCCAAGAGCGGGCTGAGCCGTAGTCTGGCAGACTCCAGCTTCGGCGAGGTCCGGCGCATGCTGGAATACAGGTGCCGCTGGTACGGGTCGGAGCTGATGGTCGCCGATCGCTTCTTTCCCAGCTCCAAGACCTGCTCCCAGTGTGGGCTGGTCCGCGACCACCTGAGCCTTGGGGAGCGGATCTTCACATGCCCGGCCTGCGGGCTGTCCATCGACCGTGACCTCAACGCCGCGATCAACCTCGCCGGATGGTCACCCGGTAACGTCGCCGACAGTGCGCCGGAGACGGAAAACGCCTGTCCGAGGGGCGGTCAGACTGGGCTTGGCCCAGCTCGCCCCGTTGACGCAGGAACCGGGATCGCCCCGGAGCCCGGCAGGTGGCTAGAGTGAAGTCGTGAGCCCCCTCCTTCCCGGTACCTCCTGACCATGCACCGCTGGGCGCACGCCACCCCTGCCGAGAAGCCGAGCGGCCGGGTGTCCAACCGCCACCTCAGCCGCCAGGTGATGGGCCTCTTCCGCCCCCACCGCCGCCAGGTGTACCTCGCGGTGGGGCTGATCGTCTTCACCTCGGGCCTGGGCGTCGTCAACCCGATCCTGATCAAGTTCGTCTTCGACGCTCTCTTCCCGCGCGGGGGCGGCGGGCCCGACATGCGGCTGGTGGGCATCTACGCCGGGCTGATGATCCTCATCCCGGTGATCACCGGCACCGTGGGGATCGCCCAGACCTACCAGATCAACAGCATCGGCCAGCGGCTGATGGAGGACCTGCGCAACTCCCTCTACGGGCACCTCCAGGGGCTCTCGATGCGCTTCTTCACCTCCACCCGCACCGGGGAGATCCAGTCCCGCTTCACCAACGACGTCGGCGGCATCCAATCGGTGGTGACCGACACCGCCTCCTCGATCGTCTCCAACGTGGTCGTCATCGCGAGCACCCTGGTGGCGATGCTGGTGCTCAGCTGGCAGCTCACCGCGCTCTCCCTCTTCATGATGCCGGTCTTCCTCTTCCTCACCTACCGGGCGGGGAACGCGCGGCGCAAGGTCACCCTCCTCGCGCAGGAATCCAAGGCCGAGATGAGCGCCATCACCCAGGAGACGCTCTCCATCTCCGGGATCCTGCTGGGCAAGACCTTTGGCCGCCAGCGCGAGGAGATGGAGCGCTTCCGGTCGGAGAACCGCCAGGTCGCCGACCTCTCGATCCGGGCGGCGATGGTGGGACGCGTCCTCTTCGCCATGGTCCAGGTCTTCTTCTCGATCGCCCCGGCGCTCGTGTACCTGGTCTCGGCCTTCGTCATCTACCACAGCAGCGGCCTGAGCTCGGGGATCACCGCCGGGACCATCGTCGCCATCACCACCCTGCAGAGCCGGCTCTTCTTCCCGATCGGCCAGATGCTCCAGGTGTCGGTCGAGGTGCAGTCGTCGCTCGCCCTCTTCGAGCGGATCTTCGACTACCTGGAGATCCCCCAGGACATCGTCGACGCGTCGGATGCCGTCGCCCTCCCCTCCCGACGCGCCGGCGCCGAGATCGAGCTGGACCACGTCTACTTCCGCTACGAGCAGGCGCATCTCACCACCGAGCGCAGCGCCGCGCACACCGACCAGGAGGCGCCCCGGCCATGGGCCATCGAGGACCTCGACCTGCGCATCGCGCCGGGTCAGCTCGCCGCCATCGTCGGCCCCACCGGGGCGGGCAAGACCACCATCTCCTACCTGATCCCCCGGCTCTACGACGTGACCCTGGGGGGGGTGCGCATCGACGGGCACGACGTCCGGAGCCTGACCCTCGCCTCCATCGCCGACCAGCTGGGCATCGTCACCCAGGAGACCTACCTCTTCCACGCCTCGGTGCGCCGCAACCTGCTCTACGCGCGGCCCGACGCGACCCAGGTGGAGTTGGAGACGGCCTGCCGTGCCGCTTTCATCCATGACCGAATCACAGAGCTTGCGGACGGCTATGACACCGTGGTCGGGGAGCGCGGCTACCGGTTCTCGGGTGGCGAGAAGCAGCGCATGGCGATCGCCCGGGTGATCCTCAAGTCGCCGCGCATCCTCATCCTCGACGAGGCGACGGCCGCCCTCGACACCACCAGCGAGCGGCTGGTGCAGGCCGCGCTCACCCCTCTCATCCGGGAGCGGACGACCATCGCCATCGCCCACCGGCTCTCCACCATCCTCGCCGCCGACGTCATCTTCGTCATCGACCACGGCCGCCTGGTGGAGCAGGGCACGCACGCCGAGCTGCTCCGCATCGGCGGCCTCTACGCCACCCTCTACGAGCACCAATTCGCTCCCCAGGGCGCGACCGAGCGCCCGCGGGCGGGAAGGGCGGCGCGCGCCGCGGCCGAGGAGGTCGCGGACGGCACCGACGGGACCGTCGCCGCCGGCGCCTGAGCCCCGCCCTCGATACCATTGCCCGCCAGGTGGCGGCCCCACTCCGTCCCGCCCGGGCCTCAGTCCGCCCGGAGCCGCCGGAAGAAGTCGCGGAGAAGCTGGCCGCAGTCCTCTGCCAGCACCCCCTCGATGACCTCCACCCGATGATTGTTGCCGGGGTGGCGGAGCACCTGGTAGACGCTGCCGTCGGCGCCCTTCTTGGGGTCCCGAGCCCCGTACACGCAGCGGTCGATCCGCGCCTGCACCATCGCCCCAGCGCACATCGGGCACGGCTCCAGGGTGACCACCACGGTCACCCCCTCGAGCCTCCAGCCGCCCAGCCGCCGGGCGGCGGCTCGCAGCACCCGCATCTCGGCATGCTCGGTGGCGTCGCCGCCCCGTTCCATCCGGTTGCCGGCGGCCGCGATCACGCTCCCACCGGCCACCGCCAGCGCCGCCACCGGGACCTCATGGCGCCGGCCGGCCCGCGCGGCGAGCGCCAGGGCACGGCGCATCAGCAGCTCGTCCTCGTGCATCCCCTCAGTGTCCGCCTGGCGGGCTCGCTCCGGAGAGGTCCCGCCGCCCGCTACTCCGAATACTGCTCGGCGATGCGCCGCAGCGAGTCCTGCCAGCTCTCGGCGGGGGCCTCGGCGTCCGCCGCCCCGCGAGGTAGCGAGCGGCGGAGCCGTTCCCGGGTGCGATCGATCTCGCGGTCCCGGCGACGCTCCTCGAGGGTGCGCACCGCTGCGACCGCATGGTCCAGCTCGTTGGCCACTTCCTTGATCGCATCCGGACCGTCCGCCGAACGGAGGGTGCGGTTGAGCCGGGTGGCCGTCTCCGGGGTCAGCCGGGC
>PMYJ01000195.1 GCA_003170875.1 Candidatus Dormiibacterota bacterium | reverse complement strand
TCGACCTCCACCAGCCGGTCCGGGTCCTGGGCGTGCTGGATGCTCACGCAGCTGGCCCGGTGGACGGTCACCCCCTTGCCCCGGGTGATGTAGCCGCGGATCGGCTCGCCCGGCACCGGTTTGCAGCATCGGCCGAAGGTGGTCAGCATGTTGCCGACCCCGTGCACCCTGACCTCGCCGCTCGGCAGGGCGGCCGGCGAGGTGAGCGGGATGGCGGGCCCCCGACCGTCCTCCTCGGAGCTCTGCACGTCCCGGTCGGCATGGCGGAGCACCACAGTCCGGCCGCTCAGCTCGCCGTAGCCGATCGCCGCCAGGAAGTCGTCCACGGTGGAGTACTTGAAGTCCCGGGCCAGCTCCAGCACGCCTTCGTCCTTGAGCGAGGCGAGCGAGGTCTGGCGCAGACGCCGGAACTCCTTGTCCAGCATCTCCCGGCCCTTGCTGACGTTCTCCTCGCGGCGCTCCTTCTTGAACCATTGCCGGATCTTCTCCCGGGCGGTGGACGTCTTCACGAAGTTGAGCCAGTCGCGCGAGGGTCCGTGGGGCGCCTTGGTGGTGAGGATCTCCACGATGTCGCCGTTGACGAGGCGGTAGTCGAGGGGGACCATCCGGCTGTTGACCTTGGCCCCGATGCAGTGATGGCCGACCGCGGTGTGGACGCGGTAGGCGAAGTCGACCGCGGTGCTCCCCGCCGGGAGGGAGCGCACGTCGCCCTTGGGGGTGAAGACGAAGACCTCGTCTTGGAAGATGTCGACCTTGACCGTGTCCACGAAGGCCTCGGCGTCGAGCAGCTCCTTCTGCCAGTCCATGAGGAGGCGCAGCCAGCTGTAGCGCTCGTCGAATCGCACCTTCTGCGAGCCCGCCTTGTAGTGCCAGTGGGCGGCCACTCCGTACTCGGCGGTGTGGTGCATCTCCACCGTCCGGATCTGCACCTCGACGGGCTCGCCCGTGTGGGAGATCACGGTGGTGTGGAGGGACTGGTAGCCATTGCCCTTGGGCATCGCGATGTAGTCCTTGAAGCGGCCCGGGATCGGCTTCCAGAGGTGATGGACCACGCCCAGGGCGGTGTAGCAGTCCTTGACCGAGTCCACCACCACGCGCACCGCCATCAGGTCGTAGATCTCCTCGAACTCCTTCTGCTGGCGGCCCATCTTGTCGATGATGCTGTAGACGTTCTTTGACCGACCGCTCAGTTCGGCGCGCACCCCGACGGCCTCCAGCTCGCGCTGCAGGATCTCGCTCACGTCGCGAACGAAGACCTGGCGCTGCTCCCGCCCGCTCTGGAGCCTGGCCTCCATGGCGTGGTAGTTGTCGGGGTCGAGCTGGGCGAAGGCGAGGTCCTCCAGCTCCGCCTTGAACTGCCAGATACCGAGGCGGTGGGCGAGCGGCGCGTAGATGTCCAGGGTCTCCTGGCTGATCCGCCGGCGTCGCTCCTCGGCGTGGGCCCCCACGGTGCGCATGTTGTGAAGGCGGTCGGCGAGCTTGATGAGCACCACCCGGATGTCCTCGGCCATGGCCACCAGCATCTTCCGGATGTTCTCCGCCTGGGCCTGCTCACGGGTGTGGACGTGGATCTTGCCGAGCTTGGTGACCCCCTCGACGAGACGGGCGATGGGTTCGCCGAACTCCCTCCGGAGGTCGTCGAGGGTGACCTCGGTGTCCTCGACGGTGTCGTGGAGCAGCGCCGCAGCGAGGGTCTCGGCGTCCAGGCGCAGCTCGCTGAGGAGGACCGCCGCCGCCAGGGGGTGCTCCACGTAGGGCTCCCCGGAGAGCCGGAACTGGCCGGCGTGGGCCCGCTCGGCCACCAGAAAGGCGCGCTGCAGCACCGCGCGGTCGGTCTCGGAGAGGTAGGCGGTCCGGGACTCGAGATCGGCGTAGGGCATGGCTGCCCAGCGAGTGTACCGGGGACCCCGCTCGCGCAATCGTGAAGCCCGGCCCCGCGGCAGTCTATGATCCGCCGCGAATGACCGACTTGGGCGGGGCGTTTCCCCCGCCTCCGCCGCCTCCGCCGCCTCCGCAAGGGCCTCCACCCGGAGCCCCGCGCAGTGCTGACGGTCGGTTCTGGTGGGACGGCACCCAGTGGCTGGCGCTCGAGCGACCGGTCGCAGCGCCGTCTCCGCCGGCTGGGCCCTGGGAGCCTGTCACGCCCCCCGGGGGATACGGTGCCCCCTCAGCTCAGCCCTGGAGCCCCCCGCCCGGGGCGCACGGTGCTCCCTCAGCTCAGCCCTGGAGCCCCCCGCCCGGGGCGTACGGGGATCCCTCGGGGTACCCTGCCCCGTTCCCGGGCGGCGATCCTGCCCCGTGGCCTCTGCCCCCGCCAGTGGGCGCAGGTCGCTCCCGCGCCCGCTGGATCACCGCCGTGGTGGCCGCGCTCGTGGTGATCGGGGTGGCTGCCACCGCCGCCGCCGTGCTCGTCAGCCAGCCCGCCNNTCGTCGTCGACCCCCTCGCCCCCCCTCTTCACCGATCCCGGCAGCCACTTCTCGGTGGCCTTCCCGGTCACTCCCATCTCCCAGTCCGAAACGCTGCCCGTCAACGGTGCCGACCTCACCATCACCGAGTACGTGGCCACGGTGTCCTCGACGGACCAGTACGAGGCCGGCTACGTGCTCTACCCGGACAGCGTCNNGCCGTGCAGGGGGCCGTCACCTCCACCGGCGGCACGCTCCTCTCCCAATCCCAGGGCACATACCAGGGCTTCCCGTCCGTCGACTTCCTGCTCTCCGCCCAGGGCGAGTACGTCGATTACCGCGTGGTCCTGAACGGCCATTCGCTCTACCAGGTGGTCGTCGCGTCCACGGTCAACCCGCCAGCGAACTTCACGAGCTTCGCGAGCTCGCTCAAGATCCTCGCCCCCTGATCGGGCCGCCCCCGATCCGCCGCCCGGCTCAGCGCCGGAACCGACCCCAGGGCGCCTCCGTGACCGGGTCGAGTCGGATAGGTGGTCCCCGTGGCCCGCAGTGCGGATATGCTTCGGGCGCGCANNTACGGCCAGCAGCCGCCGGGGCCGCCCCCGGGAGCGCCACTCAGTGGTGACGGCCGTTTCTGGTGGGATGGCCAGCGCTGGCGCCGTGTGGCGATGCGGCCGTCCGCGCCCGCCGTGCCGGAGCTCCCCTTCGCGGCGCCGGTCCTCCAGCCATCGCCACCTGCCGTCGCCATGCCGCAGGGCCACCCTGCCGCACCGGCCGCCCCTCAGCCTCCACCCCCGGTCGCGATCCCGCCGGGCCCTCCCGTTGCGCCAGCCGCGCACCAGGCGCCCCCGGCTGGGCCGGCGCGGAGCCCCCAGGTTCCGCCCGCGGGAGCATCGACACCGGCGTCGCCCGCCCCCNNGGCCCGCCTATCGGGCCAGGCCGCGCCCGCCCGGCCGGCGCCGCTGCCCGGCCACACCGACTGGCAGGCTCCCGCTTCGCTCTCCCCGCCGAGCACGCAGCCCGTTGCTCTGCCGAGACCGGGGGACTGGCCGATCGAGCCGGCAGGACCCCCTCGCGCGCTGCCGACAGCTCCGGCGTCGATCCCGGAGGACTGGAAGACCCTGCCGCCCGGACCGCCTTCCTCGGCGCAGCCCTTCGTGATCCCCGAGGACTCGCAGCCCCGGCCCCCGAGCCCGCCGCCCGCCGTCCCGCCCGGGCGGGAGCACCCCATGGCCTTCCTCGATCCGACGACGTGGCAGGCCCCCGGGGAGTCGGCCGCGCCCCGGTCGCCGGCCGCCCAGGGCTGGCCGGCCTCCGCCACGGCTCCGCCTCCGGTGGCGCCCCAGCCCCCACCATCCAGGGGCCCGCGGGCCGAGGTCAAGCAACCTCCGCTGCCCCGTCCCTCCCGGCTCAAGCCGGCCAAGCGTCGCCCCTCGCTGCTGCGCTGGGT
>PMYJ01000150.1 GCA_003170875.1 Candidatus Dormiibacterota bacterium | reverse complement strand
GCCTAGCCGGCTCACGGTGACCTCCGAGTGTCCTTCTCTTCCCACGGCCGGATACCCCTCAGGTAGCCGCCGAGGGGGGAATATACCCCCGGGTACCTGCTGATCACACCGAGACTGCCAAGGCCGCCGTTGNNCCAGAGGTCGCTATCGCGATGTATCGGGAATGCTCGCCGCTGAATCGACCTGGGAGGAGGCTCCGAATTCGCAAGCCGCCTGACGCTGGGCCCCCTCGCCCGGGGTGGCTGGCGTCTCAGCCAGCCCGTGCCCTGGCCTGGGCCGCGGGGCTGCTCCTCGGATGGGCCGCAATCCGGCACGGTCTTCGCTGGGCCCTGGTCCGCTTCTTTCGCGTTCCCCACGTTCACTCGGGTGCAACTCCCACCGCGATGGGACTGGAGGCAGAGGACGTGACCATGTCCGGTCCGGGGGGGCACCTGCGCGCCTGGTTCATACCGGCGCCCGCGGCCGGCCCTCAGCCCGTTGCCTTGGTGCTCCACGGCTGGAGTGCAAGCGCCAGCTCCATGCTCCCGGTGGCCTCGCTGCTTCACGCCGCGGGCCTCCACGTCCTCCTGCTCGATGCTCGGGGTCACGGGCGCAGCGACGGCGGCGACGTCAGCTCCATGCCAGGCTTCGCTGACGATGTCGAGCGCGCTCTCCTCTGGCTGCGGAAAGACTCGCGCGTCGAACGGGATCGCATCGCCCTAGTGGGGCACTCGGTCGGAGCTGGGGCCTGCCTGCTGGTCGCCTCCCGTGACCCACGGATCGCCGCCGTAGTCAGCATCTCCTCAATGGCGGATGCCGCCGCGTACATGGGGCAGCTGATGCTTCGGCGCGGCGTGCCCGCGATCGCCATCTCGCTCGTACTGAGAGAGATCGAGCGCGCCGTCGGCATGCGCTTCCCGGAGTTCGCTCCCATCGCCACCATCGCGCACTTGCGCATGCCGGTGCTGCTGATCCACGGCGCGATCGACTCCGTGATCCCCCTCGCCGACGCGCAGGCGTTGCACCGAACCGCACCCCCAGGCACTGATCTCCTGGTCGTCCCCGACGCCGATCACGGTGACATCGACCGCTTTCTCGCGGTGGCTCCTGCGGTGACGGATTTCCTCCGGCGGGCGGTCCAAGGGGGGGAACCGGCGGTGGCCCCGCGGTCAACCCGGCCGCTCAGCCCACAACGCGGCAAATGACCCCGCTCCGCACCCGGATGGCCGGGCTGGAGCAAGATGACGTCGGTGAGCGCCCTGAAGATCGTCTGACGGAGAATCGCAGGCAGTCGACACCCGCGAGTCGGAAGTAAACGGACGCCCCGCGGGCGCGGGACAAGGTCGCGTCCCGCTAGGAGACGGTCGGGGCTCGGGTGGTCCTCGTCGTCGCGGTGGGTTTGCACATCAGGCAGGTGCCCGTCGTCACCTTCGCGAGGAGCACGACCACCTCGGACCGGGGCTATGCTCTGGCGACCACCGACATCAGCGGAGTGACCCAACGGCTCGGGGCCGCACCGCGCCGATGAGCGACGGCGCCCGCGTGAGCGAGTGACCGCCCGGGACGATGCCGGCTACCGACCGACTGGAGGATCACGGATGGAGCACCAGGAACACTGGGACGAGCGGTACGCCACCGTCGGGCGGCTGTTTTCGAGCCATCCCGATACCGCGATGGTCGAACTGGTGACACCGCTCCCGCCTGGGCGGGCTCTGGACCTCGGCGCCGGGGAGGGGCGCAACAGCATCTGGCTTGCCCGGCACGGGTGGACGGTCACCGCCGTCGATGCGTCGGCGGTCGCCCTCGACCGGGTGGGCGCCGCGGCAGCCGCCGAGGGACTGAGCGTCTCCCCTGTCCAGGCAGACATCGGCGATTTCCTCCGCCGCGGGGATAGCTTCGACCTCGTGGTCATCGCCAACATCCACCCGTCACCCGAGGAGCGCGCCGTCCTCCTGCGGGCAGCGGTGGGCGCTGTTCGTCCCGGCGGGCACCTCTTCCTGGTCGGTCATCATGTCGACTCGCTCGGCCGGGTCGGACCGCTAGACGCTGCCCGTCTCTACACCGAAGAAGCACTCGGCGGCGCGCTCCCCGGTCTCCGCACCCTGCTCCTAGAGCGCCGCGAGCGGACCCTCGGAGGGGATACGGGGGAGCCGGTCGTCGACGTGGTGCTCTGGGCGGCAGCACCAGAGTCCCTCCCGCCCGGACGCTCAGCCTGAGCGTCGGAGCGCATCGGACAGCCTGACCCTGGCGCCGAAGCGCCCCGCTGAGAGAGCCCGGCGGAGGTCCGCGGCCGTCTGACGGACGTTCTAAGCAGTCGCCACGACCGTGCGAGGCGACCGGCGAGACCTTCCGGAGGTCCCCAGCTGATGGCGCGCGACCAGCCCCATCCAACCAGCACCCACCACGAGCCGGTTCATGCGCCCGCTCTCAGCCGAGGTAGCGGCCAATCGCCGTGGTCAGCTCCTTCACCTTCTGCTCACCGTTGCCCTCCCGGACCGCGTCGACCACGCAGTGGCTGACGTGGTCGCCGAGCAGGGCGAGAGCCACCTTGTCGAGGGCGGCCTTGACCGCGGTGACCTGGGTGAGGACGTCGATGCAGTACCGGTCCTCATCGACCATGCGCTGGATGCCGCGGACCTGTCCCTCGATCCGCGCCAGGCGCGCCTGGAGGGAGACCTTGTCTTGGCTGTATCCGGGAACGGCCATGCGCCCCTCAGACGGCGACGGGGTAGCCGATCTCGTCAAGCCGGGATCGGATGGCGGGCTCGCTCACGACGGCGTCGTCGTAGACGACGTGGACGGTCTTGGCGGGCGGCTCGACCTGGACCTGCGCCACCCCCGCGAGAGTGGCGAGCTCTGTTTCGATGGTGTGCTTGCAGTGGTCGCAGCTGATGTCCGGAGCGACAAGGGTGAGTTCTGGCATCGTGGTCGGTCCTTCGGTGGGGTTGACGGATGACATGAGACGGTCAGGCCGTGGCGGCGACCCCGGGGAGCGCGTCGATCTGGGCTGGGACGGGTGTGCGGGGCGCGAAGCGCCGCAGACGCAGGGCGTTGAGCACGACGCTCACCGAGCTGAAGGCCATCGCCAGCGCGGCACCGACCGGGGGCACGATGGCGAGCACGGCCAGCGGAACCAGGATGAGGTT
>PMYJ01000014.1 GCA_003170875.1 Candidatus Dormiibacterota bacterium | reverse complement strand
CGATCCTGGAAGGCGCCGGTCCCGTAGGCGCTGTCGCCGTAGACGACAGCGGTCTCCGCCGCCTCCGTGGCCGTCATGACGTCGGCGATCAGCTCCGCGGCCACGCTGGCGTCGCCGGCATTGCCCGCCGTCACCCGGGTTGCGGTGATGAGCTCGGTCTCGGGGTCGATGGCGACGTGACCCTTGTAGCCGTCGAAGCCACGGGCGGCGGTCTTGTGCCCGTGACGAGCGTCGGGGTCGACGGTCGAGATGACCCGATCCTTGGCCACGCGGCGGGCGATCCGGAAGCTGCCGTCGTCGCCCGCCTCGAGGTCCTGGCCGACCACCGTGGCGAGCAGGGTCGCCGCTTCGGTGACCACCGGACCCAGGCGGCGATCCTCGAGCACAGCCAGACACGCGTGGCCGTCCTTGGCCCGGCTGTCGATGAGCTGCTCGCGGGCCGGGGCATCGTCCCAGTCAATCTGCGGCTTGGCCGAGCTCGCGTAGTCATCGCCGCTGGTCATCACCGCCCGCAACTCGGCGGCCAGGGTCGCGTCGGCCACCGCCAGCAGGCCCCGGATCGCCGAGCGGATCAGCGTGATGGTGTCCATCGTCGCCACCGCGTCGTAGAGCGGGGTGGAGTCGAGCACCCGGCGGCGGGAGACGATCCCCGCCTCCCGGGCGGCGCCCAGCGCCACCTCGAAGATCCGGTTGGGGCGCTCCGATCGCCGGAGCCGCTCGCGCATGTCGACCAGCACGGTGTGCGCAAAGCTGGTCCAGCTGCCGGTGTCATAGCCACCGCACCCGGTGGCGTAGCGCCATCGGGTGTCGAAACAGAAGCGCTCCACCGCCTCGCGGTCGGAGAGCCCCTCGAGGCGCTGGAGCACCATCACCACCGCCACCACCGACGGCGGCACGGAGCGGCGCCCCCGCTCCACGAAGAGGTCGGCGAAGGCCTCGTCCGGGAAGAGCCGGTCGCGCTCGCGATGGAGGAAGACGTAGATCGAGCGCTGATCGAGCGTCGCCTCGCAGAAGCGGACGACATCGTCGAGAAGATCCCCTTGCCGTGGTGCTGGGCCCAGTGTCATCGACGTTCCCTCTCGCGAACGGGTGTTCACCGGGCATTCTCTTAAATCCGGAGAGCGCCGTGCTTCTCCCCGACACCTACCCCTGCCCCAGCGAGTCAGCCGCCTCGATCACTCCGCCGAACGGCCGCCCCCGAAAGACACCAGTCACCTAGGCATCGCGATGGCCCTGGCGGGGGTTGCCCTGATAGCCCTTGCAGTGGTCCCGGGGCTCTTCTCCGTCGCCCCCAAGTTCAATGACCTGACCACCAACTTCAAGCCGGAGATGAAGACGGCCACTCTGGCCGAGCTCGGCGCTGACCTCAACTCCCTCGGCGCCGCCGACCAAGCCTTCTCTACCCAGGCAGTGCCCACGCTGGCCACGACGCTCGGCACCACCCCAGCGCAGCTCTCCGCCACCTTGGCGCAGAAGTTCCCGGCCACCTTGACCGGGATGCAGGCGGTCCCCACCGTCGCCGCCCAGTTCAACCAGGTCCTCACTGCCCTCACCGACGAGCAAGCCAACTTCAACCAAGCCGACTCCATCCCGACCGCTTCGATTCCACCGACAGTGATCCCGTGGGTCCTGGTGGTGATTGGAGTGTTGCTGGGCGCCTGTGGCGTCTTCACCCGGAGGTGGTGGCGCGTCGGAGTGGCGGTGGTGATCGGTGCGCTCATGGTGGCCACTCCCCTAGCGCTGTCCCTGCCCGGCAAGGCCACGGCGGCCGACTCCATGAACACACAGCTGAGCCCCCTGTTCACGGCGAAGACGGTGGCGAGCGCCGAGCAGTCGCTATCCACGATGGAAGCCATGAGCACCCAGCTCACCGGCCAGATGCTCCCGGCCCTGGCACAGATGCTTAGCATGCAGCCGGCGCAGCTCAACACCTACCTGGCCACCAACTTCCCGGCGCTCGCCTCTGGGTTGTCGACACTGCCGCAGTCGATGGCCCAGTTCAAGGCGCTGGTCACGGCTTTCGGGAACAGCCTGTCGGACTACAACGACATCAAGTCGACCCAGTTCACACCGATCGTGTGGACGATGGTCGCAACTGGCGGCTTCGTGCTGCTGGTCGGCCTGCTCGAAGCCGCCGACTTGACGCGCCGGCGGCAGAGCGTTGCGGCCGCGTCGCCGAGCTGATCGCCGACGTCGGCACCGATGTACTGCGCTCGCCGGGGCCTGTCGGCAGAGGGGCCGCGCTCCCTCCTGCCGGCGGGTCGGCCGGGGTGCGGTAACCCTGCGCGGCCCGCGACGGCCAATGCCGGCGTGCCCCCTCCGGCCGCTTGGGCGCTGGCGCCAGCTGACCGACGCGGTGTCTTCGTAGGCCCCGTCCCACATGGTCGTGTCCACCACGGCCTCGTTTTCCTCACATGTCGAGAGTAACCGCGTCAATCTGCTCGGGGTGACGCGAGCGCTCCTCAGGGCTCCGATCGAATAGGCAAGTGCTGGAACCCAATTCCGACGACCTAGCCCTCGCCGAGAAGAGGGACGGGGTCAAGACCCCTGGCCGCAGCGACGGCGAGGACATTGGGGTCCGAGGTTGCGATCCGATCGCCGGGCTGGGCGGAAGCGAGGAGGATGGCGTCAGCCAGCGAAATCGGCCGCGACGACCTCTGGTAGTACGGAAGTAACGCGCTCTGCTGCCGCAGTGGGGCGAATCGGAATTCAACTCCGCGCATCTGCCTTCCAGGTTGGATGTCGCGGATTCGAGTCATCGTCGGACCAGGCGGTACCATGCTGGCAGTCGATGATCCCCTTGGTGTCGCTCTTCGCCTTTGCGGACGTCCACCAGCTCGAATGCCGAACCGAAGAAGGAAATCAGATCCTGCTTGGACACCCCAATGAATCCTCGCGCTCCCATCGCTTTCCTTGTCTTTCCGAAGGCGAACATCAGAAGCGTTGAACCGGGCTTGGTCAGATTCGAGACTCCCTTCGCGTATGCGGAGCGCCGGTCCTCTGCGATCCCGTGGAAACATCCGATGTCGACAACCAGAGCAAAAAGGCCCGTGATGCCCAGTTCCTCGAGCCTAGTGACGTCGCCAACAACGAACTTCGCCTGGACATTCGTTGCGTGACCTTTTTTGTTGGCGCGCGCAATCGCTCCGGGGACAAAGTCCACTCCTGTCGCGTCCCACTTGTGTCTTGCCAGGTAGAGGGCATTGGTTCCGGTGCCACAGCCAAGGTCAAGGGCGCGGCCCGGCGGCATGGCGCCAGGGCCTTCCACAATCTCCACGAGCTCTGGCGGGGTGATCCCGCTGTCCCATCTGGGATGTCCGAATCTGTATTTCAGGCGATAGAAGAGGCGTTGCGTTGCCATTCTGCGATTCTCCTCCTATGACGTCTCTGCGCTGTCATCTACAGCATTGCGCTAGGCCTCCGACCGACCGACGCGGCAGAGAGAGGCGCCGTGGTCCGTCGGACCCTAGGCTGGGAGCGGTTCGACAGATACCTCCCGCCCCTGGGAGCTTCGTCAGATTTCGCTCTGCGGCTAGAAGTTCAAGTCACGCGCTCTAGCGTCGCTCCCGCCGAAATTCGAATACGAATCCGTGATCATTCCTTCCAAGCTGGATGTCGTGAGTTCGAGTCTCGTCTCCCGCTCCCATGAGCCGAAAGTCTTTATCTTGATCGGAGTCGCCCGGACGCGATACAGTGCCCCTGATGACTTCACGTCCCACTCGGCGTCTCGGCGCCCACCACGTCTCCGCCATCGGTTTCGGCGCAATGCAGCTCCCCGGCCCCCGCGTGTTCGGCCCACCCAAAGATCGTGACCAAGCGCTGTCGGTTCTCCGCCGCTCGGTGGAGCTTGGCATCAATCATATCGACACCGCGCAGTATTACGGCCCCGACGTCGCCAACGAGCTGATCTACAGTGCGCTGCACCCGTATCCCTCCGACTTGGTGCTCGTGAGCAAAGTCGGGGCAGGCCGGGACGAAACGGGAGGCTGGCTACCGGCGAACAAACCTGAGAAGCTCCGCGCCGGGGTCGAGGCCAACTTGGCGTCGCTACATGTGGACCAATTGGGTGCTGTCAATTTGCGATCTGGCGAAGCGGGGGAGCCCAATGACCTCTTCGACGCTCAGGTGGGAGCGATGGCCGCCATGCAGGAGGCGGGAATGATCGCCGGGGTTGGTGTGAGCAATGTCTCGCTTGCCCAGCTGGAGCGCGCGCGGTCCATCACCGAGATTGTCTGCGTCCAGAACGCCTACAACCTGCGCGACCGCGGATCCGAACCGGTGCTGGAAGCTTGCGAAGCCGCTGCAATTGCGTTTGTTCCGTTTTTCCCACTGGGGTCGGCATTTGGCGCCTCGGTCGACGTCACAGCAGACCAAGCAGTGATCAACGTCGCCCATCGGCTGGACGCAACCCCGGCACAGGTGGCACTGGCATGGCTTCTGGCACGGTCCGCTCAGATTCTCCTCATCCCCGGGACGTCATCGGTGGGGCACCTGGAGGAAAACTTCGCCAGCGCCTCGCTGGTTCTCGACGATCAGGCACTGCACGAGCTCGCCGCCCCGACGCCGTTGACCCCGACGAAATAGGGCTCGTCCCTGTCTAATTCGCTAAACGAAGCAATTCGTCGACCACCTTGTTGAGAGGCTGGGTAGCGCCTACGTCTATCGCTCCGGCGCAGCTCCACGGGCGTCGCCCTCTCGGATACCTGAAAGGCGAAGCCGGTCGCTGCGCCCAGCTATGGGATGTCGCGGGACGTCGCCTCCACCCATCCCAGCAGGGCAAACAAAACACCCCATCCCAGGAGAACCAGTCCCCCCGCCCATGGCGCCAGCAAAGTGGTTTTGCGCACATCGACTTAGGTCACGGCTGATGATGCCGCTCCGGGAAGATATTTGTAGATATCTCCGAGCCATGCCCAGAGCGTTGCCAATCCGCCAATTATCGATTCGATCACCAGCAGGTAGACAAGACTGGCGATCACAGCGGCGATCTGATTGCGAATCAAACAACCGATACCGAGACCCACGATGGCATAGATCGTGACCACAGCAATTGCGGCAAGAATAACCAGACCCAGATCGTTTCCGGCCCAATCCATGGTGATGCCCTTAGCGTTCAACCAGGGGATGGCGATGGCAAGGGCGACAACAGTGGCTGCGACCCCATAAATCAGACCGACCAGCGCCGCCACCACCACCTTGGCGATGATCACGCGGCCGCGATGTGGCTGCGACAAAAAGGGGCTCTTCGACCCTTTCCGTGGG
>PMYJ01000024.1:6814-7926 GCA_003170875.1 Candidatus Dormiibacterota bacterium | reverse complement strand
GAACAGCGCCACCCTGGCCCGGTTGACAGCGGGGCCGCTCACCAGCACATCCTCTCTGCGATGGTCGACGTGACTCGGACCCCGTCAGACGGCGGCACTGGTGACGGCCCGACGCGCGTCACCGACGATCCCGAGACGGACGGTGACGCCCATCTTCTGAAGCATGCGGGCCATGCCCTCACCCATGTGGTGGGCCAGCACGGTGTCAGCCTGATGCTCACGCAGGAAACGGGCCACCCTGGCGTGGTGGGTGCCCTCGGAGCCGGTGTCGTGCAGAGTGTCCCACGACACGTCGAACTCCTCCCAGCGAGTGATCCCCCCATTTTCGGCGGTGGCGATCGCCACCCGTTGGGCCCGCCCCCAGCGAGGGTCAACGCAGCCGTCATCGGCCACAGCCAAACAGATCACCATGAGGCGGTTCTCTGTTCGACCCTGTCACATGCGAGATTGGGGTGGGTCAGGCGTGTCCAGGACACCCGCGCGGCGGGCCCTCTGGGAGGCGTTGAACGGTCCGCCCGCGGTCCGATGCCGGTTGGCGAGGCACCGTGGCTCATCGCGGCACCATACTCCCTCGGACTCAGGCGAGAGAGAGGAACAGCCTCTCGAGCTGCGCCTCGTCCACTGTGGGAACTGCCCCGCCTTCGCGCTCCGTCACACACTGCTGGAGCCCGCTGGCGATCAGCTTGAATCCCGCTCGGTCGAGGGCGCGAGACACTGCTGCCAATTGGGTGACGACATCGGCGCAATCGCGGCCATTCTCGAGCATGCCGATGACCCCGCGGATCTGGCCTTCGGCTCGCCGCAGCCGCTTGAGCACAGCGGTGACGGCAGCTTCGTCAAGCGGCATGATGACCTCCTACCGCGTGGAGCGATTCGGTGGGGCGTCCCGGGCGGCGGGCTCTGACAAGGACATCGATGGCGGGACGCTCGCTGCCGTCGACAGGGCGCAATCGCTCCTCCGCCACCTCGACGCGAAGACCGCTGCCCTGCAGGTCGGCGATGACGTCGGCCGGTTCGAAGAGCCTGGCGACATCACCCGAGCCGCCCACCCCCTCGGTCGCGTTGCGCGTGGCGTGGCCGACGACGAGCAGGGTGCCACCCACCGCCAGCCC
>PMYJ01000024.1:0-6776 GCA_003170875.1 Candidatus Dormiibacterota bacterium | reverse complement strand
GAGAAGGTGCGCAGGTCTGCGGTCACCCACTCGATCCGTCGAGCGAGCGTCGGATCCTCGGTCGCCTTGGCGCGCCCGCGTTCCAGAGCCACGGCGGCGAAGTCGATGGCCATCACCGACCATCCTGCACGGGCCAGCCAGAGCGTGTTCCGCCCTTCCCCGGCTCCCAGGTCCAGAGCACGCCCGGCCACACTGTCCGCCAGCTGCTCGGCCACCCACAAGTTCGGGGCAATCGGCCACAGGTGGTCGCTGGCGCGGTAGCGGGCGTCCCAGTCGCCGGGGCTGCTCACGCTGCCCCGGGTGTCAGCGCGGCCAGCGCGAGGCGAACCTCGGGAGGTTGCATCAGGGTGCTGTGGACGGTGCAGTGCGAGATGACGGCGAGGAGAGAGGCCTGCTGCTCGGGCGACAGCTCCCCCAGGACATGCAGCTGAAGCGTGATCTCGCCCACCCGAGCCGGGTGCGACGCCATGCTGAAATCGGCGGTGACGGCGAGCCCGTCGGTCGGAATGTCGTGCCGGGCGGCGAAGCGGCGGGCGTAGAAGGCCACGCACGAGGCCAGACTGGCAATGAAGAGCTCGGTCGGAGTGGGGGCGGTGTCCTCGCCACCGTCGGATGCCGGCTGATCGACGCTGATGGTGTGTTGACGGACCGCGATGCGGAACCGGTCCCCGGACTCATAGTCGACTCGTACCCGGCGGCTCGCCTTAGCGCCGTCGGTCATGCCGTCCTCGCCGTCCCCTCGGCGGCGGCCACCTCGCTGCGCACCGCGTCCATGTCCAGGTCTCGCACGGCGGCGATCAGCTGGGCCAGTGAGGCGGCGGGCAATGCCCCCGGCTGGGAGAACACCAGGATACCGTCACGGAAGGCCATGAGGGTGGG
This sequence comes from Candidatus Dormiibacterota bacterium, assembly GCA_003170875.1. Lineage (GTDB taxonomy): Bacteria > Chloroflexota > Dormibacteria > Aeolococcales > Aeolococcaceae > Changshengia. Next base: position 5,897 of record PMYJ01000024.1, on the reverse strand, counting down.
AATGGACATGATGTTGAGGGACCTCGCCAGAGCGGGCTCGGCCTCGGTGTCGACCTTGCCGAACACAATGTCCGGGTGCTCCTCCGCCGCTGCCCCGAACACTGGCGCGAAGGCGCGGCAGGGGCCGCACCAGGCCGCCCAGAAGTCGACGAGGACGGTGCCATCTCGGTTGACCGTCTCGGTGAAGGTCTTTCTGTTGAGCGCGATAGTGGACATGATCACCTCAATTGTAACCCCTGGGGGTATCCTTACGACCCGCCTACAATATACCCCACGGGGTATTCCGTCAACCCCAGAGCAACCCCATCGCCCGGTGAGGCACCATACGGATCGTGGTCCCCCGCGTCGCCCGCTTGCAGGATTTGCGGTACGTCCTGAACGCGGCCTCACCCGCTCCGGAAGCGGCGGGTGGCTGATATGGAAATCGGCCCGCGCATTGCCCGGCCGGAGGGGCTGAGCGTCGCCGAGACCCACAGCCACACCACGGCAAGCGACGGCATGGTGACGGCGGTCGACCTGGTGAGGGCCGCGGCCGCGATCGGTCTGTCGGTGATCTGCGTCACCGACCATGACACGGTGTCACCCCTGGGAGAGGCGATCGAGGTGGGGGCCGAGCTGGGCGTCGACGTGGTGCCCGGAGAGGAGGTGACCTGCTCCTTCCCCCCCGGCATCCACGTGGTGGGCATCTTCATCGACCGGGCGATCCGGATGCACATGCCGGTGGAGGACACCGTCGACGCCATCCACGAGGCGGGGGGCCTGGCGGTGGTGGCCCATCCCTTCATGCCCACGTGGTTCGCCTCGATCAGCGAGCGGAGGCTGAGGCGGCTGCTGGAGACGCGGGCGATCGATGGCATCGAGGTCCGCCACACCGCCCCGGTGCTGCCCGGTACCTGGAGGCGCCTCGACGAGTTCTGCGCCGCCCACCGAGAAGAGGTCGGCGCCCGAATGGCGGCCGGGGACAGCCATTTCGGGGCCCACGACCTGGGGCGGTTGGTCAGCACCTACCCCGGGCGCGGGGCTGGCGATCTCCGCCGGGCCATCGAAGCGCGCACGACCTCGCCACTCCGCGGCGTGCAGCCGCCCGGGCCCCCGCTCCAGATGCGTCTGGGGCAGCAATGGCGATCGCTGGTGGAATTGAACCTCAAGCGGCAGCGCGGCCAGGTGGGACGCGGGGCAGTCTGACCTGAATCGGTGGGTAAGGGCTGCGGCGGGCGCGGCAGAGGATGTTGGCGGCGATCAGTGGAGCTGTTGAGCGGTTGGGGGTGGAGTTCGAGGGTGGAGGCCGGGTGCGGCGACGCACCCGTGGCGGTTCTCGGTGATCGTCGCGGCGATGCAGGGGGGCCGGACCGGTCGCAGAGAATGCTGACGCCGGTCGTCGCGGAGGAGCGAAGTGGCGGGTGAAGGTCAGGTGGTGGGGATCAGCCGCAGGCGCGCATAGACGGCGATGATCCGGTCGGCCCAGAGCCAGCCGCGGGGCAGGTGAAGGTGGAGCCGGCGGCCGCTGCGAGTGAGGCGGCCGGGGGTAGCGATCATCCAGCGGCGCACCGTGGTGGCCAGACGGTGGCTCGGCTCGTCATCCTCCACCGCGAGGTGCTCGTCGAGGATAGGAGCGTCGCTCGAGACCGGAGGCTTCGGCAGGGTGTCGAGCAGCACCGCCGAGAGCATCGCCACCAGGTTGACGGCGATCACCGCGGCGGCCTGCCAGGCCGGTGGTCCGAAGGGCTGGCGCCTCGCCCAACTCGTCGGCTGCGTCTCCGACGACTAGCTGTAGCTGGGCGAGGCGGCAGCCGCCGTTGGGGGCAGCAGCAGGTGGCCGTTGGCGGCGCCGTGCGTGGTTCGGATGAACACCGTGACCCAGGCGGCGAGGAGGAACAGGTAGAGCACGACGGCGGCTACGGCGAACACGTCCAGCCCGGTGCGGCGCGCGAGACCGCTGGTGCCCGTGACCACCGTGCCGAGCGGGAAGGTGAAGCTCCACCAGGTCAGGGTGAACGGCAGATGTTCTCGGGCGGTTCTGACCGTGATGGTTGCGGCGATGGTCAGCCACAGCATCGCGAAGCCCCATGTCGCGAGGCCGTAGAACAGTGCCAAGGCCGCAGCGCCGGCGGCGTACGGGGCGGGTAGGACGCCCACGGCAGCGCTGCCCATCAGCCCGGCTGCGGTGACAGACTGTCCGAGCGGCCCGAGGACGATCCAGAGCGTCGGGACCGCTGCGGCAGCCCCGACCTTGTGCTGTGTCAAGCGCCCCCAGATCAAGCTGATGATCACGATGCTTGCGAACAGCGACATCCCGAACATGACGTAGCAGCCGAGGAGCAGGGTCTCGCGCGGCTGCCCAGCCGCGGCGTAGGGCACGAGCAGTGCCCCGGTGCTGGCCGAGACCATCGGCGGGACGATCGGCATGAGCCAGCCACCAAAGGCGCTCTCGGGCTTGTACTCGTGCCGAGTGAAGGCGTAGTACGGCACGATTGCGGCACTCAGCAGGCCCGTGATCGTTCCGGCGATCCAGAGCACCCAGTCCAGGTCAACGGCGGCGCGCAGCCCGATCAGGTCCTTGCCGACCAGCAGCGCGCCGGCGCCGACGGTGAGCATCGCCATCGGCGGCGCGCCGTAGAAGTGACTCATCACTGGGTGCGAGATGTGCCCCCGGGCCAGCTGCGGGTGCCTGAGCCAGTGCGCGGCGGTCGCTGCCAGTAGGAGCAGGAGAAGCGTGGCTGCGACGACCCACACGGCGAGGGCGAAGCCGCGTTGCCCGGCGACCTGGACCGGCAGGCTGATGGCGGCGGTCGCCACGATCCCGGTTCCCATGACCGCGGCGAACCAGTTCGGCCCCAGATGCTTGACTGTGTCCGCCGGCCGGTCAAGGGAGGGGAAGGCGCGGTGGTTGGATGTGGTCGCTCGGTGGGTAATCTCGAGGGCCAGGGGCATGATCACTCCGGGTGGCGGGGGGACTTCGTTCACCTTCAACTGTGATCGGCGCAGTCTGTTGACAGTAGGGGTCACGGCGTGATGCACCCATCACGTTTGGTTATGGGTGGTGGTATCTTGTGCCGGTGTTGTCACAGCGGGTTCCGGACCTCGACTCCCTCGAGTTGCTCATGGCCGTGGCCGCTACCGGGAGCCTGGGACGGGCCGCGGCGGCGCGAGGTATCAGCCAGCCGGCCGTCAGTGCCCGGATCCAGAGGATGGAACAGCTCGTGGGTTTGGCTCTGGTCGAGCGCACTGCGCGAGGGTCGGCTCTGACCGCAGCCGGGGCACTGCTGGCTGACTGGGGGCGCGATGTGCTCTCGGCGGCCGCGGTTCTGGATGCCGGGATCACCTCGCTGCGAAGCGGCCGGGACGGCCGACTGCGCGTTGCGGCCAGCCTTACCGTCGCTGAGCATCTGTTGCCCCATTGGCTGGTGCGTCTGGCGGCCGGGCACCCGGAGACCGCGGTCAGTCTTGACGCCGTGAACACGACCGAGGTCGTTCGGCAGGTGCTGCAGGGGGAGGCCGACCTGGGCTTCGTGGAAGGGCCCGGGTTGCCCGCCGGCGTGAACGGGCGGATCGTGGCCACCGACCAGCTGTTGGTCGTTGTCGCGCGTGGCCATCCCTGGTCCAAGCGACGCAGGCCGGTGAGCGCCGCCGAGCTCGCCGCCACGCGACTGGTCCACAGGGAACCCGCGTCCGGCACCCGAACCACGCTCGAGGATGCCCTGGCCGCGTACGCCCCGCTCGCGACGCCATTGCTCGAGCTGTCCTCGACGAGTGCCGTGCGCTCCGCCGTCTACGCCGGCGCCGGACCGGCGGTGATCAGTAGCCTCGCCGTCCAGGACGATCTGAGCAGTGGACGCCTCGTTCAGGTGGATGTAGAGGGCGTTGACCTGACCCGGGCCCTGCGCGCCATATGGCCAGCCGGACAGCGGCCCGCCGGCCCCGCTAGGGACCTGCTCGCGATCACGCGACGGGGCTAGCCAGCCCGTTCTGGGCAGCTAAGTCCCCTACTCCCCGCTCCGAAGGAGGCACACGCTCGAAAGGACCGGGCGGGACCGCTCCGCCACGACGGGCCGGCGGCTCGAAGGGGGAAGGTCACCAAGACAGGATCAGGAGAAGCATCCATGGTCGGATTCGACACCCGCATCGACATCGGCACCGGCACCGCAGCGCGAGGCGATCGCCCAGGGTCTGTCACGGTCTCTCGCCGACACCTACACCCTCTACCTCAAGACCCAGAACTACCACTGGAACGTGACGGGACCGATGTTCCAAACCCTTCATCTGATGTTCGAGGGGCAGTACCTGGAGCTGGCGCTCGCCGTCGACCTGATCGCCGAGCGCATCCGCGCCCTGGGCGCGCCCGCCCCCGCGACCTATCACGAGTTCGCCACGCTGTCGTCGATCGCCGAGGACAATGACCGACCTGATGCCACGGAGATGATCCGTCGTCTCGTCGCCGGCCAGGAGGCGGCCGTCCGCACCGCACGCGAGGTTTTCGCCGTCGCCGACGCCGCCGGCGACCAGCCGACCGCCGATCTGCTCACCCAGCGCATGCAGGTCCACGAGAAGGCCGCCTGGATGCTGCGCAGCCTGCTGCAGTAGGCTCGCACCCATCAACGGCGCACACCCTGGTGCTGGGCACTCGTCGACATGGTGGTCTGAGCGGAGGCTCCCAATGCGCAACCCGCCTGAGGCTGGGCCCCATGGCCCGGAATAGCTGACGTCTCGGCCGGCCCGCGCCCTCGTCTGTGCCGCCGGGCTGCTCCTCGGATGGGCCGCAATCCGGCTCGGTCTTCGCTGGGCCCTGGTCCGCTTCTTTCGTGTTCCCCACGTTCACTCCAGTGCAACTCCCGCCGCGATGGGGCTGGAGGCAGAGGACGTGACCATCTCCGCTCCGGGGGGGCGCCTGCACGCCTGGTTCATACCGGCGCCCGCGGCCGGCCCTCAGCCCGTTGCCTTGGTGCTCCACGGCTGGAGTGCAAGCGCCAGCTCCATGCTCCCGGTGGCCTCGCCGCTGCACGCCGCGGGCTTCCATGTCCTCCTGCTCGACGCTCGGGGGCACGGGCGCAGCGACGGCGGCGACATCAGTTCCATGCCAGGCTTCGCTGACGATGTCGAGCGTGCTCTCCTCTGGCTGCGGCAAGACTCGCGCGTCGAAGCGGATCGCATCGTCCTCGTGGGGCACTCAGTCGGAGCTGGGGCCTGCCTGCTCGTCGCCGCCCGTGACCGACGTATCGCCGCCGTCGTCAGCATCGCCTCAATGGCGGATGCCGCCGCGTACATGGGGCAGCTGATGCTTCGGCACGGTGTGCCCGCGATCGCCATCTCGCCCGTGCTGAGAGAGATCGAGCGCGCCATCGGCATGCGCTTCCCGGAGTTCGCTCCCATCGCCACCATCGCCCACTTGCGCATGCCGGTGCTGGTGATCCACGGCGCGATCGACTCCGTAATCCCCGTCGCCGACGCGCAGGCGCTGCGCCGAGCCGCACCCCCAGGCACGGACCTCTTGGTCGTCCCCGACGCCGGTCATGGTGACATCGAACGCTTTCTCGCGGTGGCTCCGGCGGTGACGGATTTCCTCCGCCGGGCGATCCAAAGTGATGAGCCGGCCGCGCCGCCGGTGTCAGCGCATCGGTCGAGCCTGCAACCCGGTGCATGACCCCGCTCGGTGCGCCGGACACCCCTCCTGGAGCAAGATGACGCCGGTGGGCGATGCCTCCCCCGTCAGCGACTGGCGCCCGGGGACGACGCCGTCCACCGGACACGAATGGAGGATCAAGGGTGGATCACGGAGAAGACTGGAACGAGCGGTATGCCGCTGTGGGACGGCGTTTCTCGATCCATCCCGATACCGCGATGGGCGAACTGGTGACACCGCTTCCGCCTGGGCAGGCTCTGGACCTCGGCGCCGGGGAGGG
>PMYJ01000053.1 GCA_003170875.1 Candidatus Dormiibacterota bacterium | reverse complement strand
GGTGAGACGGCCGTCGCGGCCGGTCGCGTCCGCCGACGATCTCAAAGTCTTCTACCCGGGATGCGCGCTGCGCATGGATCGCGGCGCGTATGCGGCTACCCGTGCCCTGGCGACCGGATCCGGGATGCGGCTCGCCGAGCCCGACGACGCCCGCTGCTGCGGGCACCCGGCGCGTGATCCCGCGGTGGCGCCGCCGCCGTTCACCGGGACGATGCTCACCGCCTGCCCGGCCTGTGAGCGGACGCTGGCCGCGGCTGGTACACCGACCGTCCCGGTTTGGGGCGTGCTGGTGGAGCGGGCTCGCCGCGGCGAGTACCGGCTCAACGCGCGGAGCGCCCGGTTCGTGCCCTACGTGGGGTGCCTCTCCGACCGCGATGCCACCCTCGCCGTCATGGCCGAGGCGGCGGAGCTGGCCGGCACCGAGCCGCTGCTGGCACATCCGTCGCTGCATGCGAGCTGCTGCGGTGCGCTGGGGGGCGCCTACCGCGGTCCTACGCGCGGGGTGACCGAGCTGGTCCGCTTCGCCGCGGAGCGGCACGCTCCCATCGTCACCCCGTGCCTGCTCTGCCGCGACAATGTGCGCCTGGCCGCGCGACACGAACGCGCTGAGGTCGAGGTCCACTTCTGGCCGGAGTTCTTCCGGGCGACGCCGGCCGCGGTGGTGGGCGCTTCCGAGGACGCTGAGGAAGGAGCATGAGCTCGAGTGGTGGCGGGACGGCGAGCCCGGTGAGCGAGAACGGTCACGTGAGTCCGGTGAGTGAGAAAGGTCATGGAGATCCGGTGAGCGAGGACGGTCACAGGAACCCGTACGCGACCATCGCCCGCAACGTCTTCGTCGAAGGGCCGCCCCTGCCCGACCTGGTCCAGCGCATCCTCTCCGACCCGCGCATGCACGACCACACNNGAGATCGCGCGCCGCGCCCGCGACGGGGATCCGACCCTGCTCGAGGACGACTCCGTGTGGCTCTGCTTCTACTGCTACACCTGCCAGAGTCGCTGCCCGCGGGGCAACTCGGTCGCGGTGATCAACCAGGTGATCCGCGGCATGCAGGTGGAGGCTGGTCGCGGGGTGAGGCACGTCGAGATGTTCGCCGACTGGGCGGTGCAGTTCTACGAGAAGGGAATGGGAGGCACGCCGCCCGAGTTTCTCCCGCATCTCGCCGAGGCCTTCGGTCCGAGGTGGAGGGAGTTCATCGATCGCCGAGAGGAGATCCGAGCCCAGCTCGGACTCGGCAGCATGTACCCATCAGAGCACGCCGCCCGGGAGATGCGCGCCCTGATGGACGCGACGGGATTCTCGGACCGGCTCGAGGCGATGGGCGCTGCGGTCCACCGAGGGCCGGCATCCCCGTGAGCGGCCGGTTCGTCAGCCCCGGACGAGGTAGTGGAGGTGGACGACGCCGCCCTTGAAGCGGCGTTCGTCGACGAGTTCGAGGTCGATGGTGACCCCCTCAGGGAGGGCTGCGGTGCCGCCTCCGACCACGATCGGAGTCAGGAAGAGGTGGCACTCGTCGACGAGTCCAGCCCTGAGCGCCTGTCCGGCGAGATGGGCGCCGTCCACCGTGAGGTCACGCTCCGCCCGCGTCTTCATCTGACGGACCGCATCCGGGTTGAAGCTTCGCTCGATCCGTGTCCTGGCAGTTGTCACGCTGACCAGTGTCGTGGAGTAGACGATCTTCTCCGCCGACCGCCATATCTCCGCAAAGTCACGTGATGGCCGAGTAGATCAGCTTGGCCATGGCGACCGATACGCCGCTAGTCCTTCTCTGCGAGGAGCTGGGCGCGCGCCTTCTTCAGGTCGGCGACCGCGGTCCGGTCGAGCTTGGGGAACTGGGGGTCGATCGCGGCCAGGGCGTCGACGACCACCGCCGAGACCGCCACCCGGGCAAACCACTTGTGGTCAGCGGGGACCACGTGCCAGGGGGCGTGCGCGGTGCTAGTGTGAGCGAGCACCTCGGAGTACGCGTGCTGGTACTCGTCCCAGTGCCCGCGTTCGACGAGGTCGGCCGCCGAGAACTTCCAGTTCTTGGTGGGGTCGTCGATTCGCGCCAGCAGGCGCTTGCGCTGCTCGTCGGGGGAGAGGTTGAGGAAGATCTTGACCACGTGGATGCCGTTGGTGGTGAGGTGGGCCTCCCACTCGTTGATCGCCCGGAAGCGCTCCTCCCAGACGTCCTTGCCCCGCGCTTCGGCGGGCAGGTGTTGCCGCTCGAGGTTCTCCGGATGCACCCGGACCACCAGCACCTCCTCGTAGTGGGAGCGGTTATAGATGCCGATGACCCCGCGCGGCGGGAGGTCACGGGTGTAGCGCCAGAGGAAGTCGTGGTTGAGCTCGTCGGGGGAGGGGATCTTGAAGCTGCGCACCCAGACGCCCTGCGGGTTGACGCCGCTCATGACGTGCTTGACCGCGCCGTCCTTGCCCGCCGCATCGAGGGCCTGCAGGACCACCAGCAGGCCGTAGGTGTCCTGGGCCGCGAGGCGCGCCTGGTACTCGCTGAGCAGTTGGACCCCCGCCGCAAGGGACGATGCCGCGTCCTTCTCGTGCACCCACGTCGCGGTGTGCCCCGGGTCGAAGCCGTGGGGCAGCTTCACCATCGTCTCCGGCGGGACACGAAGCTGGCGCGCCAGGCGGCGCAGGGTTGCAAGCTCGTCAGTCGCCACTATCCATCCTCCGGCTGTCGATGTCCGCCGATTCTGCGCCGTCAGGCGGCGGCGCGGCCAGGCCGGTCTCGTCCAGGAAGCGCACCTGCTCCGCGTGCATCCCTGCCGGGAGCCGGCGGAACCACCCGTGGGCGTCGGCCTCGGCGCTCACCACCAAAGCCCCGGCGTGGCGCGTGACCAGGAAGACGATGCCCACGGGGCTGTCCGGGCGGCTCTCCCAGTGGCTCGGGTACTCGATGTAGCCGAGCATCCGGCTCTCCAGCACCTCGATGCCCAACTCCCGGCGCGCGACCCGGCCGACCGCTTCGGCGAGACGCTCCCCGAAGCGGACGGTGCCGCCCGGGAGGTGCCACATCCCCCGGCACGGCTCGATCGCCCGGCGGGTGAGCAGCAGGCCCTGATCGCCAGTCACCGCGACCTCGACAGTCAGCCGGGGAACCCTGCGGTAGATCTCCCAGAACTCCGTCTCGGAGAGCGGATCCTGGTCAGCCATCCCGCGATCGTAGCCGTCCTCGTGCGCCTTCATCCGGGAATGCGCCGCCCCCGGCCGAGGCCCACCCGAGCAGGATGCCCAGCACCGACCTGGTGTTGGCGAGGTTCTCCAGGACGGCGTCGGCGACCAGGCCGCGGACGGCCTCGAAGCCGTCACGGCCCGTGCCCGCGAGGAGGCAGCGCACCCCGGCTGCGCGCGCGCAGCTGAGGTCGCGGGCCGTGTCCCCGATCACCCACACCTGCTCGGGCTCGTACGTCTCACCGCGAAGCTCCCGCACCCGGTCCCGCGCGATCGGGACCAGCAGCTCCCGCTCCGCGTTGTCGTCTCCATAGGCTCCGACCGGGAGGTCGAAGTACCCCTCGAGGCCAAAGGCGCCGACCTTGACGGCGGCGTTCACCGCCACGTTGCCGGTCAGGAGCGTCTGGCGGACGCCCTCGCTGCCGGCCAGCTCGTCGAGGAGGTGCCGGATCCCGGGATGGACACGACCCTCCCGTCCCATCCGCTCCCTCCAGCCGGCCAGCGCCCGCTTGGCCTCGGCCAGCGCCACCGGCACCAGGCTGTCGAGGTCGGCGGGGGCCACACCGGCGCCCAGCAGCATCTCGCCGACGATCTGCGGATCGGTCTTGCCTCCCATGGGGAGGTGGGGGAGAGCCGTCAGTCCCGCGGCCAGGCGCGCCCCGCTCTCCAGCGCCTCGCGACCGGCCGGCCCGCACGACACCAGGGTGCCGTCGACGTCCCAGAGGATGAGGCGACGAGCCGCCCGCCCCTGACCTCGCTCTGTCACCTCTCCGGCGAGCGCTCCGCAGCCCCGCCCGATGATGCGGTGAGCACCTGGCGCACCCCGCGAGCGATCTCGACGTCCTCGCGTGCCGTGACCACCAGGGTCCTGACCGCGGCGCCGCTTGCCCCGATCTCCGCGTCTCCGGCGGCTCCCGCGTTGGCCTCGGGGTCGAGGGCGACACCGAGGAAGGCCAGCTCGGCGGCGGCCCGCTCTCGGATCGGGGCGGCGTGCTCGCCGACCCCTCCGGTGAAGACCAGGGTGTCGAGCCCGCCCATCGCGGCGGCCATGGCGGCAATTCCCCCGCGCAGCCGGTGGAGGTAGACATCGATCGCGAGCGCCGAGTCCGCGTCGCCGGCCGCCTCGGCCTGGAGGATCACCCGCATGTCCGAGCTGCCGCAGAGGCCGAGCAGCCCCGAGCGGTGCTCCAATGTCGTTGCAAGCTCCGAGGGGGGCATTCCCACGTGCTCCTCCAACCAGAGGAGGAGCCCGGGGTCGACGCTCCCCGAGCGGGTCGCCATCACCAGCCCCTCCTGCGGTGTGAAGCCCATGGTGGTGTCCACCGAGACCCCACCGTTGACCGCGGCGAGGGAGGCGCCCGCGCCGAGGTGGCAGGTGACGATCCGCAGATCCTCCAGCTTGCGGCCGGTCAGCTCCGCGGCTCGCCGGGAGGCGTACGCGTGGGAGAGGCCGTGGAAGCCGAACCGCCGGAGGGCCCAGCGGTGCCGCCACTGTGCCGGCAGGGCGTAGGTCGCCGCCGCCGGCGGGATGTGCGCGTGAAAGGCGGTGTCGAAGCACGCCACCGCGGGCACGCCGGGGAGCAGGCGGGTGACCACCTCGAGCCCCCGGAGCGACTTCGGCTGGTGCAGGGGCGCCAGGTCGGTCAGTAACTCGAGCCGGTGAAGCACGCGGGCGTCGACGAGCACCGGCTCGGTGAACTCGGTGCCGCCGTGAACGATGCGGTGCCCCACCGCGTCGATGGGGGAGTTCGCCGAGATGGCGGTCCGTAGCGCGGAGTCGTCGATCCGGCCGACCGGCGCGTCGATGGTCTCTGACGCCAGCGAGCGGTCGGTATCGTCGAGAACGGACAGCTTGAGGCTGCTCGACCCCGCGTTGACGACCAGGATTCTCACGATGCGGAGCCTCGCGTCAGCTCAGAAAGACCAGGTCCAGTTGCTGATCTCGGGGGGGTCCTCGCCGTCGATGCGGGTGTAGGCGCGGCAGCGCACTCTCTCGTCGACCATGCGCTGGCGCAGGGCGGCGGCGTGGGACTGCAGCCCGGGTACCCGATCGATGACGTCCAGCACCAGATGGAAGCGGTCGAGGTCGTTGAGCATCACCATGTCGAACGGGGTGGTGGTGGTGCCCTCCTCCTTGTAACCGCGGACGTGGAGGTTGGCGTGGTTGGTCCGGCGGTAGGTGAGGCGGTGGATCAGCCAGGGGTAGCCGTGGTAGGCGAAGACCACCGGCTTGTCGGTCGTGAAGATGATGTCGAACTCGCGGTCGGAGAGCCCGTGGGGGTGCTCGGTGTCAGGCTGGAGCCGCATCAGGTCGACGACGTTGACCACTCGCACCCGTAGCGTGGGCAGCTCGCGGCGCAGGATCTCGACCGCGGCCATCGTCTCCAGGGTGGGGACGTCGCCGCAGCAGGCCATGACCACGTCTGGCTCGCCCTCGTCGTTGGAGGCCCAGTCCCAGATCCCGATCCCCCGCGTGCAGTGCAGGATCGCCTCGTCCATGGAGAGGTAGTTGAGCTGGGGCTGCTTGCCCGCCACGATCACGTTGACGTAGTGGCGACTGCGCAGGCAATGGTCGGCCACTGAGAGCAGGCAGTTGGCGTCCGGGGGCAGGTAGACGCGGATGATCTCCGCCTTCTTGTTGACGACGTGGTCGATGAAGCCCGGGTCCTGGTGCGAGAAGCCGTTGTGATCCTGGCGCCAGACCAGCGAGGAGAGCAGGTAGTTGAGCGAGGCGACCGGCCGCCGCCAGGGGATCTCGCGGGTGACCTTCAGCCACTTGGCGTNNTTGGCGTGCTGGTTGAACATCGAGTCGATGATGTGAATGAAGGCCTCGTAGCAGTTGAACATCCCGTGCCGGCCGGTCAGCAGGTACCCCTCGAGCCAGCCCTGGCACTGGTGCTCGGAGAGCACCTCCATGACCCGCCCCTCAGGGGCCAGGTGGTCGTCGGTGGGGAGCATCTCGCCTTCCCACTGCCGGTTGGTGACCTCGAAGACGTTCTGCAGCCGGTTGGAGCTGGTCTCGTCGGGACCGAAGATCCGGAAGCGCTGCGGGTTGGCCTTGATCACGTCCCGGAGGTAGGTGCCCAGCACCCGGGTCGCCTCGGCGAAGGTCGTCCCCGGCTTGGCCACCTCGATGCCGTAGTTGCGGAAGTCGGGCAGCACCAGATCCTGGAGCAGCAGGCCGCCGTTGGCGTGCGGGTTGGCGCTCATCCGCCGGTAGCTCTTGGGCGGCAGGGCGGCCAGCTCGGGGACCAAGGCCCCGCTCTCGTCGAACAGCTCCTCGGGGCGGTAGCTCTTGAGCCACGTGTCGAGGAGGGCGAGATGCTCGGGATTGGTCCGGACCTCAGCCATCGGCACCTGGTGCGAGCGCCAGGTGCCCTCGGTGGGAAGGCCGTCCACAGTCTTCGGGCCGGTCCATCCCTTGGGGGACTTGAGCACGATCATCGGCCACTGCGGCCGGGTGGTGTCGCCGCCCTCGCGCGCCCGCTTCTGGATGGAGGTGATCTCGGTGATCACCTCGTCGAGAGTCGCCGCCATCAGCTGGTGCATCTTCGCCGGGTCGTCTCCCTCCACCCAGTGCACCTTGTGGCCGTAGCCCTCGAGCAGCGAGGTCAGCTCCTCCTCGGGGATCCGGGCCAGCACCGTGGGGTTGGCGATCTTGTACCCGTTGAGGTGGAGGATGGGCAGGACGGCCCCGTCGGTGGCGGCGTCCAGGAATTTGTTTGAGTGCCACCCCGTGGCGAGCGGACCGGTCTCTGCCTCACCGTCGCCGACGATGCAGGCGACCAGCAGGTCGGGGTTGTCGAAGGCGGCGCCGTAGGCGTGGGAGAGGGCGTAGCCGAGCTCACCGCCTTCGTGGATCGAGCCGGGCGTCTCGGGGGCCACGTGCGAGGGGATGCCGCCCGGGAACGAGAACTGGCGGAAGAGCTTGCGCAGCCCCTCCAGGTCCTTGGTGATGTGCGGGTAGATCTCGCTGTACGTGCCCTCGAGGTACGCGTTGGCCACCGCGGCGGGGCCGCCGTGCCCGGGCCCGATGATGTAGATGGCGTTGAGATCCCAGTTGCGGATCACCCGGTTCATGTGGGCATAGATGAAGTTGAGGCCGGGGGTCGTCCCCCAGTGCCCGAGCAGCCGCGGCTTGACGTTCTCCGGGCGCAGCGGCTGACGCAGGAGCGGGTTGTCGAGCAGGTAGATCTGACCGACCGAGAGATAGTTCGCCGCCCGCCAGTAGGCGTCGATGAGGGCGAGATCGTGGTCGGAGAGGGGGCCTGCGGCAGCCACGTCGGTGGACGTCTGGGTCATTGCGCTCCTCCCGTGGGTACTTCGCTCCCAGTATGGCTGGCTGCGGGCCGGCTTCGCCGCTGGCGGTTCCGGTCCCCCGGGAGGCTTCTCCAGGGGCCGGCTCCGCGGCTCCCGGCGCCGCCCTATCCGGACCTTCGACCCACCCAATTGCTGTCCATTGACCCTATTGCCACACGGTCCATCGAGTTTGAATGCACGTCGACCCACACCACCACCACGAGATGAGGAGGCCGGAGATGCACTGGCCAGTTGACGCGGCGACCCGCATCGCGGAACGGGAGGAGCGGGAGGTTCTCGAGCGCTACCTGCGGATGCGCAGCCTCCGCGTGTCGGAGGTCTGGGTGGAGGTCGTGGGCGAGGCCGGCCGCCGGGCCGAGGTCGCGATCAGATTGGAGAGCCAGCTCGAGCGGATGCGCTGACGGGAGGCCTGCCCAGGCACGGGCCGGGCAGCCCCCTTTGGGCCGCCTGCAGGGCGAGGCCATCCAGGGCTGCCCCCACGAGGCCATCCAGGGTTGCCCTCACGAGGCATCCAGCGTTGCCCTCACGAGGCATCCAGCGTTGCAGTCGCGAGGTGGCTGGCCGCTCGGCTCCGCTCGCCGTCTCCCGGATGGGGCTTCGAGCTTGTCCCCTCTGTTTTCAAAAACATTCGTGACGAAATATTCGTGACGAAACCATTTTGAAGAGGTACCGGCACTTCCGCGCCGGCGTGGAAAAGCCGGTTTGTCGCCGACTCATGACCTTTGGACCTGTCATTGGCTACCCTCTCGACCCTATCGCGCGGAGGCGTGACGAGATTGACTGGGGGTGCCGGAGGACATCCCTCCCGCCCGCTCCGATCCGGTCGGACCGCCAGAGACCATCTGATGTTCCACAGCATCCTGGTTCCCGTTGATGGATCGGCACATGCCGACGCCGCGCTCGCCCAGGCGGTGGACCTGGCGCGCTGCCAGCGAGCCCGGATCACCNNCGCCGAGGCGGCGCGCGACCGGGTGCCCGACGGCATCGAGGTCGACACCGAGGTCGTCTGCGAGCGGCCCGCGGACGCCATCATCCGGGAGGTCGAGCGCGGCGGGCACGACCTGATCGTTATGGGGTCCCGGGGACGCGGAAGCCTGCGCTCTCTACTCCTCGGCAGTGTGAGCACCAGCGTGCTCCACCGGAGCCGGGTCCCGGTGATGGTCGTGCATGCCTCCGCCTGTGGAGAGGTCCTCAGCCTGCACCGGGCGACCGAGCGCCGGCTGGCCGGCGCGGCGCACCACTAGAGGGCAGCGCGGCTGCCGTCGTCGAGGGAGAGCGCGGGAGCGAGAGGATTGACCATGCCGACATCATCCTCGCACCTTTACATTGAGAGCCTCTCCATGAAGCGGAGACGGTCGAAGCAGCAGAGCTAACACCGTGCGACACCCAGAACGAGGCGGTCAACCTCATCGGTGACGAGGCTCGGGTACACAACCTCTCTGGAGATGACAAGGCTGTCAACGAGCACGGCGTTACCCACCTGGACGCCCTCGGCGAGGTCACAGAGACGCTCGTAGTCGAAATCGGGCGAATCGTATCGCAGAAGAGTCGAGTGGACGATCGAAGGCTGGAAGCTGGGGAGATCAAACGCCGAGAGCAGCCTGGTCACACACCCCCGGACAGCCTCGATCTCATCTCGTGGCTGGGCGACGGCAACCACCGCTGCATCCGTAACCAACAGGTGGGTGAAGGTTATCTTGAATGG
>PMYJ01000209.1:5417-7637 GCA_003170875.1 Candidatus Dormiibacterota bacterium | reverse complement strand
CGGGCCAGCCCCTCCACCTTGACGGGATCCATGGCCTGGACGGGGTCGTCGATGACGATGAACCGGAAGGGGGACTCCGCCATGCGGGCACGGGGGAGGAAGAGGCTCAGGGCCAGGCAGTTGAGCTCCTGGTGGGCCATGTCACTGCCGAGGCCGAGAGCAAGCTCCTGGAGGCCCTGGAGGTCAGTGGCAAGACCGTCGCCGTCAAGGTCGAGCGCGAGGTCCTCGACACCCTCCCCCAGGACACGTGGTTCAGCAAGATCGAGCCCGCGGCCAAGGCGGTGAACACGTGGCTCAAGCACGGGACGGGCGACGCCGCGGCCGCGGCTGCGACGCTCACCGACCTGGAGGCCTCGATCATGGCGAGGCTCGCCGTCCCCGATCTCGGCGACCCCGAGCGGGCGATGCTGCTCAGCTACCAGGACAAGCTCACGAGCTACCTGGCCGCAGCCGCGGGCCCGGGGAGCACGGGCTCCAAGCTCCCCAAGGTCGAGCAGCACCAGGGGCCGGTGATGAAGCTCGTCACCGAGCACGTCCCCGCGCCGACGACGGGGGAGGGGCTCTCCACCCTCCAGCGGCCGGTGAGCCGGATCAAGGCCTCCATCAATGAGCAAGGGATGGCGTCCTGGGATGGCGTCAGCCGCAAGGCTGGCACCACGGGCGTCGAGTACCAGGTCGACCTCGGCGACGGCTACACCGCCGTCTACCGCCCGCACCAGGGCAACGAGGGGGCGAGCACGGCGTACTCGCTCCGCGGCGCCCTGGAGATCAGCGCTCCGCCTGGCTCCGGCCACGGCCGGGAACTGGTGCAGCGCCTTCAGCAGCTGCACCTGGTCAGCGATCCGATGGGCCGCGACGAGGCCGAGGTCGCCTACCTCCGGGCCAACATCTCCGCTCTCGGCCTGGCGAAGCACCCCGCCGTCACGGCCGCGCTCGCGCCCCGGCCCGATCTCGAGGAGACAGCTCAGCTCGAGATCCTCTGGGAGCGCGCCCCCGAGGTCTCGAGCGCCGATCCCAAAGCAGGGCAGCGACTCTCCCGCGAGATCGTCCTTGCCGCCGAGCAACGGGCGAGCGTCTGGCGCATCCCCGAGCTGCGCGACGCCGTGGCCGCGGCCCTGGGCAAGGAGTCCGGAGCGGCCCTGACCGGCTCGCCCGGCTACGACCCCACCCCCACCCAGAGCGGAGGCTGGCACACATGGCGGCGTCTCGATGTCGGCGCCGACCCCGCCGCGGTCAAGAAGGCCTTTGGCAAGCGCAAGCTCTTCCACGCCCTGAGCGGCGGCATGTCGCCGGCCGAGCTGATCCGGAACGGCGGCGTCCTCGCCTCGACCGAGCGCCGCGCGTTGATGGGGATCCGCTCCGGCATCGGGATGAGCGAGGACTCCGACATGACGACCGGCGGGGCACGCTCCGTCTTCCTCCGCGTGGGAGGCGGCTCCAACTCCGGCGATGTCTTCGAGTGGGCCGACCCGACCACCCTCCTCCAGCGCTGCGATTGGTACGCCTATCCCGGTGACCATTTCGGGGCCCTCAATCCCAAGAGCCACAACTTCAGCGCCGCCGCCCTCACCTCCGATCCCCTCCACGTGGCCACCTTCACGGGCCACAACAACGAGGTGATGTTCCGCAACGGCATCGACCTCCTCGGCTCCGAGGCGCCGAGCCGGATCCGCTGCTCCAGCCCCAAGCGGCGGGAGGACACCCTAGCCGCGCTGGCCGCGCGGGGGATCACCCAGCTGCGCGGCAAGCCCATCGAGGAGGCCGTAGTCTGTTGACCGATCACGAGATGAGCAGCCCAGGACCGCATCCGAGCTGGGAGCCACGGCTCGTAGAGCTTCTCCAGAGCTACGAGCGCCCCTTCGAGGAGACCGGGGCGGAGGTGGAGATCACCTGGCCGGAGGAAGAGGGAGGCGCCACCGCGGCGTACGCGCTCGCCCGCCACTACCGTCTCGAGGAGGTGGACGGCGAGCTCACTCTCTGGCTGCGGCCCCTCGTCGGCGGCTACGAGCACGGCCCCGCTGCCCCGCGCCGCGCCTACCACCTCAATGAGACCCGGCGCCACGCCTTCCCGGCCGACACCATCGCGGTCGATCCGGAGGCCAATCTCCGCGGCCCGTGGGGCGCCGGCGGACGGTTCGTCATCCGCCCCGTCTCAGCGGAGCGCAGGGCCGAGCTCGACGCCTGGGACACCTTCTGCTACGTCCACCTCGAGGACCACGA
>PMYJ01000209.1:0-5392 GCA_003170875.1 Candidatus Dormiibacterota bacterium | reverse complement strand
ACGTCCCGCGCTTGCGACTTCAGCCGGGCGAGGAGATCGTCTATGACTGCCTCCCCTCGGCGCTCTGGACCTGGTCCTCGTATCTCCTCACCTTCGTTTTGTGGGCGATCTGGCGGAGGGCTGATCGGTTCGTCGTGACCACCTACCGAGTCGTCGTCATCAGGGGCATCGTCAGCCGATNNCGAGCGCGCGGTCCCGCTCACCCACATCCAGGACGTCACACTCAGAACCCCGGCTCTGCACCCCAGCTCTGTGCGGCTCTCCACCGCCGGCGGAACCCTCGGCGTTCAGGGGATGGGTCCGCTCTCACGAGCCAAGGCCCGGGAGCTCGCGGATGCCATCCAGCGCGAGCTGATCCCCCGCTGACCCTGAGGTGCCCCGACGCCGACCGTGGTCGGCGCCTGGGCGATCAATTGCTTCTGCTACTCCACCTCGATCGCAGGGAGCGGCGTCCTGAGCCTGGCCAGTCGGGGTGGATCGGGCTGGCGGACAGCCTCGCCCGCAAAGGACGCCGCATGGCAACGCGGACGTGGCCCCCCCATAGCGCCGGGCCAAACGGTGACAGCCTCACCGGCCGTCGGTAAGATCAGATGTACATGAGCGGTCACGGGCGTCGATCCCGCGTTCAAACAACTTCCCAGGGACCGAGCAAGTTCCCATTCCGGGAGAAGTTGAAACCGGCCTTGGAGCCCGGCGCGATCGAGGCTGATGAGATCGAGGCGCGCCGTCGGGCCTCCCTTGCCGAGACGCGAGCCTACGGCGCCTCGGGCCGACCCGTCAGGCGCCCAACCCGCGGACCTTCGGTCGTCTGGTGCGCGGGGTGCGGCAAGCCGGTGATAGGGGCCCCGGGCGATCGCTGCCCAGCCTGCTCGGCTGCGCCGCCCATGCACTGGGTTCCGGAGCAGCAGCCCGTCGAACCAACGACCCCAACCCTCGCCGAGCGCCCGCTCCGGGCCCAGCCATGGGGGTCGCTGAGCCGTATGGGCCCAACCTGGGAGCCACCGACGCCGTCGAGGTGATACCTGCTGCCTTGAGGGCCGGCAGCATTTGAGTTACTTCGACCTGAAAAACGAGCGTCCGTGGGTCGCGATCTCATGCAGAATCGACCCATGGCGGTGGCCAAGCGCCCGGATCGGTGGCGGCTCGATCCCGAGGAGGGCGCATGGTTCGGCAACACGTTCATATCGGCCGGTAGGAGGAAGGCGCGCGGTACCGGAGGTCCGTGTCGGTGACGACCAGAATTAGTGGGTTGCCCAGACGATGCGTGTTTTGTGGGGGGCAGCCTCTCACTGTCGAGGACGTGTTCCCGCTCTGGCTGGGGGACTACCTTGGGCGCGAGCCGGCGTACAGGGTTTTCAGCGCTGGAATAGGCGGAGGGCAGCGGCGGGGATTCCGGGGGTTGTCGATGACGGCACGAGCGAGACGCGTCTGTCGTGACTGCAACAGTGGCTGGATGTCCAGCTTGGAGAGCGAGGCCAGTGCCCTTATCAAACCGCTGCTGAACGAGACCCTCCCCATACCGCTGACGGGAGGCAGTGGAGGGAACCTGACGCTCTTGGCTCGCTGGGCGATGAAGACCGCCTTGATGATCCAGTGCGTCCAACGTGGCTCGGCGATCCCTCCGACGGTCTACGAGCACTTTTACGCCACGCAACTGCCGCCGCCGTCTCCGCAGTGCCAGATGTTCCTTGCGCGCCACACGAAGCACGGCATATCAGACGGCGCGACCAGTATCGGATGGTCGGTCAAAGGCCCGCCCTCGTCGGCGGGCGCGTTCGCTTACGAGGGTGAGATGTACGGCGTGACCTTCTGGATCGCCAACGTCGTGCTTCAGATCATCGGCTACGTCCCCATCGTGCCCGCCGCCGGGACCTTCACGCTCAATTACCCGAGCCCCTACTGGGGCTACGTCGAGCAGTTCTGGCCCGCTATCGCAGGGATCACTTGGCCCCTCAGTCGGCCCGTCTTGGACGATCCGGGGTTGATTGCCTTCAGCCGAGCGCTCAGGGGGATGCTTCCTTCGGGTGCATCGCCGGGCGTCGTCTAGCCTCCCACCGGGCGTCCCTCAGCCTTGGCGGCGGCCGCTGCCCATCGACGCAGACGGTAGTGGATCGGTGACGTTCAGCGGTGCCCAGGGGACGGCGGGCACGGTCGGCACCTCGACCAGACTAGCTTGGCGTCATAGCTAAAGTTAGGCCGGTGGCGGGTCGTCCGGATCGAGGAGACCCGAGCGGACGAGCGTCTCCCGGGCGCCGGCGGCCCAGCGGTCGTAGGTGGCGTGGATGCGGGGGTTGTCCTGCTCCTGGTACCCACGGCGCAGGAGGTGGTTCTTGAAGCCGCTGTCACGGCCCAGGCCGTCGTCCAGCCAGCCCTGGAGGAGATCCGCCAGCCGCGCACGCCCGGCCGCGAGGTCACCGGCGACGATCTCCACCTCCTCCATGGTGATCATCCGCACCGGTGCCACAACGATTGGCCCCCGAGGGTAGGCGAACATCGAGTGGGCATCCAACATCTGCGTGATGACCGCCTCGACGTTCGGGAACAGGGCCCACGGCTGAAGGCCAAGGACCACGGGGTAGATGGTGCGGATGCCGCTGTGGTCCACGCCGGGAAGGCGCAGGTGCCCGCCCAGCAGGTCACGGACGACGCGATCCAGCTGGCCCAGCTTCCCCGGCTTGGGCTTCCCCGACGGGGTCGTGTCCATGACCATCTTCTTCTCGAACTCGACGCGGAACTGCGCTCCATCACCGCTCAACAGGGTGCTGATGGGTACGCCGGATCCGGTGATCTCGATCACGACCAGCCGTTCGCCGTCAGCAATATAGGCGTCAGATCCCCTGACCTTGCCGAGGCCGGGGCTCACGTACTCGGGGACGTCTGACCCGGCCAGGAAGAGCTGCCCCGTGCCCGCCGGCGTCGCGTCCCGGAGAGCCTCGACGCAATGTGGCTCGACGCAAACGGTTCCCAGAGTGCCCATGAACGTCTGGACACCGTGCCCGCCCTTGGCGCGTTTGGCGTCGTGCATCATCCAGAGCATTCCGGTCCCGATCCGGTCCAGCACGAAACGATGGCTGATGGGGAAGATGGCGCCGGTGATGGAGCGGAAGAACGGTCGCAGCTGGAAGGGATGGAAGGTTGACGCTCCAACCTTGCCGTCCGTGAGGTGTGCTCGGAACCAATCGCGGGAGGCGACGAGCTGGTCGAGCGCTGGTGCCCAGTCCGGGTGGGCTTGCACTCGAGGCGGCACAAACTGTCCGCTCTGGAGGGCGTTGGCCACATCCAGGACCGGCGGTAGGGGCGCTTGGAGGGGGAACACCGGAAGGGAGCAGAACAGCCCGAAGGCCATGAAGTCGGGGAGCTCGACCCCGAACTCGTCATGGAAGAAGCGGCCAATCTCCGGGTTCGCGGCCGCTCTCTCCACGAACATGTCGTAGGCGCGAGCAATCTGATACCTGGGCTCCTCGACGCTGTTGATGGTGAGGCTGCGCACCACCAGCCCCAAGATGGCGTCGGACTCCGGAGCCGCATCGCGGCCCGCGCTCAAGATGAGGTCGTTGACCGCTAGGAGGATCCGGCCGACTTCGTGGCGCTGGCCGACATCCGCGGGGGCTGGGGGGCCACCTGCCCCGTGCAGGATTGCCAGCTTGGCGGCGAGGAGGAGCTGCTCGTGGTGAAAGAGGAGCTGCCGCGGCGCCTGGTCGCCGCCACGGAGCATATTCAAGACGTCGGGCGCGTACAGCGGAGACACCGCCCACGCGACCAGTGGCCCCTGCGAAAGCTCACGGGCCTGGCGAACCGATGCGTATCGGCTCAGGACCGAGCAGATGGAAAGGACGGTCTCAGCGGGGATCGCAGCAATCCAGCGCTGCACCGTCTTCAGGTCGATCGCCTCTCCAAAGACGTCGGCGTAGGTGAGGAATGTCCCTCCGTAGAGCTGGCGAAGCACCCGCTCTGCCGGCATCAGAGGGAGGGGCGGGATGGCGGCCCCCACCATCTGGGCGAGGCGCAAGGCCGCCGGCCCCCGACGGACGAGGTCGGGATCTGGGCGGGATGAAGTCGGCAGGAAGATTCGGGGTGGATCCATTTCTCATCACGTAGCCCGAGAGCTAATCGCGCGGGGCCCCACGGAGGCCCGCGAGAGCCTTGGCCAGCTGGTCGAGTCGCGCCCGCGTGGTGAGAGCGCCCAGCCACCGCGCCGGGATGGCCGAGAGGCCGTCCCGCGCTCCCAGAAGGCCGCCGGCGACGGCGCCGGTCGTATCGGCGTCGCCGCCCCGGTTGACCACCGCGATGAGCACGTCCTCGAAGGCCCGCGGCTGGCTGATCGCCCACACGGCCACCCCGAGAGTGCCGAGCACGTAGCCGGAGGTGTCCAGGTGCCCGATGTCGAGGTGCGGGGCGGTGGCGAGGACGTCGGCTACCGCGGGCAGCAGCCTGGAGGTCTCACGAGCCTCGGCGAGCGCCATGGCCACGGGAATCCCGCGAACGAGGGCGTCCACCAGGTCGCAGTACACGACACAGGCTTGGACGCAGCGCGGCTCGGCGTGGGTGATGGCACTGACCGCAGCGGCCTCCCGCCGGCGTTCGGACGTGTCACTGCGCGCGAGAGCCACCGGCATCGTGCGCATCAGGCTGCCGTTTGCGGCCGACCGTTCGCCGGATCTTCCCGAGCTGCGCGGGTCCCGGCGTTGCGCGTAGCCGTGGAGCGCCGCGGCGGTGGTCCCGCCGACATCCTTGGGGCCAGCCTGGTACCAGGCCAGGAAGCGGTCCGCAACCCCTTCGAGGCTGAATCCCGCCGCATAGGCCTCAGCGACAGCGATGGTGAGATCGGTGTCGTCCGTTGGAGCTCCGGGAATCCACCCGAAGACGCCGCCTCCGCTGATCTCCGTGTGCAGCGCATCCGCCGGCTGTGGCGGCGCGAACTCGAGGGTCGCTCCCAGTGCATCGCCCACCGCCACCCCCAGGAGCCCGCCCTGGAGGCGGTCCAGCACGGTGTCGGCGTCGGCGACGCGAGTGCGGCTCATCGTTGCTTCGCCCGGCGCGACAGCCGGCTGTAGAAGCGCTCGTGGGCTCCGTACGCCCAGATGACCACCTCCGCGGCCGAGATCACCTCCCAGGCCATCCGATAAGTCGTCCCCTGAAAGCTCACGCCGGCTACCAGGACGCTGCGCTGGCCCCAGCCCGCCTCCCGCTTGAAGGCCGGCGCATACGGGTTCAAGATGATCGCCTCCTCCACCACCGCGAAGCGCTCCGCCACCGACTTCGGCAGCCGGGAGCGCTCCTTGCGGGCCTCCCGGTGGGACTGGACGCTTACCATGTCGTTATTATACCGAACTGTGGGCCTTAGTGCAACATCTTGTGCAACGTCGCAGAAGGAGTATCATCTGACCATGGC
>PMYJ01000169.1 GCA_003170875.1 Candidatus Dormiibacterota bacterium | reverse complement strand
AGGGAGCGCTCCTCGGCGAGCGTCCTCGGGGGACGAATCACCAGGTAGATGAGCGCCCCCAGGAAGGGAGGTACGAAGGCGAGCAGGAACGCGAAGATCGCGAAGGGGATCGAGCTGGAGCGCCGCCTGGCGTCCCGCACGACGTTGTAGGCGAGCGCCACGAGGAGCAGCGCCACGTAGAGGATGAGCAGGAGCACGCCGAGGAAGATGAGCGAGCCGCTGGTGTCGGCGAGAAGCTTCATTCGGAAATCCCTAAGCGACGGCGCAGGGTCTGCGCCTGCAGCTCCGCCTCGCGGAGCTGGTCGGTGGCCTTCTGGACCACGCTCTCGGGAGCACGCTCCCGGAACGCGGTGTTGGCGAGNNCTCTCCTCCCCTCCTCCGCCGAGGCGCACCTCGGCCTCGAGGCTGCCGGCGATCACCAGCTGGGCCTCGCTCCCGTCGTCGCCGTCGGTGACCCGTACGCGGACCAGGGCCTCGAGGATGCGGCGGCGGTCGCCAGCCGAGAGGGAGGGGTTTCCGCCCCGGATGACGACGGGGTGGAGGGTCTTATCGGACGCGCTGATGCCCGCCTCCTGGCGCCGGGCGCGGAGCTGTCCCACCAACAGCAGCAGCTCGTCGACACCCTCACCGGCGCCGGCCCGGTCCGGCTCGCCCCACTCGGGCAGGACGGCGGGCCAGGAGCGGTGCTGGAGGCTCGGAGCAGGGTCGGGCAGCCGCTGCGCGCACTCCTCGGTGACGAAGGGCATGAAGGGGTGGAGAAGGCGCAGCGCAGAGTCGAGCACGGTGACAGCGGTCGTGGCCGCAGCCTCCCGCCCCTGCCCGTCCTCGCCGTTCCGAAGCCGCACTTTCGCGATCTCCATGTAGTCGGAGCAGAAATCCTGCCAGATCACGCTGTACAGACGGTCCATGGCGTCATGGAAGCGGTATTGGGTCATCGCCTGATCGACGGTGGCCACCGCATCGGCGAGACGCCCGAGGATCCAGTGGTCCTCGGCCAGCAGTGCCGTGACCGGGACCGCCGGTGGCCGCACCGCGATCCGGTCACCGTCACCGAGGGCCGTGACCAAGAGGCGGGTGACATTCCAGAGCTTGTTGGCGAATCGCTGGTAGCTGGCGACCCGCTCCTCGTCGTAACGGACGTCCTGGCCGCTCGTGCCCACCGCCCCGGCCCAGGCACGCACGGCGTCGGAGCCGTAGCGTTCGATGATGTCCAGGGGATCGACGACGTTGCCTCGAGACTTGGACATCCGCGTCCCATCACGGGCCATGATGGTCGAGGTGATGATCACGTCATCAAAGGGCTTCTGGCCTGTGAACCTGAGGCCGGTCATGATCATCCGGGCCACCCAGAGGTAGATGATCTCGCGCGCCGTGACCAGGACCTGGGTGGGGTAGAAGCGCCGCAGATCGGCGGTGTCATCCGGCCAGCCGAAGATCGCGAACGGCCAGAGAGCGCTCGAGAACCAGGTGTCGAGGACGTCGGGATCGTGCTCCAGCCGGTCACTGCCACAGCTCGGACAGCTGTGCGGGGTCTCCACCCAGGCGAAGCGATGACCGTTGCCGCACCTGCTCACCGGGATGGCGTGGCCGAGCCAGATCTGGCGGCTGATGCACCAGTCCTTGATGCCGCTCATCCAGGTCAGGTACTGGTCCCGATACCGCTCCGGGTGAAATGCGACGTCGCCCCTTTCGACCGCGGCGATGGCCGGCTCGGCGAGGGTCGGCATGCGCACCCACCACTGCTCACTCACCAGCGGCTCGATCACGTGGTGACAGCGGTCGCAGTGGCTGACCTCATGGACGTAGGGCTCCTCGCCGACCACCGCCCCCTGCTCGCGGAGGGCTTCGGTGACCTCGCGACGAGCCTTCTCCACCGTGAGACCGTGGAAACGGGGGAGATCGGGGACGTCCATGGTCCCGTCCAGCCCGATCACGTTGACGATGGCGAGCCCGTGGCGGACGCCGATCTCGTAGTCGGTGGGGTCGTGGCCGGGGGTGACCTTGAGGGCACCGGTGCCGAAGCCCACCTCCACCGCCGCGTCGGCGACGATCGGGACGCGCCGGCCGGTGAGGGGAAGGATGACGTGACCGCCGACGAGGTCCCGATAGCGGGGGTCGTCGGGGTTCACCGCCACCGCGGAGTCGCCGAGCATCGTCTCGGGACGGACCGTGGCCACGACCACCTCGCCGCCGCCCTCCACCGGGTAGCGCAGGCGGGTGAGGGTGTCGTGATGCTCGATCCATTCGACCTCCTCATCGCTGATGGCGCTGCGATCGTGGGGGCACCAATTGACGATGCGGGGGCCACGGTAGATCAGTCCCTCGTCGAAGAGGGCCTTGAAGACGGTGCGAATGGCCCGTACGTAGGCCTCGTCGAGGGTGAATCGCGAACGCGACCAGTCGCAGGTGAAGCCGAGGCGTCGCATCTGCTCGTAGATGCGACCGCCGCATTCCTCGTACCAGGCGTCGACGCGGATCTGGAAGGCGGCGCGTCCGATCGCCTCGCGGCTGGTGCCCTCGGCGACCAGCTGGCGCTCGATCACCGCGTTGGTGGCGATGGCGGCGTGATCGGTGCCGGGACACCACTCGACCTCGGCGCCGCGCATCCGCCAGTGGCGGGCCAGGATGTCCTGGACCGAGAAGCCCATGGCGTGGCCCATGTGCAGTGGGGCGGTGATGTTGGGGGGCGGCAGGGCGATGGTGAAGCTGGGACGGTCCGACGCGGCATCCGCCCGGCCCACCTCCAGCTCCTCCCAGCGGAGGCGCCAGCGAGGCTCGACCTCCGCCGGCTCGAACTTCGATTCCATGGGTGGCCCGAAGTATACGGGCCGCGCTCCGGGGCTGACGCCCCGGGGGCACTGCCGCTAGGCCGATTTGTCGGCGACGGCCGCCTCCCCCCCCTCGGCGTCGGCGTGGCGCGGCTCCTCGGTGAGAAGAAGAGGTTCGACGCCGTCCTGGATCGACTGTTCGGTGATGACGCAGCGCTTGATGTCGGGACGGCTCGGGACCTCGAACATGCTGTTGAGGAGCACGTCCTCGATGATCGACTTCAGGCCGCGTGCGCCCGTCCCGCGAGCCAGGGCTCGCTTGGCGATCGCCCGCAACGCCCCCTCGTGGAAGGCGAGCTCCACGTCATCCAGGGCAAAGAACTTCTGGTACTGCTTGACGAAGGCGTTCTTGGGCTCGGTGAGGATGCGGACGACGTCGTCCTCGTCCAAGTAGTCGAGCGTGACCACGATCGGAAGGCGGCCGACGAACTCGGGGATGAGCCCGTACTTGAGGAGATCTTCAGGCTGAAGCTCGCGGAGCAGCTTGGTCGACTCCTTGGTGCGGCCCTTCTTCAGAGGCTCGCTGGTGAAGCCGATGGCCCGGCGGCCGGTGCGGTGCTCGATGATCTTCTCCAGACCGTCGAAGGCACCTCCGCAGATGAAGAGGATGTTGGTGGTGTTGATCTGGATGAAGTCCTGGTGCGGGTGTTTGCGCCCACCCTGGGGAGGCACGTTGGCCACCGTCCCCTCGAGGATCTTGAGCAGTGCCTGCTGGACGCCCTCCCCGCTCACGTCGCGGGTGATCGAGGGGTTGTCCGCCTTACGGGCGATCTTGTCGATCTCGTCGATGTAGATGATCCCGCGCTCCGCGCGTGCGATGTCGAAGTCGGCCGCCTGAATGAGCCGGAGCAGGATGTTCTCGACGTCCTCGCCGACGTAGCCCGCCTCCGTGAGGCTGGTCGCATCGGCGATGCTGAATGGCACGTCGATGATCTTCGCCAGCGTCTGCGCCAGCAGAGTCTTGCCGCAGCCGGTCGGGCCCACCAGGAGCACGTTGGATTTCTGGAGCTCGATGTCGCTGTTGGCCTTGCTGTTAGCGATGCGCCGGAAGTGGTTGTAGACGGCGACGGCGAGGACCTTCTTGGCGTGCTCCTGGCCGATCACGTGCTGATCGAGCGAGGCCATGATCACCTGCGGCGTCGGCATCATCCCCGACTTGACCCGCTTCTGCGAGCTGGAGCGGTTGTCCTCCTCGAGAACCTCCTGGCAGAGATCGATGCACTGATCGCAGATGTAGACACCCGGGCCCGCGACCAGCTTGCGAACCTGCTCCTGCCCCTTCCCGCAGAAGGAGCAGCGGGTGTGCCGGCGCCGATCTTCGCGGTCGGTCATGTCCTCACCCGCGTCGCGTGCCCTTAGCGGGCGGCGGCGCCGCCCCCGGCCTCGGGACCATCGCCGGACTCAATGCGAGCAGGCCTCCCGCTACCGCCACCCACGCCCCGCGGCGAGGAACCGTCACCGGTGCTCTTGGGCCGGCCCTGGATGATCTCGTCGACGAGGCCGTAGTCCTTGGCCTCGTCCGAGCTCATGAAGAAGTCGCGGTCCGAGTCCCGATGCACCACGTCGATGGGCTTCCCGGTGTGGTGCGAGAGGATCTCGTCGATGCGGCGGCTGACCCGGAGGATCTCCTGGGCGTGGATCTGGATGTCCGCGGCCTGGCCGCTGAATCCGCCGCTCGCCTGGTGGATGAGGATGCGGGTGTTGGGCAGCGAGTACCGGAGTCCCGGCGCGCCCCCGGCCAGCAGCACCGCCGCCATGGAGGCGGCCAGGCCAAAGCAGATGGTGCCGACCCGCGGCTCGACGTACTGCATGGTGTCGTAGATGGCGAGGCCGGCGTAGACCGACCCTCCTGGCGAGTTGATGTACAGCCAGATGTCCTTCTCGGGATCCTCGCCGGTCAGGAAGAGCAGCTGGGCCATGACCACATTGGCCACCTGGTCGTCGATGGGGGTGCCAATGAAGATGATCCGGTCCTTGAGCAGGCGGGAGTAGATGTCCATCCCGCGCTCACCCCGGTTGGTGGTCTCGATGACGTAGGGGATGAGGGTCATTGCCAGGCCAGTATACCCACGAGCCGTCACAGCGCCCTCCACCGTGTGGCGAAGCCCGGAGGACCCCCGCGGGCGGCCCCGCCGCTCCCCGGACCCAGCGCCTGGGGCGATGCCTCGCTGAGCCGACGAGGGTGGGGTATTGCTGATACCGATGGTATCAACTATATTGACACTCCTGGCTGAGAGACATGGTGGAGGGAGCCGGCCATGGCCCGAAAGTACAAGCCCGTCGAGCTGTCCCTTCGCACGGTCCCCGTGGACCTCGCGGAGGAGCGCGCCCGGTGCCCGCTCTGCGACGACCGCAACTCGGGCGTGATCGGCCGCCTCGGTCTCCGCCTGGTGTTCCGGTGCGAGCACTGCCGGGTCCGCTTCTACCGGCCCTCGGCCGCCCTGCGGTTCGGCTGATTCAGGCGGCGCCGGCGGCGATCTCGTAGGCGCGCTCGGCCGCGGCCCGGCGGAGAAGGTCGACGTGCGCCGCAGCGTGGAAGCGGCGGCGGTCCTGCCCGGAGAGGCGGCGTCCAGCACCGATCCGGTCGACCTCGTGCTCGACCTGCAGCTCGTCGACCTCGATCTGCTCCGCGGTGGCCAGGGCCCCGAGGGCCAGCTCGAGCCGGACGTTGTCGGCCGCGGCCGGGCGCCGCTCCGCGCGGAGCTTCTCGAGGCTGCCCCCGGTGTACTCCAGGTAGCGGTCGAAGCGAAGGCCCAGCTCGGCGAGCCGAACCTCCATGCTGGCGAGCTCGCGGTCCAGCTCGCGCTCGACCATGGCCGCCGGTAGATCCACCTTGACCCGGTCGCGGAGGGCCTTGAGGACGTCGGACTGGAAGTGCTCCTGGTCGCTTTCGGCGGCGGCCTCGACGAGCCGTTCCCGGTAGCGGTCGCGCATCTCCTCGAGCGTCTCCCCGCTGCCGTCGCGCTGAGCCAGGGCGTCGTCGAGGGGCGGGAGCGCCCGCTCGCGGATGGCGAGGATGTGGACGTCCGCCTCCACGGTCACCCCGCGCAGCTCCTCCTGCTGGTAGTCGGCGGGGAGAGCGAGCGGAAACTTCCTCTCCTCCCCGGGCGTGAGCCCGATGAGGGCGTCGACCAGCCCGGGGACGAGGCGCTCGCGATCCAGCTCCAGGTCGCGCTCCTCCCCTCCCGAGAGCACCTCTTCGCCACGCCGCATCACCAGGGTGCAGCGCAGCACGTCACCGGCCTGAGCCGGCCGGCTCACCTCGGCCAGATCGGAGAAGCGCCGCCGGACCTCCTCCAGAGCCGAGTCCACGTCCGCGTCGCCGATCTCGGTGTGGGGGCGGTCAATGCGCAGGGTGCGGTAGTCGGCGAGGTCGACCACCGGGCGGACGGCGACCTCGGCTGTGAACTTCACCGGCTGGCCGCGCTCCACCGTCCCGAGGGTGACCGAAGGGTCGCCGACGGGGTCGAGGTCCTCCTGATCGATGGCACGGGCGTAGAGCTGCGGGACGAGCTCCTCGGCAGCGGCGTTGCGCAGAGCCTCCCAGCCGACGGCGCGCTCGACCAGCCCGGCGGGCGCCTTGCCCGGCCGGAACCCCGGGATACGGAGCCGGGCCCCTAGCTTCCGGCCAGCGTCCCCAAGCGCCCGGTCCAGCTCCTCGGGGGGCGCCTCGACGGTGAGTTCGACGATCCAGCCCGGCTTGCGCTCGACAAAGACGGACAGCTCGGAGGTTGCGGTGGTCACATGGTCTCCTCAGGTGTCACAGGCCCGCCATTCTGGACGACGGCACGGCGTTGGCGACGGCGCCAGCCGCCAACGTGCGCGGGCCGAGACTCGAACTCGGACGGGTTCACCCCACGGGATCCTAAGTCCCGCGCGTCTACCGGTTCCGCCACCCGCGCCGGTCCTGGCAGGCCCGGGGCGAGTGTAGCACCGCCATTTGCGGCGATCGGAAGGCGGACCGGCGCCCGGCGGCGGCCGCGAGGGGTCGGCTGCGGGCTGGCGGCTCACCCCGGTCGACCCTCAACCCCGGGCGACCAACAGCCCTGGACAGGGCCCGCGCAGACCCCTAGTCTTGGTCTCAGGCCGGCCAGCTGCCGGTTCACCGATCGCCATCCGCACGGAGGTCGACGTATGGAGCCGAGCCAGTCAGCCGCAGCGGTCGAAGCCCCGCAGGAGATCGTTGCGAAGATCGATCAGAAGGCTGTGAGACTTTCTGCGCTGCTGCGGGACATCGACAACCACCCCATCGAACTGTCCGCGGAGCTGGTCGAGCGGCTCGATGAGATCCTCGAGATGCTGGGCTGCCGGATCTCCGCCACCCGAGCCCTCCTCCACCAGCCGGCGTACCTAACGCAAGGAATGAGCGTAGCCTGACCCGGCACCGCGGCCACCCGGGGCTGCCCGCACGTCAGCTGGTGGCGGCGTCACTTGATGGGCCGTCCCGTCCAGGGCGGGCGGCGACCGGCGCAGCGCGGCAGCGGACCTGGTGCGCGCCACCTCCCCGGTGGTCCGAGCCCGGGGGTACAGTGGCGCGTGAGCAGCCACCGACCGGAGCTTGGCGGGCGCACCATGACCTCCTCGCCAGCTGCGCCGGTGGCGTGTCTCCCGACCGATCACCTTGACAGGAGAGACGCCTCATGGCCGCCAAGGAGCACTGGAAGACCGAGCCGGACGATCACGACTACCCCGCCGCCTCCGACTACCTGAGCCTGATCATGGACAAGGGAGAGGTGACCAACGCGGTGGCCGCACTCCGGAAGGCCCCGATCACCCACTTCAAGGCCAAGGATCTGCTGAGGGCCAGCCGCCTGGAGCTGCTGCCGCCTGACAACGTCCACGTCAAGAAGGACCTCGGCAAGGTCTCAGCCGGGACCCTCCTCTCCCCCGTCCTGCTGGTGCGCGGGCGGGTGGACGCCGACGTGCCGCTTACCATCGCCGACGGGTTCCACCGGATCTGTGCCAGCTACCACCTGGACGAGGACGCGGACATCCCCTGCCGGATCGCCTGAGGGCGGGGCCTCAGGGCCCCGACGGCGGCGCGCCACACTGCGGCTCGGGCGTCGTACGCGGTGCGCCGTGGTTCCATGCGTCGTAGCGCTGCGCGATACGNNACGACCGCGGCTCTTCGCTCGGCCGGGGCGCGCACGCGCCCCTGCCGGCCTCCGCCTCACCCGGACGCTCGCGCTTGCGCGCGGCGCCCGGGTGGGCGTCGGCCTGGGCACGCCTCAGGCGTGCCCGGCCTCGCTCCGTTTAAGCGTCGTAGTACAGGAAGAACTCGTAGGGGTGCGGGCGGAGGGCCACCGGGTCCACCTCGCGCTCGCGCTTGTAGGCGACGTAGGTCTCGATCAGGTCGGGGGTGAAGACGTCCCCCTTGAGCAGGAAGTCGTGGTCGGCCTCCAGGGCGTCGAGGACCTCGGGCAGCGACCCGGGGAGATCCTTGACCTGGGCGGCTTCCTCACCCTCCAGCTCATAGAGGTCGGCCTCGATCGGCTTGGGCGGCTCGACCTTGTTGGCGATACCGTCCAGACCCGCCATCAGCATGGCGCTGAATGCGAGGTACGGGTTGCAGGTCGGGTCGGGGGAGCGGAACTCCAGGCGCCGCGCCTTGGGCGAATCGCTGTAGGTCGGGATCCGGATGCAGGCGCTACGGTTGCGCGCGCTATACGCGAGCTTGATCGGTGCCTCGTAGCCGGGAACCAGACGGCGGTAGGAGTTGGTGGTCGGCGCGACAAGCGCGAGCAGTGCCGGAGCGTGCTTGAGCAGCCCGCCGATGTACCAGCGACCGAGATCGCTGAACAGCGCGTAGCCGTTCTTGTCGTAGAAGAGCGGGACGCCAGCCTTCCAGAGCGACTGGTGAACGTGCATCCCGCTGCCGTTGTCACCGAACAGCGGCTTGGGCATGAAGGTCGCGGTATAGCCGTTCTGGGCGCAGACGTTCTTGACAATGTACTTGAACTGCAGAACGTTGTCGGCCATCGAGGTCAGGGAGCCGAACCGCATGTCGATCTCGGTCTGCCCTGCGGTGCCGACCTCGTGGTGGTGCACCTCGATGTCCAGACCGGACTCGAGCATCTTCAGGACGATGCGGCTGCGCAGGTCCTGCAGCTGGTCCGCCGGCGGGACGGGGAAGTACCCCTCTTTGTACTTCGGCCGGTAGCCGAGGTTGGCGCCCTCACGGCCGCTGTTCCAGATGCCCTCATTGGAATCGATGTGGTAGTAGCCCTCGTGGGAGTTCTGGTCGAAGCGGACTGAGTTGAAGATGTAGAACTCGAGCTCCGGGCCCCAGTAGGAGAGGTCCGCCACGCCCGACTTGGCGAGGTAGGCCTCCGCCTTGCGGGCGACGTAGCGCGGGTCGCGCGAGTACGACGCCCTGGTCAGCGGGTCCTTGACGTCGCAGACGATGGCCAGGGTGGGGACTTCCAGGCACGGGTCGATGAAGCAGCGGCCCGGGTCCGGGAAGAGGAGCATGTCGCTCTCGAATATCTTCTGGAAGCCGCGGATCGAGGAGCCGTCGAAACCGATGCCGTTCTCGAACAGGTCGTCGGTGAGCTCGCTCACCGGGATGCTGAAGTGCTGCCACGTGCCGGGCAGGTCGGTGAAGCGCACGTCCACGAACTTGACGCCCGCATCCTTGGCCCGCTTGATCACGTCCTTCGGGGTGGCCCCGCCTGCTTGTTTGGTCTCGTCTGCCATCCACTTCCCCTTGCAACCGCTGGCCGCGGGCACGGCCTCCGGGGCCGAGCCTCTGCTATCACAACTGAGTGAGCCTAACGAGTCACAGGGCGGACCTGCCATGGACTCGGAGGACGAGAGGCACGGTTGAGCGTTTGTGCATCGCGCACAATCTGGCAGCCGGTGATTTGCGATGAATGCACAGACGCCGTCGCTGCCGGCGCATCAGGAGGCCGGGAGCTGCTTCAGGCTGCGCGCGTCAGCGTGACGTCGGGCAGGACGCTAGCCGCGGGGCTTGACCCCGTCGAGCTTGGCGGTGGCGGCCGCCCTGTCCTTGAAGTACAGCTTGTTGATCTCGACGAAGGCGATCTGGGCGGTGGGGACGTCCTCCTCGGCGAAGATCGCGTCGACGGGACACGGATCGACGCATGCGCCGCAATCGATGCACTCATCCGGGTCTATGAACACCATCCGGTCGTCGTCGGTCTCGTGGATGCAGTCCACGGGGCAGACCTCGATGCAGGACTTGTCCTTGAGGTCGACACACGTCTCGGTGACGATGTAGGTCATGCAGGGTGGAGTCTACACAAAGGCCGCCGCGCGCTTCGGTCGTGAGAATGGAAGGCCCCCTGCCCGGCACGGGGACAGGGGGCCCATGGGGTAGCCGGGAACGGACCCGTCAGATGAGCGCCACCGCTCCCTGCCCGCCGGGTCTGAAGGGGTAGACGAGCCTCCGCCCGAGCTGCACCGGCACGGGGCCGTGGTCGGCCACGGCGCGCTGGGCGCGCGGGGCGGTGCACGGGGTGGCCCAGGGGGGACGCTCGAGCATGGCGAAGCCGCAGTAGAGGCTGGCGAAGGTCAGGCAGCGGAGGAGCCGCTCCTTGGAGGACTCCGCCCGCGTGGCGACGACCACCGCGTGCCCCTTCATGCTGCGGACCGCCGCATCGCGACAGGCGGAGGCGGCCTGGACACGGTGCATCCAGGCGGCGAGCCCCGGGCCGTCCTGCCAGTGCTGCTTGACCACGATGCGGGTGCTCAGCGACCCGAGCAGCGTGGGCCACAGCGCCGGAGCGCGGGGAGGAGGGCCGTGACCGGTGCCCTCCCGCGCCATGACCGGCCCACCCGCCAGGGCGCTGGCAAGGTGGGTGGCGTGTGCCAAGCGATGCGCAAAAGCCACCGTCGGTTCGCCGCCATCTCCGAGGGTGTCCAGAGCGTCCAGAGCGTCGATGGCCACGTCCATGACGCTCTCCGCAACTCCCGCCAGCCTGCTCGCCTGCTCGGGGGTCATCCTAGCCATGGCGGAGACACTCGCTCCGGCCGCGGCAACCGCGGGCCCGAGCGCCATGACCGTCGCTGCCAGCGGGCTCTGGCGCTCCAGACCGGAGGTGACGCACAGCTCGTCGACGCGCAGCATGCTCCCCTGCAACACCGGCAGCAGGGGCCGGCTCGCGTGGCAGAGGTCTCCCGCCAACTCGACGGCGGTCGTCTTGAAGGTCTCGGCGATCTGGGTGTCGGTTCTCGCGATCATGGTCGGCGCCTCCACTGGGGCTGATCAGGGGATGGCGGCTGGGGGCGTGCGCGCGGCGCGCACGCCCCC
>PMYJ01000134.1 GCA_003170875.1 Candidatus Dormiibacterota bacterium | reverse complement strand
CTCGGCGAGCCGCTCCGCCACGGTCTCGACCAGGTGGTAGCTGTCGTCCTCGACCACCCGCCGGCACTTCTCGACGAGCCGCGCGTAGTCGATGGTGTCCTCGACACGGTCGGTGCGGGCCGCCTCGCGGGTGTCTGTCCTCACCTCCACGTCGACGTCGAGGTGCACTCCGGCGCTGCGCTCGTCCGCCAGACAGCCATGGTGCCCGAAGAAGCGCATCCCCTCCAACCGCAGGACATCCTGGCCGACCACCGCCTCGTCCGGCGGCCGGAGCTCGCCGGCGGGGTCAACGGCGCTGCGGGTGGGGCTCACCCGCCCGATTCTAGATGGGCCGGACACCGCGCCATCGAGGCGGTCAGGCGATGCGGGGCTCCTCGACCGGCTTCAGGAGGGTCTCGTGGTGGTCGACGGGATTGATCATCACCACCTGGAAGAGGTCCTCGAAGTCGCACTGGAACAGCTGCATGAGCTGCTGGCGGAGCTTGGGGCCGGGGTTGCGGGTCCCCGCCTCCAGGGCCGGGATGTAGTTCTGAGTCACCCCCAGGCGACGGGCCAGCTCCCGCTGGGTCAGCTTGTGCCTGTCCCGCATGGCGCGGAGCCCGGTGGCGCGTACCTCGACGTTCATGGGGACAATGTAGTACCTGACAGTGTTTTCGTCAACGCACGAGCGCGTGGCCATATGGACCGGGAGCCGGGACGGGCGAGGCGGGACTGGGCGACCGCGACCCTGATCTGCGACCATCGGGGGCGATGTGCCGCGTCTGCCAGAAGCGTCCTGAGATCCCCGACGAGAAGAGCGGCCGCTGCGAGGTCTGCGTCAAGGCGGGGCGGATGGCGCTCCGCTTCCGCCTCGCCCCCGGACCGGGCGGCGTGGGGCTCCGGGTCAAGGCCGGGGAGATCGCCCCCCGAGCCCTCCGGCAGAAGTGGCTGGCGCAGCTCCAGGCCTACGCGTCCCAGGCCTCCGCTCGGCCTCATCTCGGCCTGCATGAGGTGGAGATGATCGTCGCCAAGGACCACCTGGAGACCATCCGGGTCGCCCCCGAATTCGCCGCCCAGGCGGCCGCCGTAGTGCAGGCACTGCGCGACGCCGCCGAGCGGACGGACGCCTCCTGGTAGTCCCGCCGCTCAGTGGGTGAGCAGCCACTCCCAGTTGGGCTGGCCCAGCCCGCCAGTGGCGGTCACGTTCCAGGTGGCCACGGTGGTGCTGCCGACGCGACCGGTCACGCGCGCCACGACGGTGCCCCCCGTCACCGTCGATGCGTCGCGGATGGGCCGCACGGTCGCCGACAGCCGGAGGGTGGCGCCCACCCGGAGCTCGACGGGGGACGTGCTGCCCTCGAAGGTTTCCTGAAGCTGGGTGCTCGTCCCCCACGCGGACCGCAGCGCCCCCGAGGGCGGGGGCGGCGTCACCGTGCCGAGGTCGACGGCCCGGTAGGCGCCGAAGGCGGCGTTGACCGCGGCGGCGGCCGCGCTCAGAGCGGCGGCGAGCTCGTCACCGAGGGCGCCGTCGGCGGTGACCACGCCGAGGGCCGCGCCCACCACGGTGACCTCCGAGCTGCCCCCCACCGGGCCGGCGTGGTCGGCGGCGAAGAGGAGACAGCCGCCGGCCTGTGACGTCGAGCCGGTCTTGATCCCGAGCCATCCCGGGACGGTGGACAGGTCGGTGTCGAGGTTCTGGATGGTGCTGCNNCAGGTCGGCGGCGGTCGAGACCGTCTGCGGGCTGAAGCCGCTGGCGTCCGCGAAGACCGTCTGGGTCATCCCCAGCGTCCGCGCCTCCGTGTTGAGGTCGGCGACGAAGGCCGATTCCGAGCCGGCCACCCAGACCGCGAGGGTCTCGGCGATGTTGTTCGCCGAGGGAAGCAGCAGGGCGAGGAGCAGCTGCCGTTCGGTGAACTGCTCGCCGCTCGTCACCGGGAGGCTGGAGCCGTCCTCGGCGACCACCGCATTGAAGAAGCCGACGTCCTGACCGGTCATGGTGTAGGCGGGACCCGCCTCGCCGCCGGTCAGCGGGTGATGCTGGAGCACCACCAGGCCGGTCATGACCTTCGCGATCGAGCCGATCGGCAGCACCGCGCTGGGGGTCACCGCGGCGAGCTGACCCCGGTCCGTGGAGACGAGGTCGAAGCTCCCCGTCGCCGGCAGCGGGATTGCCGGCGCCACGCCGGGAGCCACCGCGAGCGTCGCCGGCAGGCGCAGGTCGAGGCGGGGCGGGGGTGGGGCGCTCACCACCCGTACCCCCGCCACAGCCCCTGCCGCGAGCACCAGTGCGGCGATCACCGAGAAGATGAGCGGCAGCAGCCACTGGCGGCGCGGCGGTGTCGGGTCGCGGCCCACGTGTCTCGGGTCGCGGCTCACGCCGGGTGTGGAGCCGCGCCGGCGGTCGTCAGCGCTTGGCGCGGCGGGCATTCCCCTTCAGCGAAGCCGNNGGATTGCGCCCGATCCGGGCCGCGCGCTGCTGGATCTTGAAGTTGCCGAAGCCGTGGATGTGGACCTCGTCGCCCTTCTGCAGGGCGCTCGTGATCGCGTCGAAGAACCAGCGCACGTCGTCGCGCGCCCTGGTCATCGCGTACGTGTCGCCTTCGAACGAGTCCTTCCACGCCTTGGCCAGGGAATCGCGCGTAATCACTTCCGCCATGCTCTCTCTCCAATCCCGACGCTCTGCTGTGATGGCCCGAATTGTAAGGGCGCGCAACGGGTTTCTCAACTCTCCCTCGTGCTACCTTGCGCGGGTGCAGGGAATCTCGGCGGGCCTGCCCGACATCGAATGGGACCGCGAGCTGTTCGCCGGCGGCGGTCACGTCATGCAGAGCAGATCGTGGATGGCCGTGCAGCAGGCGCTCGGCGACCGTGTGGTCCACCAGGGCGGCGTGGGCTGGCGCTGGGCCGGCGTCCACCATCGCGGGCGCGGCGTCAGCTACCTCTACCTCCCCTACGGCCCTGCGCTCGAGGACCCGACGCGCCTGGGCGACGCTCTCGACGCGATCAGGGCGGCGGGGAGATCGCTGAGCGTCGACTTCGTGCGGGTGGAGCCCGACTTGGTGGTGGCCTCCACCGCGATGGCGTCCGCCGGCGCGGAGCCCGGGGACGCCGCCCGCAGGGTTCCGGACCCGGCGGTCGCCAGGGCAGGCGTCGCGACCGACCGAGAGCTCGCCGCGGTGGCCGCCGAGACCGAGGCGGCGCTCGCCGCCCGGGGAGCGGTGCAGGTCCGCAGCGTCCAGCCCCAGCACACCCTGGTCCTCGACCTCCATCGCTCGGAGGAGGAGCTGCGCGGCGAGATGCTCTCCGGCCGCCGCCGCAGCATCAACGCCGCCACCAGGAAGGGCATCTCCGTGCTGCGCACGCGGGAGGCGGTGGAGGTCGAGGAGTTCCTCCGATTGATCCACAGGACGGGTGAGCGCAACCGGTTCGACCCCCACCCCGACGAGTACTACCGGATCGTGTGCACCACCCTCTTTGGCCTCGGGGCGGCATCCCTCTACCTCGCCAAGGTGGAGGGCGTGAGCGTCGCCGGCGTCATCGCCTTCGAGTCGGCGTCCACCGGGTACTACGCCCACGCCGCCGACGACCCCGAGCGCTCGCGCCAGATCGTCGCCGCAGCCCCGCTCGCCTGGCAGATCGTGCGCGACTGCCGGACCGAGGGGCGGACCGCATTCGACTTCTGGGGGGTGATCCCGGACGATTCCGCCGACCACCCGTGGGCCGGGTTCAGCAGGTTCAAGAAGACCTTCGGGGGCCGGATGATCACCCGTCCCGGAACCTTTGACCTGCCGCTCCGCCCGCTCCGTTACCGCGCCTACCAGGCCGCCCGGGAGATGCGGGCCGCGCGTCGTGCCGGCCGCCGCCCGATCGGCTCATGAGACCGGCTGCCCGATGAGACCGGCCACCCCCGCGGAGATCGATCACTGGGACGATCTCGTGCTCTCCAATCCCGACGGCGGCAACATGCTCCAGACGCGCGCCTGGGGCGAATTCAAGCGCAGCTGGGGTTGGCGGCCCGCCTATCTGGTCTCGGACGACCCCGGGATGCCGGTGGCGGCGCTCTTTCTCCGCCGCCACGTCCCCGGGCTCGGCTGGCTCTGGTACGCCCCCAAGGGGCCGGCCGCCTCCTCCGCGGATCAATTGAGCCAGATGCTCGCCTCCCGCAGCGCCTTCCCGGGTGCCTTCTGCGTCCAGGTGGAGCCGGAGCTGGCCGACACCCCGGCTCACCGGCTCGCCCTCACCGCGCTCGGACTCCGCAAGGCCGAGGACGTCCAGATCTCGCGGGCCACGGCGATCGTCGATCTCGGGCCTGACGAGGACGCCCTGCTCGCCTCCTTCAAACCCAAAACCCGGTACAACATCCGGCTGGCGGGCCGGCGCGGCGTGACCGTGGAGGCGGTCCCCTGCGACAGGTCCGGGGTGACCGCGATGTACAGGCTGATGGCGGCGGCCTTCCGGCGGGCCGGATTCCCGCTCCGCCCCCAGCCCTACTACTCCGGTTACTGGCGCCTCTTCGAGGCGAGCGGTCAGGGCCAGCTCTTTCTGGCCCGGCTGGGGGAGGAGGTGCTGGCGGGTGCGTTCGTGATCCACCTCGGCGACCGGGCCTGGTACAAGGACGGCGGTTCGGTCACCCACCGGCACGAGGTCATGGCGCCCCACCTCGTCCAGTGGGAGGCGATGCGCTGGCTGCGAGCGCGCGGGGTGCGGAGCTACGACCTCTTCGCGGTGCCGAGCCAGGATCAGCTCGCGACCGGCGACCACCCCCTCGGGGGTCTGCTGCAGTTCAAGGCCGGCTTCACCTCCGACATCCGCGAGTTCGTGGGGACGTGGGAGCTGGTGCTGGACGAGCGTCGCCACCGGATCTGGAAGCGGGCCGGCGAGCCCCTCCTTCGCCGCCTCCGATGGCGGGTCCGGGGGGACCTGCTGTACTGAAGGTGAGCGGAGGAGCCTCTCAGTACCGGGTACTGACCCCTAGCGCTGGTGCCAGATCCGCTTCATCACCACGCGGGCCAGCTTGTCGGGATCGTGGTGAGAGCTGACGGTGGTGCTGACGACGTCGGCGAGGATGTAGCGGACCGGGTATTGCTGGGCCCGCTGGCGGTCGAAGCTCACGCGGTTGACGCCGGCGCGGCGCGCGGAGACCGGCAGCGGAGGAGTGACGTTGCTGTTGACCACCACGTAGTCGAAGAGGTTGCTGCCGACATGGGCCTGGATGGCGTCGAGGTGCTCGCTCACGGTGTACCCGAAGGTCTCGCCCGGCTGGCCGGCGACGTTGCAGACGTAGACCTTGACCGCCGGGCTGGCCCGGAGCGCCTCGACCATCCCGTCCACCAGCAGGTTGGGGAGGATCGAGGTGTACAGCGAGCCGGGACCGATGATCACCATCTCGGCGTTGAGGACGGCGGCCTCCGCCTCCGGGTTGATCGGCGGAGCGGTGGGCTCGAGGAAGACCCGGTCGATCCGGCCGTCCCCGACCGGGACCTTGGACTCCCCGACCCGCAGCTCCTCTCCCGCGGTGGCACAGAGGACGACGTCGGTGAGCGTGCTCGGGACGATGGCACCCCGGACGGCGAGGACGCGCCCCGACTCCCGGATGGCGTGCTC
>PMYJ01000128.1:14508-15439 GCA_003170875.1 Candidatus Dormiibacterota bacterium | reverse complement strand
GGGTCGGCATCCAGCGCGGCCAGCAGGAGGTGCTCCACGCCGACGGCGGTGTGCTGCTGAGCGGCGAGCAGCTCGGCCGCACGCCAGATCGCATCGGGGTTGCCCGGGCCAGACCGCCCCAACCGTGGCAGCGGGATGGGCTTCGAGAAGGTGCTGGTCACGCTGTGCGACGGGGGATCGAACGAACTTCGGAATCCCGCCCGCCGCGCTCCCGGATCGCCTGCTGGGCTGTCAGGAGGCGTCTCGTGGGAGATCCGTTCGATCTCAGCGCGCACCCCCTCGAGGTCGGCACCGAGATCGTGGAGCACGTGAGCCGCGATGCCCTCCCCCTCGATGAGCAAGCCGAGCAGGAGATGCTCGGTGCCCACGTAGGCGTAGCCCAGGCGGCGGGCTTCCTCGAAAGAGATCTCGATGACCTTCTTGACCCGGTCGGTGGGGATGATCATCTGGATGATGAGACGCTCGTTGCGCCCGAGCACCGAGTCGATGGTGCTGCGCACCGTCGCGATCTCGACGCCGAGGTTGTTGAGGACCTTGGCGGCCACCCCCTCTTCCATGCGCAGGAGGCCGAGCAGTAGGTGCTCGGTCCCGATGTACGAGTGGTGCGAGCGCTCGGCCTCCTCCTGGGCGAGAGTGAGGACCTTCTTGGCCCTCTCGGTGAAGCGCTCAAACGGGTACATCCGCCCCCTAACCATGCCCGGTCGCACACGGAACCACAAGCCTCTCAGACGCACGGGGGCAGACTCACGATCACCTCCCTGGTCGAGTCGACGAGGAGCAGGCTCCCGTCGGGCAGTCCGGCCAACCCCTGGGGGGAGGGTGAGGCGGTCACCAGAACGCGGCTCGCCCCCGACGTTGGATCGACGGCGAGCACCTCGTCGGTGCCCAGGTCGGTCACGTAAACGAGCCCCTCGTCGGGGATCGCCTCGTC
>PMYJ01000128.1:3401-14493 GCA_003170875.1 Candidatus Dormiibacterota bacterium | reverse complement strand
GGAGCTGCCCGGCATCGACGGGCCGGCCCAGGCCGGACGCGAGCACGGTGGGCGTCCCCCCGCCGACCGGAATCTCAAGCAGCCGACCGCTCGGGCTGTCGGGGACGAGGATGTCCGCACCGTCGGCACTCAGGGCGATGTCGTCGACACCCACGTTGCCGGTGGAGTTGGGGATGGTCAGAAACGGGGTCAGGGCACCGGTCGCTGGCACGAGTATGTCGAGCCGGTTGAGCGCCTGCTCGGCCACCACGACATCGCCGTCGGGCAGAGGAACCAGGCCCTCGGGCTCGTTGGGATCCGCGAAGCTCGCGATCGACGTCCCGTCCGCAGCCAGCTCGTCGATGCGGCCGGCGTTCGGCGACGAGACCCAGATGTTGCCGGCGGAATCGACGGCGACGTCGTCGGCGTCGGTCGTGAACTGGTGGAGCACGGGCAGCCGGCTGAGGGCCACCGGCGCCGGGCATCCGGCCAGGGTCGCCAGCGGAGTGGGGGAAGGACTCGGAGGGGCAGTCGGGGTCGCTGTCGCCGTGGCAACCGGCGATTGGGCTGGCGTTAGGGTCCGGTTGGTGATGGGCGGGGAACTGCCACACGCTGCGAGCCCGAGAATGACGGCGAACAGCACCATCAGCGCCGACGGGGCACGTCGTCTGAGTGGGGGCTTTCGCAGGCGGCGGTTGCAACGCCGCCGAGAACGAGGCGCGGACAGCAGAGCTGTCCGACGCCGGTCCCCCCGAAGACGATGTGCCCCGTCGGCGCGTACGCGCCCGCTCACCGCTGGCACCTCGGGCAATACACGGTCCCGCGTCCGGCGACCACAGTCCGCCGCAGGACGGTGCCGCATGACAGGCAGTGCTCCCCTCCCCTGCCGTACACCTGCAGCTCCTCCTGGTGGGAGCCCCGGGCGTCCCAGAGGTCGCGGTAGTCGTCGACCGTGGTGCCGCGGTTGGCGACCGCCTTGGTCAGCACGCTCCGAATCGCCGCGTGAAGCGCCGCTCGCTCCTTGCGAGTGAGGCGGTTGGCCCGGCGCGTCGGACGGATCCCGGCCAGGTGGCAGGCCTCGTCGACGTAGATGTTGCCCAGCCCGGCGATCCCCGACTGATCGAGCAGCGCCGCCTTCACCGTCCGCGTGGTGCGCCGCATCAGGCCGTCGAGACGCTCGGGCGTGAAGTCGTCGGAGAGGGGCTCGACCCCGAGAGCGGGGAGCACGCGCCGCTCCTCCAACACCGCCCGGGAGCCGAGCATCAGGCGGCCGAAGCGGCGCGCGTCGTCGAAGCGCAGCTCCCGACCGTCGTCGAGCCCCGCCCGGAGATGGGTGTGCTTGACGACCTCGGCATCGCCGTCCGCCACCCGGAGGTGTCCGGTCATGCCGAGGTGGACGACCAGGTCATCGCCCCCGTCAAGACGGCAGAAGATGTACTTGCCCCGGCGCTCGACCGAGTGGACGGCGCGTCCGGGGAGGGCCGCGACGAACGCCTCGGAGCCGGGGAAGCGCAGCACGCCCGGCAGCGACACCCAGGCACTGACGAAGCTCCGCCCGACCAGCTCCAAGCGCAGGTCGCGGGCGACGGTCTCGACCTCGGGAAGCTCAGGCATCCACCGGAGTCATCTCCTGCCAGTTGTCGCCGATCTTGACGTCAACCACCAGGGGCACGACCAGCGGGTAGGCGTCGGCCATCGCCCCGCGGACCAGGGTGACCAGCGCCGGCACGTCGTCACGCGGGACCTCGACGACCAGCTCGTCGTGAACCTGGAGCAGCACCTGGGCGGGGGAGCCGCTCTCCCGCAGCGCCCGGTCGCAGTCGATCATCGCCTTCTTCATGATCTCGGCGGCACCGCCCTGGATGGGCATGTTCACCGCCATCCGCTCGGCGGCCATCCGCATCTGCCGGTTGGCCGCCCGGATGTCGGGAAGGTGGCGGCGGCGGCCGGTGAAGGTCTCCACCCAGCCCCATTCCCGAGCGTGCATGCGGGTCTGCTCCAGCCACCGGGTCACCGCCGGGAAGCTCTCGAAGTACGAGCGGATGAAGGCGCCGGCCTCCTCCCGGGACATCCCGGTGTCCCGGGCCAGGCCAAAGTCGGAGAGCCCGTAGACGACCCCGAAGTTGACCACCTTGGCGACCCGACGCATGTCGCGCGTCACCGCCGC
Organism: Candidatus Dormiibacterota bacterium; assembly: GCA_003170875.1. Classification (GTDB taxonomy): domain Bacteria; phylum Chloroflexota; class Dormibacteria; order Aeolococcales; family Aeolococcaceae; genus Changshengia. Next base: position 12,347 of record PMYJ01000128.1, on the reverse strand, counting down.
CGGGTCGATGCCGTACACCTGGGCGGCGGTACGGCGGTGGATGTCCTCGCCCCGGGCGAAGGCCTCGATCAGCCGCTCCTCCCCCGTGACGTGGGCGAGCACCCGGAGCTCGACCTGGGAGTAGTCGGCCGATACCAGCAGCCGGCCCGGGCCCGCGACGAACGCCCGCCGGATGCGCTGCCCCCACTCGGTGCGGATGGGGACGTTCTGCAGGTTGGGATCCGCCGACGACAGGCGTCCAGTCGCGGCCACCGCCTGGTTGAAGGAGGTGTGCACCCGGCCGTCTGCGTCGCAGAGCTGCGGGAGGGCGTCCACGTAGGTGCTCTTGAGCTTGGTGAGCTGGCGCCATTCGAGCACCAGGTCGACCACCGGGTGCTCCTCGCGGAGCGACTCCAGACTGTCGGCGTCGGTGCTCCGCCCCAACTTGGTCTTGCGGCCGGCAGCGAGCCCCAGCTCGTCGTAGAGGACGGTGGCGAGCTGCTGGGTGCTGCCGAGGTTGAAGGGGTGGCCGGCACGGTCGTGGACCTCGCCCTCCAGGGCGCCGATGCGCGCCTGCATCTCGGCGGCGATGCCGACCAGCGCGTCGCGGTCGAGGAGGATGCCCACCCGCTCCATCTCGGCGAGGATGGGGACAAGGGGCAGCTCCAGCTCGTCGTGGAGCTTGAGGAGCCCGCTCCCCGTGAGCTGCTTGGCGAGCACGGCGCGGACCGGCTCGACCAGCCCCACCCAGCGCCCGTAGTAGGCAGCCAGCTCTGCAGCTGTCAGCTCCTCGATCCGGCGGCGGCCGCGGCCGCTCCCCAGCAGCTCCTCCTCGCTCTCCACCTGCACGTCGCAGAGGTCAGCGGCCAGCCCGGTGAGGGAGAGGACCCGCGCCCGCGGGTTGTCGACGTAAGCGCCGAGCATGGTGTCGAAGCCGAGGGACCCCCGCAGCGCGGGGCCCCAGGCGAGGCATTCCCGCTTGAGGTCGTAGCCGTCGACGGTGAGGGCCGCGTCGCCGAGCAGGGAGACGATCGCCTCCCGGTGCTGGGGCAGCGGCACCCACCAGGTGCGGGTGGCCCCCACCGGCGCGATGGCGGTCCCGAGCGGCGCGCCGGTGCGAGGCGGGCCTGCAGTCACCGTCCGGAGCGCGAAGCGGCCGCCGGAGCCGACCGATTGGACCATCTCTTGGAACTGGGCCTCGCTCTCCACGACCACCAGGTCGACCGGGGACTCCGGCGCCGCCTCGAAGCTGAGCTCGCCGTGACCGGGCGGGCCCGTGACCGGCGCGGTGCCATATCCGAGTGCCTCACCGAGCCGGGGCAGCAGGGAGCGGAACTCCAGGCGGTCAAAGAGCACGTGCACCGCCGGCTGGTCGTAGCCGCCGACGCGGGCCCCGGCCAGGTCGAGGGGTACGTCGAGGTCGCACTGGATGGTGGCCATCCGCTTGCTGAGACGCGCCTGATCCGCGTGCTCGGCGAGGTTGGCCTGGAGACGCCCGGGCTTCATCCCGGGGACCGCCTCCAGGATCGCCTCCAGCGGGCCGTGCTCATGGATGAGGTTCATGGCCGTCTTCTCGCCGACGCCGGGGACACCGGGGATGTTGTCGCTGGCGTCCCCCTGCAGGGCCTTGTAGTCGACGACGAGCGGCGGGTCGAAGCCGAAGCGCGCCCGCACCGCATCCACGTCGTAGACGACGGTGTCGCTGATCCCGCGGCGGTTGATGAGCACGCGAACGTGGGGGTTGACCAGCTGGAGCATGTCGATGTCGCCGGTGACGATGATCACGTCCAGGCCCGCCGTCACCGCCTTGACCGAGAGCGAGCCGATCACGTCGTCGGCCTCGAAGGTGGGGATCTCGACCTCCGGGATGCCGAGCACGGCCACCACGTCACGCGCCCATTGGACCTGGGGGCGGAGGTCGGCCGGCATGGGCGGGCGCTGGGCCTTGTAGCCGGCCATCTCCTCATGGCGGAAGGTCGGCCCCGGCGGGTCAAAGGCCGCGATCGAGTACCCCGGCCGGTGCTCGGTGAACGCCTTGAGCAGCATCGAGGTGAAGCCGTAGGCGGCGTTGGTCAGCTCACCCCGGCTGTTGGTGAGCGCCGGCATCGCGAAGAAGGCGCGGTAGACGAGCGCGTGCCCGTCGATGAGCAGCAGGGTGGGCCGCTCCGCAGCTCCGCCTTCGTCAGTGGGCACGGCCCTGATGGTATTCGCCTGCTCCACCTCCCCGGGGAGGGGCGGCGGGGTGGGATGGGGAGGCATCGGGGCCCGGGACCCCGCTCGGCCGGCCGATGGGCCGGGCGGCGGTCAGGGGGCGGCGCTATCATCCAGCCATGGCGGAGCTGATCGAGATGACGGTGGACAGCATCCGGGTGCACATGCCGACCGGCCAGCACGTGGTCATCCTCAAGGAGAAGGAGGCGGAGCGGTACCTCCCGATCTGGATCGGCATCAACGAGGCCAACGCGATCGCGCTCCGAATCACGGGGATCACCCCGGAGCGCCCGATCACCCACGACCTCCTGGCCAACATCCTCTCGGCGGTCGATTGCAGCGTCGAGCGGGTGGTGGTCACCTCCCTCGCCAACGAGGTCTTCTACGCCCGGATCCTTGCCCGGGTGGATTCCCGCAGGCTGGAGATCGACTCCCGGCCGAGCGACGCCATCGCGGTGGCGGTGCGGGTGGGGGCGGGCATCTTCGTGGACTTGGAGGTCCTCGAGAAGGCCGGGGTCATGCCCGAGCCGGATGCCGATCGGGAGCCGGGGGACCTGGACGAGGCGGTCGAGGAGCGGATGGCCAAGGTCCGCGATTGGGTCAATGAGCTGAACCTGCCGGACCTGGGGACCAACCCAGAGTCGTCCTAGGGCGCCCGGCCGATCAGATCACGGACCAGAAGGCGGGGTCCTCGTCGCCCGCTACCCAGGCGGCGACGCCGCCGAGCCCCAGGTTGCTGGCGGCGTCGATCTTGCGGAGCAGGCTGTCGGCGTCGTCGAACCAGAGCTGGGTCGCGACTCCTCCGGGGTCGCTGACCAGCACCGGGGTGGCGGCCGGGAAGTCGTACTCGTAGGAGACGCCCGGCTCGCGGAGCGCCTGCTCGACCATCGACAGGTAGCCGCCCGCGGTCACCTGCTCGCCCGACCAGCTGCGGGCGTAGAGGGGGATGCCGAGAACGATCTTGGCGGCGGGCACCCCCGGCATGGTCCCGTCCAGCTCCGCCGCCTGCCAGTCGATGCCCGCGACCGGCCCGGGCTCCCCGACCTGGGTGCTCTCGTCGTAGGCCATCACCACGAGGTAGTCGGCCACTGCGGCCAGCCCGGGATCGTCGTAGGCGGCGGAGGCCGAGTTGGTCCCCGCCAGGGTGTGAGGCACGACGTCGATCGAGAGGCCGGCCCCGGCGGCGCGCAGGGCGGTGGAGAGATGGCCGGCAAACGCGGTCAGGGCGCTCTCATCGGCTCCCGGAACACCTTCGAAGTCGAGGTTGACACCGGCGAGGCCGAGGCTCCGGACCTGGCCGACCACGGCCGCGATCAGGCCGGAGCGGGCGCTCGCGCTGTTGAGGAGCAGTTCGGTCCCACTGGGGCCGGCGTTGTCGTTCTTGAGCACCGGCCACACCGCCCGGCCGGCCGCTGTGGCCGCGGCCAGGGTGACCGGGTCCGGAGTGCCCTGGAGGCCTCCATCCGACGCCACCTGCCAGCCGGTGGGGCTGAGGATGGCGGCCGCCGCCGCGTGGGCCCGCGTCGACGCATGGGAGGAGGCGGTGCCGTCCGTCCAGAGGGTCAGCTGGAGGCCGGCCGGGGCCGGGATGGCGGCCGGGACCGTGGCGCGGCGGAGCTGCCCAGTCTGGAGACCGGTGAGCGAGAGCTGCAGCGGCCCGTCCAGCACCGACCCGCGCGCCGCGGCCAGCCCGGCGGGGATGGCGAGGATCTGCGGTGGCGCGGACCACGCGAGGCTCAGGTGGGTGTCGTCAATCCAGTGGAGCTGCGCCTGGGGAAGGGCCGCCGCGATGGCGGCGCGGTCCGGAGCCCACTCAAAGACGACCTGACAGACGACCTGGCCGGCCGCGCCCAGCCAGGCGGCAGCGCTCACCCCGGTGCGATCGACCACCTGGAAGCCGATCACCTCCTGCGGGCGGCCGGCGACGTCGATCACGAGCTGGTGCTGGCTGTCGTACGCCATGGGAGCGACGGTCGCCGTCACCCCCGTCGGGGAGCTGGTGAGGATGAGGCGGCTCCCGTCGAGGGTGGCGGAGACCACGGCGGGGGTGACCCCCGCGCCCTCAAGGCCGAGCTCGAGGCTCGGTGGCACATCATCGGTGCCGTCGTCGAGGGCCGTCCCTCCGGCGGTGACGACGACCAGGCCGCGGGGTGACGTCGCCGGGGAGGGGCCGCCGGCGAACGGCGAGGCGCAACCCGCCAGGATCAGCAGGAGGAGCCCGAGGCAGGCGCGACGGGAGGGCATGGCCATCGAGTCTGCGCGCCCCACGCCGGAGACGGCGCTCAGGTGACGTCGATCGGGATGGACGCCTGCCAGGCTTGGGGGTCCCCGGCGCTCGCCGGCACGTCGACGACGATCTGGTAGGTCTGGCCCGCAGTCGCGGTACTGGGGACGACGACCTTCAGCACGGGCTGGCCGCCGACGGTCAGCGTTCCCGCCGGGGTGGCGGAGGTCGCGGTGGACGGCAGCTCGAGCGCGGCGCCCGATCCGCCCACCTCGGGGCCCGCGAGCACAGTGCACGGGAGGGAAACGCCGCCGGTGGCGTCGTCGATGATGCGAGCGTAGACGTCGACGGTCCCGCCCGGCGTGTAGTCGAAGGACGGCGCCGCAAGGATGACGTCAGTGACTCCGTCGTCCTGGGTGACCCGGTTGTTGAACCCGTCGGGGATCTGGGCGGCCGAGGCCGCGCTGATGCTCAGGGTGGTGGAGGCGCAGGCAGCCGAGGCCGTGGGGACGGCCACCGCCGGCCCCGCGAAGCACCCACTCGTGCAGGCGGAGCTCTGGGAGCTTCCCGGCTCGTTGCCCGCTGCTGGGACGCGCCCGAGGGCGGCGCTCCCGGACCCGGCGCTGCTCCAGTGCTGGTCGGTTCCGGGGGCAGAGCCCGCATTGAGGACCACGATCGCCGCCACCCCGGCCGCCGCGACCACTCCGGCCGCGGTCAGGCCCGTCAGCAAGCGTCGTCCGCGGAGGAGGCTGGCGGGCAGCCCCAACCAGCGGCGCTCCGAGACGGGCGATCCCTCGGGAAGGCGGACCGGGTGAAGCATGCGCGCGGGATGCTGCTCCCGGAGGGCGTCCACGGCGGTGGTCAGCTCGGCGAAGGCGGCGGCGCACCCGGAGCATTCGCCCAGGTGGCGGTCAAAGGCAGCCCGCGCGTCCGGGCTCAGCTCGCCGTCGTAGGCGGCCGAGAAGAGGGACTCAACGTGGCGGTTCACCATGCCTCCTCTGCGCGCGGAAAGACTGCGGGAGACTGGCGGAGCGCCGTCGCCAGCAGGCCGCGAGCGCGGGAGATCCGCGACTTCACGGTCCCCAGCGGCACGCTGAGAGCCGCCGCCATCTCCTCGTACGAGAGCTGGTTGACGTCCCGGAGGACGACCGCGACCCGGAAGTCNNNTCGGGCAGGTCGATCACCCGCCCCTCGGTGTCCTCCAGGGGGTCGGCGGGCCGGCGGCTGCGCTGGCGGTGGATGTCGTGCGAGCAGTTGACCGCGACCCGGAAGAGCCAGGCCCTCACGGTCGCGCCGCGGAGCCTCGGCAGGCTCCGAAAAGCCCGGGTGAACGTCTCCTGGACCACGTCGGCGGCGTCGGCGGGGTTGCCGGTCAGTCGAAGGGCCATGGTGTACAGCTCGTCCTGGTATCGATGGACGAGCGGCGTGAAGGCGTCCCGGTCACCGCGACGGCAGCGGTCGAGGAGCGCCTCGTCGTCCATCTCCCCAACATACGCGCAGATCGACACCCCGGTTCCCGAAGTGGGAGATGGAGGCGGCTCCTGTGTCAGAGTGGGGCGATGGACGTGCGCCTGCTCCGCCCCGAGGAGGCCGCCGCGGTGGCCGCCAAGCTCCGCCATCGGTTCGTCGTCGCCGATCGGCTGGAGCGGCAGCGGCGCGACGAGTGCCTCTACCTAGTGGCCTGGGATGGCGGTAACCCGGTGGGACAGGCCCTCCTCCACCGCCGGCGGCCGTCCGCCCTCGCGGTGGCGGGGGTCGTGGACTCGCTGCCCTACATCGAAGATGTCTTCGTGCTCCCGGAGTGGCGCAACCAGGGGGTCGGGACCGCCCTGCTGGAGGCGGCCGAGAGCGGCGCCGCAGCACGCGGAGACCGGGGAGTGAGCCTCGCGGTGAGCACCGGCAACACCGCCGCCCGCCGCCTCTACACCCGCCTCGGCTACGTCGATGCGGGCGTACCGGTGCACCGCCACGCGACTACCGAGCCCGGTTTCGACGGCGGGGGGCAGAGCGGTAACGAGACCGTGGTCGACCTGGTGAAGCGGCTCGAGGGGCTGGCCGCGGCGACCTGGCCCACCGCTCACGGGGGAGGACGCCTGTCCGAGAGGCGTTGAGCCGAGAGGCGCGCCGGGCGCCCGGTCAGCGCAGCCGCACGAAGTCGACGTTTGCCCGGTATTCGGCGAGGGTGCGCGCGTTCATGTAGGACATCGAGCTGCGCAACCCCGCGAGGTAGCGGGAGATGACCCCGCTCACATGGCCCTTGTACGGGACCATGGTCTCGGCCCCCTCGACGTATTCGGGGTCGTCGCGGCCGGCCTGCTGCTGCACCGAGAAGGAGGCGGCGCCGCGCATGATCTTGTACTTCTTGCCGTCGAGCATGATCACCCGGCCGGGCGCCTCGCCGGTGCCCGCCAGGGCTGAGCCGACCATCACGAGGTCGGCCCCGAGGGCCAGGAGCTTGCAGAGATCGGAGGGGCTGCGCACCCCACTGTCCCCGACGATGAGCGCCCGCCGGCGCACCTGCGCCACCTCCGCGACGGTGTAGGGGGTGGGCACGAAAACGCCGGTCTCCGTACGCGTCTCGCAGACAGCACCGCCCGCGATGCCGACCCGGATGGCGTCCGCCCCGCGATCCTCCAGCCAGGTGAAGGCCTCGGCCGAGGCGACGTTGCCGGCGATCAGGGTGACGTCGTCGCGGCGCTCCCGAGCCCAGGTCAGCGCGATCCCGACCTGGTGGTGGGCGCCGTTGGCGGTGTCCAGGCAGATGGTCCGGCAGCCGGCCTCGACCAGTGCGTCATACCGCTCGCGGTAGTCGCCGGTGACGCCGACGGCGGCTCCGACCGCGGCCGGCCCGGTCTTGCGACTGGTGACCCGGAACTCCTCCACCTCCTCGTCGACGGTCTGGAACCGGTGGAGGATGCCAAAGGCGCCGGCTTCGGCCAGCGCCTCACACATCTCNNGATCGCCCCGAGGCTCACGGTCGGGCGCGCGTCGGAGCGATGCGGAAGGCTGGAGGCGTGCCGCGGCACCAGGCTGATGTCGTCGTAGTCAAAGGCGAGCGGCGCCTCGCCCAGGGAGGCGAGCGGCGAACGGGTGTGGACGGGGAGGGGGTCGGCCATGGCGCCCTGATTGTGCCAGGCGACGACCCCGGCGGCTCAGCGCCGCCGGTGGATGGCCTCGGGGACCACCCGGACCGTGACCCTGACCTCGCCCGGCTGCCGGCCCGGATAGCTGTCGGCGCCGAGATACTTCTTGGCGAGCCGGTCGATATGGTCGTCAGCGCCCTCTTCGATGAACTCGGCCCGGCCCCGCATGACCACCGTGCGGTAATCGTTCTCGCGAGCGGCAATCGAGATCGCGACGCGCGGATCGCGGCGCAGGTTGCGGTACTTGAGCCGCCCCTTGGCGGTGTTGAAGAGCACAGCCTCGCCGTCGGTGTCCACCCAGACGGGGGTCACCTGCGGGGAACCGTCGGGCATCACGGTGGCGACGTGGGCAAGCACCTTCTCCCGGAGCAGGGCCACCTGGTCGTCGGTGAGGGTCGGGTGGGTTGCGCTGGCCATGACCTCTCCTAAAGTGCTGTTCGGCATCCGCCGGGCTCTGGTATAGCGGAGCGGGCCGGTCGGACGGCGGCCGGCAGGACTGTCGACAGCCGGCGAGGACGTGAGAAGCTTGCCTCCGCGGCGCCGGGGTGGCGGAATGGCAGACGCAGCGGTCTCAAAAACCGCCGGGGGCAACCCCGTGTGGGTTCGACTCCCACCCTCGGCACCAGCCTTTCGAGATCAGACTGGCGGCCCAGGTAACCGCGAACGTCTACGCGGGCGTGCTCGCGAGCGTCAAGGTCGACCCGATTCGCGCCGTGTCCACAGCCATCTCTCTGATCAGCAGCTGGCCCCCGGGCGTCCACCGCACCTTTCAGCCCATGAGTGACCAGGTCGAATGGCCCTGGCAAGAGAATCATCCGAGAGCTAGACCAGTCCTGCCACGGCGGCTACGCCACGAAGCCGGCGCCGGGTAGGGGGCTCTTCGGGGGAAGGTTGCGGGGTCGGAGAGACGGCTCGCCCACCGGTCGTCGCGTCACCCGCGCTGGTCGCCCAACGCGGGGGCCCAGCTCGCGCCCCTGGGCGCGTCGCGTGGAGACCGCACTCCGCAGTTGGAGCGTGCGCCGCACGCTGGCGCTCGCCGACGCCGTTCTCCTGACCGCCGTCGGCTTGATCATGCTTCGCAGCTCGCCGATCGGCTCCGCGCTCGGGGCCTTCAACTCGCCGGCACAGTCCCCGCCAACCACGTCCACCGCGGCCGCTGCGCAGCCACCCTACAGCCCGGGGGCAGAGACCGCCACCTCCACCCCACCCCTGCTCACTCGGCTAGCGACGCCGGCCCACAGCCCGGCACCACGTGTGCCCGCCGCAACACCGACGCCCTCCGTAACTCTGGAGCCTGACCCCACCGCCGCTCCCACGCCGAGCTCAACGCCCACCGCCTCACCCACGCCGAGTTCGACGCCCACACCAATACCAACGCCAACGCCAACA
>PMYJ01000128.1:0-3365 GCA_003170875.1 Candidatus Dormiibacterota bacterium | reverse complement strand
GTGGTTCACCACAGCCCACCTCGCCGCCGAGGCCGCCTCGCCCTCCGCGTGATCCGACGCGTGTTGGTCGCGCCGGTCGTGGTCCTGGCCTTTCTGGCCCTGTCCCTCGCCCTCCTGGTGCGCCCCAACGCCGAGGGCGTCGACACGATCTTCAGCCATCCCATCTTCAGTGTGGCCTCGGGATCGATGACCCCGGCCATCCACCCCGGAGACCTGATCGTCGACAACCCGGTCACCCCGAATCAAGCCGCGGACCTCCACGTCGGCCAGATCATCAGCTTCCGAGAGTCGTCCTCCGGCGCGAGCTCCCTGATCATCACCCACCGCATCATCGCCGTCCTTCCCGGTTCGGCCCGGGCGCCCGTCCTCTACCGAACCAAGGGGGACGCAAACAACACTCCCGACCTGGGCACGGTGGCGCCGAGCCAAGTCATGGGCGTTTACACGGCGCGGGTTCCCTTCGCTGCGTACGTGCTCTCCACGCTGCACCAACCGCTCACCTTCGTGGTGCTCATCATGATCCCGGTCGTCTACCTGGCCGAGGAGGAGGTCCGCCGGAGGTGGGTCCCCCAGCACGAGGCCGAGCACTTCACCGGGGAACAGCCTGACGGCAGCTTCGGCCTCCGCGGCCACCTGGCGAGCAATCTGCCGCTCTACCGCGCTGACAGCCTCCGCGACCTCCCCGACGGTGAACCCGTGTACTTGGTCGAGGGCGAGCGGCCCGCCGATGCGCTGATCTGGGCGGGCGCGGCCGCGGTGGCCACGGTCACCGGGGCCGCGGTAACCCCCGCAGACGTCTCCCTGCAACCCCTGGTCCGGCTGCGTCCACAGCTGTGGGCCGACGCGGACAGCCCGGGTCAGGCGCGCATGCGGAAGATCGCCGCTCGTCTGGCCGCGCTCGCCTGTCCTTGGATCGACCTGGTGACCTGGCCCAATGCGCCGGAGAAGGGAAATGCCGTCGACTTCATAAACGACTTGCGGCGCCGCGGCCTGCCAAGAGGAGAGATGGCTCACGCGGTGGCGGCCCTTCCTCGGGTGCTATCGACCGTCGAAGACGATCACGCTGACGAGACGACGGCCAAACCGCGGGAGTGGTCATCTTTGCCCCTTGATGGCCACCTTCGGGGAGAACGGCCAGTCGGGATTCTGCTCAGCGAGGTCGAGCCTGAGGCGATCGACCGGCCTTAACCACTGCGGATCGCCGCGGTAAGCTCACGCGACGGGAGGCGCGGGAGCAGTTCAACTTCGGTTGCCAGACGGCGGAGCAGTCAACCGGGCAGGCTGTCTCCCGCCGGATGCCGCGGAGCGCCGGGCGCCGGTGTGGGCCCGGAGAGGTCCGGCGCCACCTTGGTGAGGGCGATCGCCAGCGTCCCGGCGAGCGTCAGCACCATCCCGGCTACCGCGACGNNTTGCAGGGCGATGGTGAAGAGCAGGAGGCCAATCAAGCCGAAGGCGAGCATCGACCAGAGAAACGGGCTGAGCAGGATCTGCCAGAACGGATGGGGCACCACGAGCATCCTGCCCGCCACTGCGGTGCCGCCGAAGGCGACACCTGCCAGGACGCCGAGCGCGACGGTGGCGCCGTGCCGGTTGCGCGTCGCCACCACGGCGCCGGCAGCGGCGACCCCGAGAGGCAGCAGGATGACCGCCCAACGCACCGCCGCGGCGGCGGTGCGGGCCCGTTCAGGGCCTCCGGAGAGGGCGAGCAGGGAGAGTCCGGCCAGGATTCCCACGATCGCCACCCACGCCACCCGACGCAACCGCCGGCGAAAGAGAAGGAGCTCGAGCAGAGCGGTGATGACCACGTTGATGGCGATGACCGGCTCGGCGACGAAGAGGGGCAGGTTCTGCACGGCCACGACGGTGAGCAGGAAGGAGGCGCCGTCGAGAGCGAGCCCGAGGAGGTACGGCCAGTCGTCGAGCAGCCGAAAGAGAAGTCCGATCTGCAGCGAGGACACGCGCTCTTCCTGATCGGCGCTGACCTTCTGCAACACCGCCGCCACTCCGGTGCTCACCGAGCATCCGAAGGCCGCTAGCAGCGCCAGCCCGAAGGGCATCGGGCAACGGTAGCAGAGCCCGGGAGGAAGCCTGAGGTGCGGGGGGTGGAGGCTGGCTGCCGCGGAGTCCTTGACGTAGCGCCCCGCGACTCCCCATCCTCAGGCGGTGCTGCTGGCGACCTGGAATGTGAACTCGATCATGGCGCGGCTGCCGCGCCTGCTCGAATGGCTGGATGCCACCCGCCCCGACGTCCTCTGCCTGCAGGAGACCAAGGTCGCGGACGGCGCCTTCCCCACCGCGGAGGTGGAGGCACTCGGCTACGAGGCCGCCACCCACGGCAGCGGTCGCTGGAATGGCGTCGCCCTCCTCTCCCGGGTGGGGCTCGACGCGGTGACGGCCGGGTTCGCCGGCGAGCCCGGCTTCCCCGATGTGGAGGCGCGGGCGGTGTCCGCCACCTGCGGAGGGGTGCGGGTCTGGTCGGTGTACGTCCCCAATGGGCGGGAGCTGGACCATCCCCACTACGCCTACAAGCTCGCCTGGCTGGCCGCCCTGCGGGACGCCCTCCGTGTCGAGCTCGGCGCCAGCGACTCGCTGGCGGTCTGCGGCGACTTCAACATCGCGCCCGGCGACGAGGACGTCTGGGACCCGGCGGAGTTTGTCGGGTCGACCCACGTCAGCGCTCCCGAGCGGGCGGCACTGGCGGCGCTCCTGGAGGTCGGCCTGAGCGACGTCCCGCCCCGCGCCCTCAAGGGGCGGCCATTCTCGTACTGGGACTACCGGGCCGGCATGTTCCACAAAGGGATGGGGATGCGCATCGACCTCGTCCTGCTCAGCCGGGCACTGGCCTCACGGGTGACCGACGCCTACATCGACCGGGAAGCACGCAAGGGCACGGCGCCCTCGGATCACGCTCCGGTCGTCGTGGGACTCGCCACCGAGAGCTGACCACGTGCCGATTGACCGACCGGGTAGGCGACGCCATCCGGGGGCCGGAGGATGAGCAGGGCGACGATCACACAGAGGGCGAGAGCCGCCACGTGTGGACCCGAGATGATGAAGAAGGTGTCGACGAGGTGGGCCGCGTTGAGCAGGACCGCCGCCGCGACCGCGGCTGCCAGGTTGCGCTGCGCCAGGACGACCAGGGGGACGACCGCGACGATGAGGTCGTAGGCGTAGACATGAGGGGCGAGCAGGAGAGAGGCGGCGATCCCGAGCGCCAGGACCTGGAGGGGCCGCCCGGTGAAGATTCGCCGCTGCCAGCACATCCAGGCGCAGGCGACGGCTCCGAGGACCGCCGCGGCGGCGAAGCCGGTCCCATTGCCCCCCAGGCTTGCGATCGCCCCGGGCAGGCCGTTGCTGGTGGCGAC
>PMYJ01000160.1 GCA_003170875.1 Candidatus Dormiibacterota bacterium | reverse complement strand
CCGGAGAGCAGCTCCGCGGCACGGAGGAAGACCGCGGCACGCTCCTCCAGGGTGGTGTGGGACCAGTCGCGGCCGGCCCGGAGGGCGGCATCGACGGCGCTCTCCACGTCCGCCACCGTCGCCTGGTGGAGCTGTCCCAGCTCCTGGGCGTGCCGGTGGGGGGCGCGCACCGTGAAGCCGGCGCCGGAGCCCTCGACGGGCAGGCCGTCGATGTGCATCGGCAGGGCCCGGGATGACGCCTGCATCTCGGAGAGGGCGTGCTGAAGGCGAAGCCGCTCCGCCGAGCCGGGCGGATAGGTCCGAACGGGCTCGTTGACCGGGACACCGATGGTGGCCATCAGGGGGATTGTGCGACTTGGCGTGCAGGTGGCGGGGTGAGCCGAGCGCGGCTCTGCCGCGCCGGCGAGGGGCGGCGAGCCCCTGTGAGATGAGAGGGGCCCCCACGCGGCCTGCCGCGTGGGGCGCGGCGAGCCCCTGTGAGATGAGAGGGGCCCCCACGCGGCCTGCCGCGTGGGGTAACGTGGCGCAAGGTCATGCAGCAGATCCCGCTCGTGCCCGTGGGCAGCCCGACCGCGCCGGCCCGGAGCCCCGACCACCGGCCGACCTGGCAGCGCCTCCTCCCCGAGGGGGTGGACCGGCGCCCGCCGTGGCTCACGGTCAGAGCCCCCGTCGGTGCCGGGGTCACCGAGGTCGCCTCGCTGATGCGTGAGCAGCAGCTGGTCACCGTCTGCGAGGAAGCGCGCTGCCCCAACCTCGGCGAGTGCTGGAACTCCGGCACCGCCACCTTCATGATTCTGGGTGACACCTGCACCCGGGCCTGCGCCTTCTGCGCCGTTAAGAGCGGCCGCCGGGGCGGCGACGTCGATGGCGACGAGCCGCGCCGGGTGGGGGAGGCGGTCGCCCGGATGGGCCTGCGCCATGCGGTGGTGACCTCGGTCGACCGCGACGACCTGCCCGACGGAGGAGCCTCGATCTTCGCCGCTACCATCCGGGAGATCAGGACCCGGTCGCCGGGGACGACCGTGGAGGTGCTCACCCCGGACTTCCAAGGCGACCTCGACGCGGTGCGGGCGGTGGTGGCCGAGGAGCCCGAGATCTTCAACCACAACATGGAGACGGTGGCCCGTCTCTATCCCAGGGTGCGGCCTAAATCGGGGTATCGGCGCTCGCTCTCCGTGCTCCGCGCCGCCAAGGAGATGGCACCTCGGTCGCGGACCAAGAGCGGACTGATGGTCGGCCTGGGGGAGGACCTTGACGAGGTGCACCGTCTTCTCCGCGACCTCCGCGAGCACCAGGTGGAGATCGTCACCATCGGCCAGTACCTCCGGCCGTCGCTCAAGCACCACCCGCTGATCCGCTTCTGGCACCCGGATGAGTTCGCCGGGCTGAGGGCCTACGGCCTCGACCTCGGCTTCGCCCACGTGGAGTCGGGGCCGCTGGTCCGCTCCAGCTATCACGCCGCCGGCCAAGTGGTGGCCGCCGCGGCGGTCTGACCGGTGGTGGGCGTCTCGCCGGTCGCGCCGCGGAGCGAGGGGCCGGATTGGCCGGCTCCGATGACGGAGATCCCCCGACCCCTGCACCGGCTCTGGCTGGGAACCGTCCCCTATCAGGAGGCCTGGCAGCTGCAGCGGTGTCTGGCCGCCGCCCGGGCGGCGGGGGAGATCGACGATTGTGTGCTCCTGCTCGAGCACCCACCCGTCTACACGGTGGGCCGCAACGCCGAGGAAGCCCACCTGGGAGCGGGCCCCTCAGCTCTCCGCGAGCTCGGAGCGGAGTGCGTCGAGGTCGACCGGGGCGGTTCGGTCACCTTCCACGGCCCCGGCCAGCTGGTCGCCTACCCGATCGTCCGGCTCGCTGACGCATTCCCGATCCCGGGCGCTCCGGGACGGGGGGACGTGATGGCCTACCTCCGGGCGCTGGAGGGGGCGCTCATCGCCACCGCGTGGCGCCACGATGTCCTCGCCGTCCGCCGGCCCGGGTACACGGGTGCCTGGGTGGGCCCGAACAAGCTGGCCGCCATCGGGGTCAAGCTGGCGCGCGGGGTCACCCAGCACGGGGTGGCTCTCAACGTCTGCAATGACCTGGACTGGTTTGCGCACGTGGTCCCCTGTGGGATCGCCGATGCCGGGGTCACCTCGATGGCGGGGGAGGGCGCGGCCGGTCTCACCCCAGAGCTGGTGTCGGACGAGCTGGCGGCAGCGCTGTCGGAGGCGCTGGGCAGTTCGCTGTCTGAGGCCGGTCCCGCCCTGCGCCGGATGGTCGCCGAGTTCTCGCCGATCCTGACGAGTTCCGGGCCAATGGGGACAAACCACTAGCCAAGCACCGTCAGCTTGGATACCATCGCAACTTGGAACGCCAAACCACCCGGATGACTCCTTCCCCACATCCCACCATCCACCGGGCAGGCGGCGCTCCAGGGAGCAGTCATGGCCACCTTCGTCAGAAACCGTGTTCTCAACCAGCTGCAGTGGGCTCCCGAGACGGATACGTACCGTTCTCGCCGGCGTGAGGTCCTCTGCGAGCTCGACGGGCTCCTGATCGAGATCGAGGAGATGAACCTCCGCGGCCAGCCGCTGCCGCCGCGGGTGACGGCCCAGTTGCGCCGCCGCGGCGTGGCGGTCTCCCCCGAGGCCACCTCCGCCGACCTGGTCGAGGCGATCTTCGCCGCCCAGGAGCGCTTCATGCGCCAGCCGCTCGGCGGNNCCACGGGCACCCCGGACTGCTAGGCTCCACAGCGACCATGAGTGCCGATCGTTCCAAGGAGGCCGCGGGGCGGGCCGCCGCCCTGCTGCTGCGCGACGGCATGCGGGTCGGCCTCGGGACCGGCTCCACCGCCCACTGGTTCATCCTGGCGGCCGGGGAAGCCGTGCGGTCCGGGCTCCGCATCCAGGCGGTCGCGACCTCCGAGGCGAGTGCTCGCCTCGCCGGAGAGCTCGGCATCGCGCTGGTGGAGCTCGACCGCCGTGGCCTCGATCTCGCCGTCGATGGCGCCGATCTAGTCGATCCTGAGTCCCGGCTCATCAAGGGGGGCGGAGGAGCTCACGTCCGGGAGCGGCTGGTGGCCGTCGCCGCCCGGCGGTTCGTGGTGGTCGCCGACGCCAGCAAGATGGTGGCCCAACTCCGGGGGCCGGTCCCTGTCGAGATCCTTAGCTTCGGAGCGGACGCCACCCTGGCGGCCCTGGAGGCGTGTGGCGCCTTCTTCACCCTGCGGGCGGATCCCGAGGGCAGGCCCCGGGTCAGCGACTCGGGCAACCTCCTCGGTGACGGCCATTTCGACCTGATCTCCGACCCCGAGGGTCTGGCCCGCCGGCTGGACGCGGTGCCCGGCCTGGTCGGCCACGGCCTCTTCCTGGGCATGGCCGACCTCGTGCTGGTGGGAGATGAGACGGGCGGGGTTCGGGAGGTGGCCACCGGCCGCACCCAGTAGTCGCTCCGCGTACTGCCGGCTCCTCCGCTCGGAGCGATTGAGCCTTCGGCTCCTCGCTCCTCGCTCCGTCGGCGGCAGTAGAGTCGGGGTCCGGGGCGGATGGCGCAGCTGGTTAGCGCGTCTCGCTTACACCGAGAAGGCCGCAGGTTCGAGTCCTGCTCCGCCCACCGCCGCCCGCTCCAGCGTCGCGGCCGTGGTCGCCCCGATCGGCCGGGGCCGCCCGCGCAACGAAGCCGCCACAACAGGCTCCGGTAGCCCCAAGTTCGTGTCATCATCGCCCGAAACGACGGAGGTTCTTCGGTGATGGCCAAGGCGCAGGCGTCCCTGGGGGTGACCGCGGCGGTCTTCGGCTTTGACCCGAGCCCCGAGACGGCGCCCAACCGGGCTCTCCACGTCCTCACCCTCCGGCAGGGGCTTCCCAAGGCCGAGCTGGACGCTCGGGAGACCTTCGAGGCGGCCGGGGCGCGGGCTGTGGAGGAGGCCGGGATGCGGCTCGAGGCAGGCCGCAAGGGGCGGGGAGGCCGCCTCCACCTGGTCGGCCTCGACGACGCCCCGGGTGGCCGCTCCCGAGCGGTGACCGCGTGGTATTACGCCACCGTCCCCTATGCAGAGGTTGCCCGGCCCGCGGTCTGGAGCCTGCCCGGGCGGGGCCTGCGGCTCGACGCCCCCGACTCCGCCGCCCTCAAGGCGGCTCTGGAGCACCTGCGCTCCGAGTCCCGGCACGTCGCGGGAGCCGTCGGGCTGCTCGGCGAGGTCTTCACGGGCGACGACCTGCTCCGGCTCTACGTGGCCCTCCACGGCGGCCCGGAGGGGAGCGAGCGCACTTTCCGTCGCCGGGTCCAGGAGCTGCGCGACGGCGGCGTGCTCAAGCCGGTCCGCGACTCCGAGGTGGCCGCCCTCCGCCTCCGGGTCTCCCGCTTCCGGAGCCCCGCGGGGACCGGGGGTCGGCCGCCGGAACTTCTTCGCTACGCCGGCAGCGGGGGCGAGGCGGAGCAGCTCGCCGTGCTTCGGACGCGCCGCTCCACCTGACCGCGGCGCTAGGGCCCGGCCGGGCTCCCGCGTCCGCACCCCGCGCCCGCGGTCTCACCGCGCCTGGTGACCCTACCCTGCGTCGGCCGCCCAGGGCCCCTCCCCGCTGGTGAGAACGAGCGTGACCGGGCCGTCGTAGACCAGCTCGACCTGCATCAGGGCGCCGAACTCCCCGTACGCGACGGGCAGCCCGAGGCCCTCCAGCGTCGAGCCAAACCTCTCGCAGAGGTGCCGGGCCAGGTCGGGCGGGGCCGCCCCGAGGAAGCTCGGCCGGTGGCCGCCCGAGGCGTCCGCATGCAGGGTGAACTGGCTGACCACCAGCACCCCGCCCCCGGCCTGATTGAGGTCGAGGTTCATCTTGCCCGCTGGGTCCGCGCAGATGCGCAACCGGGCGACCCGTTCGGCGAGGCGGTCGGCGATGGCCTCCGTGTCACCCGGGCCGACCGAGAGCAGCACGCAGAAGCCGGGGCCGATCGCACCGGTCACCCACATCCCCGGCTCGGCGCCCTCCCCCCGGCGATCGCCGGGGGCCGGCTGGGCCTCCTCGCCCCGCGATTCCACCAGGACGCGGGCGTGGCGCACACGCTGGACGACCGCTCTCATCCCGCCTGCTCCAGGCTGTCCAACCCCCGGCGCATCCGCATCGCCTCGGCCTCGGCCTCGAAGAAGTCGGACGCCTCGCAGCGCATGCCGGCGACCAGGAAGCTCCAGCCGCGGTGGTCCGGATCGCGCGCCTCGGGCGCCCCGTAGGCGGAGGCCAGCGCGCGGGGAGGGAAGAGCTCGATGCGCCGGCCGTCGCGGAGCTTCTTGAAGATGGGGCGCCGCACCAGGATCGCCTCCAGGGCGCGGCCGTCCGGCAGCAGTCCCCCCTCCAGCTCGATCCGGCGCAGCTTGGCGATCGGGTTGTCGGGGTCGCGCAGCTCGACCGCGAGGGCGAAGCGCTCGGAGAGGTCGCGGAAGATGAAGAGCACCGCCAGCGCGTCGGTCTCGTCGCCCAGGACCCGGACGAAGGTCGCCGCCGAGAGCGGATCGGCGGCCGGCTCCTGGCGGGAGCTGGCCGTCTTCTGGTCGGCGAAGAACAGCTGCGGGAGCAGGTCCGGCGAGCGGGCGTCCGCCAGCCAGGGGCGGCCGTCGCGCCAATCGCGCCGCCGCACCAGCTCGGCGAAGCGGTCCTGCGCCGCGTCCCGACGCCGGGGGTCCAGGCCGCGAACGCGGACGTGGATCACCCGGCCCATGTCTGGATTGTAGGGGTGGAGGTCGGGGCCGCCGCCCTACCGCGGCGGCGCGGCGATGCCGTCCAGGACGAGGTCCACGCAGCGCACCAGCAGGGCGTCGTCGAGGGGCTCTCCGGTCATCAGCATGCGCACGTACATCGGGCCGACCAGCGTCTCCAGGGCGAGGACGGGGTCCACGTCCGCGCGCAGCTCGCCGCGGGCCCTGGCCCGCTCGAAGAGAGCGGCACCGGCCCGGAACCGCTGGGCCCAGTATCCGGCCCGCGCGGCTTCGTACTCGGGGAGGTCGCGGCGCAGGGCGAGGCGCACCAACAGCTCCCCAAGGGGGGTGCGGAGGAAGGGGAAGATCCCCCGGATGACGGCGAGTAGGTCGCCGCGAAGGGAGCCCGTGTCCGGGGGCGGGATCTCCGCCTCGGTCCCGCTCAGGACCGCGTCCAGTGCCAGGTTCGACCGGCCGCCCCACCGGCGGTAGATGGTCGTGGGATGCACCCCGGCTTGCTGGGCGATCTCGGTGATCGAGATGTCGTCGAGGCCGCGGGTGAGGAGGGCGGCCAGGGTGGCCTCGATGACCGCGGTACGCACCCGGGCGCTCCTCCCGCCGGTCCTGCGCACCGGTTGGCGCGCTGCCTGCACCTCCATGGTGGCCATCTTATCGCTAGTCGCCTTGCGTTATTCCTGACTTATCGCTACTACCCTTGCGTTAGCGCGATCAGGCCAGTACACTAACGCAAATCCGAATGCGTTAATGAGGGATGGCGAACGTGAGCGTTGCGAACCGGGCGGTGGAGGCTCCGGGGCGGGGGAATGACATCCAAGGCAGTGGCGCCGCGGCATCACCAGTCCGGCCGGTGCGACGCTGGCTGGCCCTGGGTGTCCTCTGCCTGTCGCTCCTGATCGTCACCCTCGACAACACCGTCCTGAACGTCGCTCTGCCGACGCTGGTGCGCGACCTCGGCGCTACCTCGACCAACCTGCAGTGGATCGTCGACGCCTACGTCCTGGTCTTTGCCGGCCTGCTGCTGGTGTCGGGCAGTGTGGCGGACCGCTTTGG
This sequence comes from Candidatus Dormiibacterota bacterium, assembly GCA_003170875.1. Classification (GTDB taxonomy): domain Bacteria; phylum Chloroflexota; class Dormibacteria; order Aeolococcales; family Aeolococcaceae; genus Changshengia. The sequence continues at coordinate 29,554 of PMYJ01000160.1, read as the reverse complement.
CAGGAAGTGGACGTTCATCGCCGGGTTGGTGGTCTTTGCCGGTTGTTCGACGTGGGCCGCCTTCTCCGGGTCCGTCGGGATGCTGATCGCCGCCCGGGCGAGCATGGGAGTGGGCGGGGCGCTGATCATGCCCTCGACCCTGGCGCTCATCACCAACATGTACACCGATCCGCGGGAGCGGCAGCGGGCATTCGGCCTCTGGGCGGCGACCACCGGAGCTGGGGTCGCCCTGGGCCCGATCATCGGGGGCCTCCTGCTGGCGCACTTCAGCTGGGGCTCGGTCTTCCTGATCAACGTCCCCATCGGGGCGGTGGCCCTGGCCCTGGCCTTCCCGTTCATCCCCAACTCGAAGAACCCGAAGGCCGGTCGGCCGGACCTGCTGGGGGCGTTGCTCTCGATCTCGGGGCTCGGCCTGGCGCTCTGGGCGATCATCGACGCGCCGGTGCACGGCTGGTCGTCGCGCACGGTGATCGGCGCCGGCATCGCGGGCGTGGCCGTCCTGGTCTGCTTCGCGGTGTGGGAGCGCTTCGCGTCTCAGCCCATGCTCCGGCTCAGCTTCTTCCGCAACCGGGAGTTCTCGGTGGCCGTGCTCTCGCTGAGCATGGTCATGTTCGGGCTCTTCGGCGCGCTCTTCGTGCTGACCCAGTTCCTCCAGTTCGACCTGGGGTACACGGCCCTCCAGACCGGCGTCCGGCTGCTCCCCGCGGCGGGCTCGATCATCCTGGTGGCCCCCTTCGCCAGCCTCCTGGATCGCGCTTTCGGCGCCAAGGTGGTGGTGGGAGGGGGCCTGCTGCTGATCGCCGGGGGGCTCTGGGAGATCTCGGGCGCCACCGTGGCCACCACCTACGTCGGGACGATCGCCGGCATGATCATGCTCGGCGTCGGGGTTGCCCTCGTGATCCCGTCTGTCACGGCGGCGGTCATGGGGTCGCTGCCCGCCGACCACACCGGGATCGGCGCCGCCACCAACAACGCCTTCCTGCAGGTGGGCGGCGCGCTCGGCGTCGCCGTCATCGGCAGCCAGTTCTCGACGCGGTACCAGGGCCGGATGGTCGCCGCCCTGGCTCCGTCCCACTTTCCGGTCGGCGTCGAGAGCACCATCCTGGGGTCGATCGGCGGTGCGCTGGACGTCGCCGCCCGCGAGGGAGGGATGGTCGGGGAGGTGCTTGCCGTCTGGGCGCGAGCAGCCTTTGTCAGCGGCATGGACCTGGCCTTCCTGACCGGCGCCCTGGTGGCCGCGGCGGCCGCCCTGCTGGCGTTGGTGGCCCTGCCGGGCCGGCTCCCCGGCGCGCGCATCCGGCCCCTCGTCGTCGCGCCCCCGTCGCCCCCGGGCGAGGGCGGCCTGCGGGGCTAGGGCTCTCGGCGGGGCGTCCGGGGTCGCGCACCCGCGTGGGCTCGCGCTGCGGGACGCGCGGTCGGGACGGCCGGCTTGGCCGGGGTGCGTGACCGGCGGCGTGCGGGGGTCGTGCCCGCGGCCGCCGCCACGGGCTCCTCGACCAGGGGGAGCCCGGCAGCGCTGTCGCCCGTGCCTGCCGGGCCGGCGGACGGGGTCGTCTCTGCGGCTGCTGCGGCCGGCTTCCGCCCCCGCAGCCACTCCGGCGGGCTGAGCACCACCCACATGGCGATGAGGGCGGCCGCCAGTCCCGCGAAGAGCGGGCTGCGCAGGACCAAGAGGGTGCTGCCGAACCCGGGGATGACGACGGCCTCCTTCCCCAGCACGTCGCTCCGCGGCACCGTCCAGGGGTCGGGGGCGGGATTGTTGTCACCCTTCAGGGTGAATCCTGTGGTCGCGTTGCCCAGCACGATCCGGTGGATGAGGTCGTCGCCGGCCCCTATCTGGCCCTTGGGCACGCGGTAGACGACGAGGTCGCCCACCCTGTAGCTCGGCTGAGCCTCGGCGAGCACGAAATCGCCGGTCTTGAGGGTGGGGAGCATCGACACCCCCTTGACCGTGATGAAGGTCGCCGGGCCGTTCAGGAAGGCGGTGGGGCGGAGCTCCACCCACCAGGCCGTCAGCAGCACGGTGAGCACGATCAAGAAGGCGATGTTGACCGGCCTGCTCAGGCTCTGGAGGAAGCTACGGCCCAGGGGCTGGGCGGTCTTCTCGGCGCGGGGCTCCGCGACGGGGTCGGCGGGCTCGACCGCGTGGGGATGCGGAGCTCTCGGGCGTGCCTTCCCACCGGCGGCCTCCTCGACCGGGCACGGGGCGCGGTGCGCGAGACGGCGGTCAAGGCGGGGGCCCACCACCGGCCGGAGGGGGTCGAGGACGGCGCCCAGCTCGGCCAGCGCGGCGCCGGTCAGGGCCAGCTGGTGAAGGGGGGCGAACTGGGTGCGGGGGACGGGGGGTGCGGCGGCCTGCTTCACGGGAAGATCATGGCGGAGGTGGCGCCTCGCCGGGCACTTTTCCCTGGTCCCAGCCTGGGATGCTCTAGCAGGTGGTCGGCACGCCGGTGTGGGTGCACGTTCGGAGCGTGAGGTACTCGGCCGTCAGCGTCAGGTGGTTCGCGCTCGTGGATGTGGTTCCGAGCGCGGCCGGTTGGGCGACGACCTCCAGGGTGTAGCTGTCCGTCCCTTGGTTGCGGACCTTTCCCGTCAGGTTCACGGTGCAGTTCGGGTGCGCTCCGGTCAGCAGGGTGCAGGTGCCGTATCCGAGGTAGTTTCCGGTGGCGATCGTGGTGTCGTGGAGCGTGACGTAGACGACGTTGCCGACGACGGCCCCGGTGCAGGAGGTGAGGGTCACGGTCACCCTGGTGATGGGGCTCCCGGTCGTGCCCACCGTTATCGAGCCGAGGTTACAAGTGGGGAGGGCCGCCGAGACGGCGCCGAGCGTGTGGCTGGAGACGCCCAGGTTCGCGGCCCGGCCGACGACGGCAGTCCCTGCGGCCACCATCGCGGCGGTGGCCAGGAACCGAACCAGGATCTGGCGTCTACGCATCTCTGATCACTCCGGGAAATGGCCGGCGGGCCCTGTGGCTGATAGACCACAGGACCCGCCGGCGGAGCGAAGCGAGGTTATCAGCCGCCCAGGACGACCGCCACGCCGGTGATGAGGTTGGCGTTCACCGCGCTGAAGGCGGAGGTGGTGAAGGACGTGCCGCTGGACGGCGTGGTGCCGGTGGCCTCAACGAGGGAGCCGCCGCCGGTCTGATAGAGGGTGATCCGGTAGGGGACGCTGTTGCAGGTGCTGGCCAGCCCGGTCACGGTCACGCTGGTCGTGGTGTAGCCGGTCCCGCTCGTGTAGGCGAGCGGCGTGTAGGTGACGTTGATGGCAGTGGCCTGGCACGACGCCACGGCCACAGACCCCGCGCCGAGTGTGTTGCTGGTGACGCTGAGGCTGGCGGCCAGGGCGTAGATGCCGCTGAAGGCGACAACCCCTGCGGCGATGGCTCCGATAACTCGCTTCATGGCTGATTCGCTCCGGTGTTGGTGAGGTTTTGGGCGGATGATCTGAGGCTGGTACGCCTGCGCCACTGGCTCACGTGGGCCACCCGCTCATAGTGCATCTGCACCATTTGGCCCGTCCGGGACGTCAACGGCCCGCTTTGCGGCCGTTACACGGTCAGCACTCCAATCACATCGGTCACAGCTCGATCACCCGGACGTCGGAAACGGCAGCCGCCATCCGGTCCGGGGAATGGGGCTGCCCGGCCGTTCCGCGAGTGGACAGAGATCGGGCCCCGCGGCTCACTGGACCGCGGGGCCCGTCAAGGGCGATGGGTGAGGGCTATCAGCCGCCGATGACGACCGAGACCCCGGTGATCAAGCTGGCGTTGGCCACCGAGGGGAGGGTGACGGTGTAGGTGGTGTTGGTCGTGTTCACGAGGCCACTCAGCGTGCCGGTGGCCTCGTCACCGGCGATGCCCGTGAGGGTGACCCGGTAGAGGAGGGTGTTGCACGCTGCCCAGGTCGGCGTGGCCTGGGTGTCCTTGATGACCACGCTGGCGATGGTGTAGCCGGGAATGGAGGACGAGTAGGTCGGGGTCCCGTAGGACACCACGAGACTGTCCGCGGTGCAGGAGGAAACCACCGCCGACCCCGCTCCGAGGGTGTTGCTGGTCACGCTCAGGCTCGCCGCCAATGCGTAGATGCCGCTGAAGGCAACAACGCCAGCGACGGCTGCTCCGATGATGCGCTTCATGTCGATCCTCGCTCCGTGGTGCCTGCGAGCCGCAGGGTATGAACTTGTCGGGTGCGCCGCCCTCTCGGGGCCAGGTGCCTTACGACGCCATAGTGCGTCTGCACTACCAGCCCCGTTTGGCGCGTCGTAGGCTCGCGTCGACGGTGTCACCCGTCCACCATGAGGGTAACAACGGTCACGCACCGGTGAAAGCGTTCTCAGATCTGCGTTGCGTTGGTCGCGTTCGATCCGATCATGACGGGCGGCAGCGACCCAGAGGATGGGGGCCCAGACCGGGCGGGTCAGCCCCCGGAGCCCAGCATCAGGGCGACCCCGGTCACGGCCGAGGCGGCCGGAGGGGAGGCGAAGCCGGTGGCGGGGGAGAAGCTGGTCGCGCCGCTCGGTACGACGGAGGTGACCTCGCCGAGGGAGGTGCCGCCGGTCCCGAGCAGGGTCACGCGGTAGGTCTTCCCGACGCAGGCTGTGAGGTCGGGGGTCGGGGCGGTGTCGCTGAGGGTCACGTCGGTGACGGCGTAGCCGCCGGTGCCGACGGACGGGGAGTAGGCGGTGGTGAAGCCCACCTGCAGGGTGTCGGAGGTGCAGGCCGAGACGACCTGCTGCCCGCTGCCCAGGCTCTGCCCGGAGGCGGTGAGGCCGGCGGCCAGCGCCTGTGAGGCACCAAGTGCCACCACTCCCGCCACGATCGCTCCAAGTGCCCGGAACGCTTTTATCACGCCTCTCATGCTGGCCCCCCCTCCGCCGATCCACGAGATGCAGGTGGCCGAAACTTGCCTAGTGCCGCTGCACCGGGGCCGGCGGAACCGAGCCCGCAGCTCACCCGTCCGGTCGAGCGCTTGCGGAGGAGCGGGCCGTCCCGCTCGGGCGATCCGGCGATGAGGTGAGCCGGGGCTCAGGCCCCGGCCCCGGGCTCTGGGGCATCCTCCTCGGCCAGGATCCGGTAGAGCGCCTTGCGGGTCTCGGAGAGGAGCTGGCGGGCCTTGGCAATCTGGGCCTCGCTGCCGGCCTGACCGACCTGGACGGTGGCGGCGCCGACAGCGGCCACGATCTCGAAGAGCGACCGCGCCTCCTGGTCGAGGGAGTCGGCGACGGTGGCCCACGGCGCCGCCAACTCGTCGGGGTGTTCGTCAGCGTACTTGCGCCCGGCCTCGGTGAGCCGCAGCTCCCGCCGGCCGCCATCCTGCACGCCCTCGATCAGGCCCTCGTCCTCGAGCAGTTGGAGGGCGGGATAGACCGAGCCGGCGCTCGGCCGCCAGAGCCCGCCGCTGCGCCTCTCGATCTCCTGGATGATCTGGTAGCCGTTGCGCGGCTGCTCCCGCAGCAGCGCCAGGATGGCGGCGCGCACGTCGCCGCGGCGCGCCCGCGGGCCCCGGCCCGGGCCCGGGCCGAAGAAGCTGTTGAAGAGGGGAGAGCGGGGACCGCGGGGTCCACCGAAGCCGCCGCGGCGGCGGCCCCAGGCGAAGGGCGGCGGGACCTCCTCGGACGTGGCGTCGAAGTCGGAGTGGCCGCGCGCCACGGCCGCGAAGCGGCGGGCGGCGCGCGCCCAGGGCTCACCCCCGAACTGGGAGAACCAATCTGCGGCGGTGGTGTCGTTCATAGCTAGGTGGCCTCGGGTGAGAGGGGTGGCGATATGCCAACGATATATCGCGATAGCTCCAGATGCAAGCCCCGAGACGTCAACGTGCCAGCGGTCAGCGGGTCGCTTGATCGAAGAGGGATCGCCAGCCGGGCGTCGCCAGCGGGGACGTCGGCGTCGCGCTCAGCTCCTCGCGGATGCGACGAGCGTCCACCGCGATGGCCGCGGCGGCAGCCGCCGCATGGGGGTTGGGCCCGGAGCCGCGGAGGGCCTCGAGAACGGACTCGTAAAGGCCGTCCTGATCGGCGCTGAGCAGCTCTCCTCGCGGGGTGGCCGCTCCGGTCTCGCCACCGACCTGGTCGGGCGGCCACCAGCCCTCCAGCTCAGACGCGACGTGGATCAGCAGCCGGGCGAGCGCCGCCGCGGCGGGTGCGGGGAGATCCCAGCTCGGCCCGGCCTCGGCGGCCGTCCGGGCGATGCCGCGCACCTGCCGTTCGATCATCTCCAGCACGGGGACCGCCGCATGCAGGTTCTCGACCGCCTGGCGCTGCCGCCGTCCCGCGGGATGCCAGCGCCAGGATTCCTCCGCGTTGCTGACGGCCCGGGCGGCTGCAGTGACCCGGTCGCTCAGCAGGCGGGCGGCGCCGAGGAGCGCGTCGGGGTCCTCGGGCGGCGTGGCCGGAGCGGCCTCGGCCCGCTCCACCCAGGCGGCGACGCCCCGCACCAGCGCCCCCAGGCCCTCGGCGAGGGACCGGACCCTTGCGTTGGCCTCGCTCAGGTGGATCCGGGGAAAGACGGCCAGGTTCACCAGGATGCCGCAGGCGGCACCGATCGCCGTGTCGACCACCCGGTCGAGCCCGTACCCGCCGGTGGTCGCGCCGAGCACCAGCACCAGCAGCGCGCTGATGGGGACCTGGATCGCCCCCTGGGTGCCCAGACGCATCGCCCGGCCCAACAGCAGCGAGACGAAGATCACCACCGCGATCGACCAGGCGTGGATGCCGGCCACGTGGGCGAAGGCGCTCGCCACCAGCACTCCCACCACCACGCCGGCGACCCGCTGCAACCCGCGGGAGACCGACTGCCAGATGGTCACCTGGACGGTGAGCACCGCCGCGAGCGGGGCAAAGACGGGGATCTGGTTGCCGAGCAGGTTGGCGGCCACGAACCAGGAGAATCCGGAGGCGACCGCGGTCTTGACCGCATGGAGCAGGGGGCCCTCCAGGCGTCCGCGCAGCAGTCCCACGGCCTCGGAGAGTTGGCCGGAGAGGGAGGTGGTGCGCTTCACGGCGCACATCTTGGCGTCCGGGCGGGTCTGGACGCCGGGCGCCGCCTCAGCTGTTGCGGCGCCAGAGGATGTTGGCGCCGACCGCCGAGACGACCGCGAGGACGGCGAAGAGCAGCCCGTGCTTGATCTGAATCTTGGCCGGGGAGCCGGCCAGGAAGGTGGTCTTCTGGGTGAAGTAGAAGATCGCCAGCGCAAGGCAGATGACGGCGATCGCGATCAGTATCGCGGCGAGGGTGCGGTTGCGGGTGTGGCCGGTTTCGGGCATCGAGATGGTCTCCCCGTGGGTGCTAGTGGATCAGGACGAGGCCGAGCAATCCCAGCCCGGCGCAGTAGTACGCGTATGGGTCGAGGCGGCCGACCCGGAAGTATCGGACAAGGAAGCGGGCGCTGGCGTAGGCGGTGAGGCCCGCCGCCACCCCGCCCACGAGCATGGGCCCGAAGTTGGCGGTGCCGCCGAGCGACGGGACCTCCAGGAGCCCGGCGGCCAGGATGATGGGGGTGGCGAGGAGGAAGGAGAACCGGACCGCCTCCTCATGGCGAAGCCCGGCGATCAGGCCGCCGGCCATGGTCGATCCCGAGCGCGACATGCCCGGGAAGAGGGCGACGATCTGGCAGGCGCCGATCAGCGCCGCGTGGCCAAAGCCCATCTCCTCGATGCTGCGGAACTGCTTCGCCTCTGCCTCCGGGTCGCGCTGGGCGATCCCGGCCCGACGCTCGGTGCGCCGCCGGAGCATCTCCGCTCCGAGCAGCATGCCGCCGTTGACGATCAGCAGCCCCGCGGCGAGCCGCGGATTGCCGAAGTTGGCCTGGAGCGGCTTCTGGAAGATGAACCCGACCAGTCCCGCGGGGATGGTGCCGACCACGAGCAGCCAGGCCAGGCGATCGTCCCCGCCCCTCACCTTGCCGGTGACCGCGCTGCGGACAAACCCGGCCACGATCCGGCCCCACTGCCGCCAGTAGAGGGCGATCAGGGCGGTGGCGGTTCCGATGTGGAGCAGCACCAGGAAGGGGAGAAAGTTGGAGTCGCTCTCCCGGACGCCGATGCCGAGCAGCGGCGGCACCACCACGGCGTGGCCGAGCGAGGAGACGGGGAACAGTTCGCTGGCGCCCTGGAGGATTCCGAAGAAGAGCGCGATCGGCAGGGTGATGCCCACAGGCATCGGACACTACCAGGGTCGGGGGCGGAGAGCCGGGGAGGGCAGGCAGCGGCGGCGTGGGGCGGTCGCGTTCCGATGCTCGGCCGGCGCCCTCCGGGGGCTGGCGGAGTGCGCTGGGGACGGGGTACCATTTGGCGCCAACGAGGGGGCGAGGGGCGCCACTCTGACGTGATGCCATAGGGAAACGTCGCGGAGGCGGGAGATGAAGGCGAGCTACATCACGGTGCTGGGATCGACGGTCCTGGCGGTCCTTGCGGTCGGCTGCGGCGGCTCCACGAACTCGTCCTCCTCGAGCTCGGCGGCCTCCGCGGCGTCGAGCGCCACTCCGGCATCGACGGCCCAGGTTGCCCATGCGTTTCTGTCGGCAACAGGTCCCGTGGACACGGCGTACAAGACGTGGAAGGCCGACCTCACAGCCGCGGGTGACAACCCACTGCCGCTCACCTCGCAGGCGTCGGCGTACGTCAGCGTGCTCACGACCTTCGACAACACGATAGTGGGCATCGGTGCGACCGCCAAGGCGAAGACCGACATCGCCATCCTGGTGACCGATGACAACACCGTCATCGCGGACCTGAACGCGCTCAGCTCGCAGACCTCGAGCACCGTGTCCGCGTGGGATACCAAGGGCATAGCGGATGGTCTCGCCGCGATCGCGGCGGGCGATGTCGTGCGAGCCGACCTGGGCCTGCCCGCGAGCTGATCACCCGCCGTCGGGCATCACACGCGGTCTCAGTGATGAAAATGGGCGCGGTCGGGATGCTGCGGAAGGCGTGAGCTGAGCTTGTCGAGCTGGGCGACCTCGCGTCGGAGGTCGGCGATCAGCAGGTCGGCCAGGTCACGCGACATCCCGTTGCGCACGACCACGCGCAGCACGGTGGTGGCTTCGAGGTTGGCGGGGAAGCTGTAGGCGGGCACCTGCCAGCCGCGCTTGCGCAGGCCGTCGGAGACGTCGAACACCGAGTAGCGCTCCACCTCCGGCTTGAGCTCAAAGGCGAAGACGGGAAGTTCGGTCCCATCGGTGAGCAGACGGAAGGGACCGATCCGTGCGACCGCCGCGGCGATGTACTGAGCCATGTCCAGCGCTGCCTGCTGCACTCGCCGGTAGCCCTCGAAGCCGAGCCGGATGAGGTTGTAGTACTGGGCGATCACCTGTGCGCCCGGCCGCGAGAAGTTGAGCGCGAAGGTGGGCATGCTGCCGCCCAGGTAGTTGACCCGGAAGATGAGATCCTCGGGGAGGGCCGTGTGGTCGCGCCAGATCACCCAGCCCACCCCGGGGTAGACGAGACCGTACTTGTGCCCGGAGGCGTTGATCGACGCCACCCGGGGGAGGCGGAAGTCCCATTCCAGCCCCGGCTGCACGAAGGGCGCCACGAATCCGCCCGAGGCGGCGTCGACGTGCACCGGGATGTCCGGCCCGCCCCCCTCGTGCAGCCGGTCGAGCGCCGCGGCGATCTCGGCGACCGGCTCGTAGCTGCCGTCCTGGGTGGAACCCAGCACGGCGATGACACCGATGGTGTTCTCGTCGCAGAGCTTGACGGCCTCCTCGCCGGTGAGGTGGCGCCGCTCACCCTCCATGGGTACGTAGCGCGGCTCCACGTCCCAGTAGCGGCAGAACTTCTCCCAGCAGACCTGGACGTTGATGCCCATCACCATGTTGGGCCGGTCGGAGGAGGCGCCGGCCGCGCGGCGGGCCTCCCGCCAGCGCCTCTTGAGTGCCATCCCGGCGAGCATCGCCGCCTCGCTCGATCCGGTGGTGGAGCAGCCGACCGCGGTCTGGTGGGGTTGCGCGTGCCAGAGGTCGGCCAGGATGTGAATGCAGCGGCGCTCGATCTCGGCGGTCTGGGGATATTCGTCCTTGTCGATGATGTTCTTGTCCGCGGCCTCCGCCATCAGGCGTGCAGCCTGCGGCTCCATCCACGTGGTCACGAAGGTCGCCAGGTTGAGCCGGGCGTTGCCGTCCAGCATCAGCTCGTCGTGGACGATCTGGTATGCGACCTCCGCGTCCATCGGCTCCCTGGGGATGCGCAGCTTGGGCACCCCGGAGCGGGCAGCGCTGCTCGCGTAGAGCGGGTTGACGTCCAGTTCCTGGTCGCCGGGCTCGTGATGGTGCAGTGCCACGTGGTTCCCTCCCGTCTGACGTCTGCTACGGCATGGGCTCGGCGCGCGTATCCGCGGCTCGGGTGAAGAGCCCGCGCGACAGGAAGTCGAGGTTGGCCGAAGTCCGCCTGCGCACGACGTCCGGGGCGTAGGCGGGTTCACCGATGTTGCGCTGCATCACCGGCTCCATCAGAAGCGGACCGAGGACGACCGAGAGGACCTGAAAGGGGCGCCATTCGGGGTCGGCGTCGCTCCGGATGCCCCCGCGGCGCTCCAGCAGCTCGAGCCCGCGCCGCGTCGCCACCACCATCTCGTCGAAGATCGTCGTCCCCGCCGGGGTCTCGTCGAGGAGGCAGCGGCGCAGGTACTGCCGGATGTCGGGGCTCGGCCCCAGGACGTCGGAGAAGATGTTGGCCATCGCCCGCGACAGAAGGTCCGCAGGGAGGTCCTTGGGAAGGCTGTCGAACCGTTCGAGGAAGACGGACAGCACCGACTCGTCGACGGCCGCGCGCAGGCCGTCCTTGGACCCGAAGTGGTGGATGACCAGGCCGGGGGAGACCCGGGCGGCCTGGGCGATGGTCCGGAGCGACACCCCGAAACCGGAGGTACCGAACAGGCGGAGCGCGGCCTCGCGGATCTTTGCCCGCGCGCTCAGGTCGGAGTCCTGCACGGTGGGGGAGCGCATGCTCACGGTCCAATTCTACCGTATAAAGACTTGCCCTGCCGATTATCACCTGATATAGTCGTATCCTGAATTGAACAGACATTCAGCATCCGCGTCCATCCGGCCCCAGCCCGCGTCCAGCACCGCCGCCCCGCCCCCGGCGGGTCGGCGCAGCCCGTGGGCGGCGCTCACGGTCCTCTGTGTCGCCGTGCTGATGGTCAACCTCGACAACACCATCCTGAACGTGGCCCTTCCCACCTTGGTGGAGAAGCTGCAGGCCACCACCGACCAGCTCCAGTGGATCGTCGACGCTTACTCGATGGTGTTCGGGGGCCTGCTGCTCGTCGCCGGCAGCCTGGCCGACCGCTTCGGGCGCAAAAGGCTCTTCCTCTGCGGCCTGGTCGTCTTCGGAGGCGGCTCGCTCGGCGCCGCCTTCTCGGGGAGCGTCGATCCTCTCATCGTCTGGCGGGCGCTCATGGGGGCCGGTGCGGCCATGACCATCCCGTCGGGCCTCTCGATCGTCAACGACATGTTCCGCGACCCCGCCGAGCGTGCCCGGGCGGTCGGCATGTGGGCGGGGACGATCGGGCTCGGGATCGCCATCGGGCCAGTCGCAGGCGGGCTGCTACTAGCCCACTTCTGGTGGGGGTCGGTCTTCCTGGTGAACGTCCCGGTGGTCGCCGCCGGCCTGGTGGGGACGCTGCTGCTGGTCCCCGAGTCGCGGAGCGCAAACCCCCGGCGTGCCGATCCGGCCGGTGCTCTGCTGTCGATCGGCGGCCTCGGCGGCATTCTCTGGGCCATCATCGAGGGCCCGGTCCAGGGGTGGACGTCGCCGGAGGTGATCGCCGCGCTCGTTGGTGGCGTCGCCCTCGTCGCCGCTTTCGTGGCCTGGGAGTGGCGCTCGGACCACCCCATGCTCCCCCTCCGGTATTTCCGCTCCCGGCGCTTCAGCATCGCCCTGTCGGCGTCGGGGCTGGGTGTCTTCGCCCTGCTGGGCGGCCTCTTTCTCCAGACTCAATTCCTCCAGTTCTTCCTCGGCTACTCGCCGCTCGGCGCCGGGCTGCGCATCCTGCCCCTCGCCGCATTGCTGGCCCTCGCAGCGCTGACGTCCTCCCGGCTGGTCCGGCGGGTCGGCAGCAAGCTCATCGTCGCTGCCGGGCTGCTGCTGATCACCGCCGGCCTGGCCGAGAACGCCGCGATCGCCACCCCCACCGTCACCTACCTGCTCGCCCTTCCCGGGATGCTCCTGATCGGGCTGGGAGCGGGACTGCTCATCCCCGCCGCCACCGATTCGGTTCTGGGCGCCCTCGGGCAGGAGGACGCGGGGGTCGGATCAGCCGCCAACAGCACCGCTCTCCAGGTCGGTGGAGCCCTCGGCGTCGCCGTGATCGGCAGCGTGCTCTCGACCCGCTACCAGAGCGCCATGAATCCCCTGCTCGCCGGGCGGCACGTGCCGGCTGTGGCAGCCCAGGCGATCCTCGGCTCGCTCGGTGGGGCGCTGGCCGTCGCCCGGGAGGTGGGCGGACCGCTAGGAGCGGGGCTGGCCGCGGTGGCCCGGAGCAGCTTCGAGATGGGCACCCGGGCGGCCCTGAACGCCGCCATCGGGGTCACCGGAGCCGGCGTGCTGGTGGTGCTGGCGTTCCTGCCCTCGAGGGGCCCTCAGGCGCGATGAGGCGCGCGCCGGCTGCCGGCGCGCGCCTCACCCAGTGGCTGCTGAGGTCAGCTCAGAGCAGCTGCTTGACCAGGCTCTCGATCTGGCTGAGAGATGCCGAGGTGCCCTCGGTGAAGACGCCCACGAAGTTGCCGCCTTGTCCCGCCAGCACGCCCTCCACCGTCACGGCGTTGGCAGTGTACTGGTACGAGGCCGCCTCGTCCCCGACTCCGGAGATGGGGGTGAAGTTGATGTTGATGTTGTTCGCCTGCAAGCTCGCCACCTGCTTCTGCTCCTCGGTCGCGAGGTAACCGGAGGGCAGACCGCTCGCCAGGGCGATGATGACCACCACGGTGGGGCTCGTCGAAATGTACGAACATGCGATGCCCGCCGCGCCGCCCGGGAGGGGAGTGGCCCCGGCGGCTGGGGTGACGACGGTGGGAGTCGGGAGGGTCACACCCAGCGCGCCCCCGACCGTGGAGGCCGAGGGGCAGGAGCCGGTGCTGATCGCGGCGGCGCTCGTCGCGGGCGCGGAGGTCGGCGCTGTCGATCCAGCCGCGGTCGCCGCGCTGGAGCTGGACGACGCCGCGGAGGACGACGATGTCGAGGAGGAGCCGCAGGCGGCGAGCGCTGCGACGGCGATCAGCCCCGTGAAGAGCGATGGGAGAGTGATCCGGTGGGACATGGGTATGAAACCCCCCTTCCTAAAGGACCCAGGACGAAAGTCCCAGGACAACCAGGACAATATGACGATAGGGTACCCCGCCTGTCATGACAAGTGACACCCCCTGAGTCGGGCCTTCGGCGCTCCACCCCGGGCCGGGGCCCGGGCCGCTGGGGCGGGGGTGCTGCTGGTCCTCGCCGCCCTGCCGTGGAGGAGCCCGGAGACGCGATGAGGCGCGCGCCGCGTGCCGGCGCGCGCCTCACCCACTGCGTGCAGGTCAGCTCAGAGGGGCTGCTTGACCAGGTTCTCGCACTGGCTGACGGTCGTGCCGCTGACCATGCTGGTGAAGACGCCGGCCACGGTGCTCCCCTGTTGGGCGATCACGCCCGTCGCGGTGATGCCGGAGGCCGAGTAGGTGTACGAGGCCGCCTCGCTTCCCAAGCCCGAGATGGGCTGGAAGTTGATGGTGAGCCCCGCTGCCGTGTCGGTCGCCTGCTGCGACGACTCCTCGGTGGAGAAGTAGTTGGAGGGGACGTTGGTGGCCTTGACGACGATGATCACCGATTCCCCAACCAGGTACGAGCACCCGAAGCCGCTCGCGCCCGAGGGCAGGCTGCCCGACTCGTCAATGGTGGTGGGGGCTGCGGCGGTCACGCCGAGGTCGCCGCCGACCGTCGAGGCGGAGGGGCACTGGCCGGCGCTGGCGGCCGCGGCACTGCTCGAGTTCGCCGCGGAGCTGGACCCTGCCGCCACCGCCGCGCTGGAGCTGGACGTTCCTGAGGACGACGACGTCGAGGTGGAGGTGCCACAGGCGGCGAGGGCGGCGACCGCGATCAGCCCCGTGAGCAGCGATCGCAGAGTGATCCGATGAGACATGGGAACGGGGACCCCCTTCATGAAGAACCCGGGACGAAAGTCCCAGGACAAAGTGACCTTAGGGCATCCGAATAGTCATGACAAGTGGCGGCATCTGTAGGGCCACTGGACCTGCCTTCCCAGGTCGCCTCGGCCCTGGTGGAGGTGGGGCCGGGGTCAGCCGGCAGGCGCCGGCAGTGCCTCGCGAGCCGAGAGGCGCTTGGCCAGCTTGACGGTGTCCTCGAAGAGCGCCTGGGCCCCCAGGATGTTCGCCTCGGCCCCCGAGTTGTCGCTGACCTGCCGGCCATCCACGCCGTCGCTGACGCGTCCGGCGCGACGATCGTAAACGGGCTGGCCGGCGGCGTTGCGGCGGTCAAACCATGAACGCGCCATGCCGGCGAGCGCGGCGTAGGCGGGCGTCCCCGTGACCGCTGCGACCCGGGTGAGCACGTAGACGGCCGACGCCACGTCGTACGCTTGGGTCTGCTCCAGGTCAAAGCCGGACATGACCACGGTCCGGAACACCAGGTCGGCGCTGCGGCAGGCGGTGGTGACCAGATCCGGCCTACCCAGCCGCACCCCGGCATCGGCGAGCACCCCCTCCTGGATGTGCCCCCAGAGATGGGGCACCCCGCGCTCATCGGGGGAGTTCATGAGCCGGTCACCGTCGCGGCAGGCGGCCACCTCGTCGCTCCACAGCGCGACCTCGTCGATCAACCCCGGGTGGTCGCCGCCCTCCAGCAGGGTGAGCGCCGTCCTGATGTGGAGCGCCCTCACATCGGACGGTACGTCGGTGGCCTCGATGACGTGCGGCAGGCCACGGTTCAGAGAATCCTCGATCCGGGCGTTGTCGTCGAAGACCTGCCCGGCGCGAGCCACCGCCAGCAGCGCGCGCGCCTGCCAGAAGCCGCCACCGGCAACCGACGTCCGGGCCTGATGGTTGGGAGCACCCTCCCAATCGAGGATGAAGTTGAGCCAGCGCCCGTCGGCGCCCTGCATGGCGAGGACGAAGTCGAGCAGTCCCTCACACCATCGCCGCGCCCAGGGCGCCGCGCTCGCCTTCCAGAGATCGCAGTAGAGCTCGAGTGCGCGGGCGGCGTCGTCCACGCAGGCGACCCCTTCGTAGCCCGCCTGCTCGGCGTGGAGCGGCTGGTTGAGTGCGTCCGAGTACACGGCGATGGCGAGCGCGGCGGGCCCGGCGAAGGGGACGGGCCGGGCGAGCCGCGCGATCTGCCTCAGCACGGTCGCATCTGGTCGAGGATCTCGCCCACGGTGAAGTCCGCGGCCGCCAGGCGGCTGTCGGCAGCGCCGTAGTAGACGCGGATCTCCCGACCCTCGGCGTCGAGGTTGACGTGGCCGCAGGTGAAGACGACATCGTCGTACAGCCCCTTGCGTTCGTACGGCGCTGTCGGCACCAGGATCGGCTCGGGTGAGCGGGCGATGACCCGGCTGGGGTCATCGGCGTCCAAGAGGATGGCGCCCAGCGCGTAACGGGTGCTGCGGTCGACCCCGTGGTAGATCTCCAACCAGCCCTGGGGAACCCGGAAGGGGGTCGTACCCGCACCGGTCCGGAGACCGTCCCACATCCCCTGTCGGGGCAGTGCGAGGGGGGCGTGGCCACCCCAGTGGACGAGGTCGTCGGAGAAGGCGATCCACACCCCGAGAACGCGGCCGAAGGACTGCGGCATCGGGCGGGTGAGGGCGGCGTAGCGGCCGCCGACCCGTCCGGGGAAGAGCACCACGTCCTTCTGATCGGGGAGGAACATCAGGCCGTGACGCTCGAAAGAGCGGAAGTCGCTGGTGGTGAGCCGGCTGGTGCTGATGCCGAGGCGGCTCACCGACACGTAGGTGACGTGCCAGAGCCCGTCGATCAACGCGGCCCTCGGATCCTCGCAGCCGTACTCCTCCATCCGGTTCGCCGGCATCACCGAGGGCGCGTCGTCGACGGTGAAATGGATGCCGTCGCGGCTGCGGGCCACGCGCAGGTGCGACATCTGCGTCAGCAGATCGCTGACGTCGTCTGCGGCGGCCGTGAACCCGCCGGTGAGATTGCGATAACGGATGCTCCGCGGATCACTGAGGTCGAGGCCGGGGAGGTCGCGGGGAAGGAAGACCTCGACCACGCCGGGCACTGCTCTCTGGGTGTCGAGAAATGCCATGCCGACGACCTGGTCCGCGGTTAGGCCCGGGCGGAGCGGCTGGAGCTTCGGCTCGGGCCCGCTCAGATCGAGGGTGAGCGCATCTGGTGGCGGTTGCACGCCACTCTGGGGTCGTTCGCCGACCCGGAGCAGGAGGACCACCTCCCCGTCGACCAGGGCGGCGGCGGCATTGGAGACCGAGACGACCTCCAGGCCGGGGCTCGACGGACGCACATCGGCGGCGGTGAGGAGGGGATTCTCGGTCAGACGCCGCCCGATGTCGTAAAGGCCTTGAGGCAGGCGGATGGTGCCGCGGGATCTCGGACCGGAGTCCCTCAGCGCGCCCATGATGTCGAGGAACGTGCGCGCCGACTGCGGCCACGTCGCGTCGCGGGCATAGGCGAACGCCGCCTGCTCGAGAGCAGCCTTCGCCGCCGGATCGCCCAGGATGGCGATGACCGCCCTGCCGAGGCCGCTGGGGTCGCGAAAGTCGACCAGGACACCGCGGCCGTCGTCGAGCGCCTCGGACGCGTGCATGTAGCGGGTGGAGACCACGGCCTTACCGGCCCCCAGCGCGTACGAGAGCGTTCCACTCGTGATCTGGTTGGGATCCAGATACGGGGTGACGTAGACGTCCGTGGCGAGGAGCAGGTCGATGATGTCGCGCTGGCTCATGTAGTTGTCGATGAAGGCGACGTGGTGGTCCATGCGCAGCGCACGGGTCTCGGCGACCAGGGAGTTCCGGTATTCCTCTCCCTGCATCCGGAGCAGGTCGGGATGCGTCTGCCCGGCGATGAGATAGAGGGCATCGGGATAGCGGGCGACCACCGCCGGCATCGCCTGGATCATGTACTGGAGCCCCTTGCGGGGGTCGACCAGGCCGAACGTGGAGATGATCGTGCGTCCCTGCACGCCGAGCTTGCGCTTGAAGTTGTTCCGGCCGTGAGGGTCGATGACCGGCATCCCGTGGGGGATGACCCGCGGCGGCGTGGCGAGCCCGTAGTCGTTGGCCAGCAGCCCGACCGCGGTGGAGGCCATGACCACGATCTCGTCACTCAGCTCGGAGATGCCGCGCACCGTCTCGCGTATCGATGGTGAGGGCCGGGGGAGGACGGTGTGCATGGTGGTCACCACCGGCTTGCGCAGCTCCTCCAGGAAGCCGCGGAAGTAGTCCTCGTAGACGGAGTCGCTCCAGCGGCCGTTGGCGAACACCGGCTCGGACCATCGCCCGTAGAGGCCGAATTCGTGCTGCACGTTGACCACGTCGGCATTCGAGCCGTTGATGGCGCGGGCAGCGGCGCGATAGCTATCCGGGTCACCCTGCCGGATCCGCCAGCGAACCTCGGAAGCGTACTGGCGCAGCACCGCTGGCTCGTCGATGGCGGCGAGGCGGCAGATGGCCGTCGGATCGGCGGTCCGCACGGCGGCCACCAGGTCGGCGGTGAACGTGGCGATGCCGCACCGCCGAGGGACCGAGGACGAGACGAAGGCGATCCGGATACCTGACACGCGGCGGCTGCTCACGCCGGCGATGGGCTTCGGCTCACGGCGTGCCCGCTGCGCGCCTGCGCATCAGCACTGCGTGTCGCAGAACTGAGCGGTGATCGGGGGCATTCATGGTGACGGTCGCCATCGGCCCATCATATGCCTACCTCTCCAAGCGCGGCGGAATGGGCTGGCTGCGACGGTTGACGGATTCCGCCGCCCCGGATTGGGAAGCTCGGGGCTCCGATGATTGGTATCCTCCGTTGCGTGACGCGACGATACGTCGTCTTCGGCGCCGGGGCGATCGGTGGGGTGATGGCGGCCCTTCTCGACCGGGCCGGGTTGGAGGTGGCCCTCATCGCGCGCGGCGCGCACCTCGCCGCCATCAGGGAGCGCGGCCTGACCCTCCGCACATCGGAGCGGGATACCACCGTGCACGTGCCGGCCGCCGGGACTGCCGGCGAGATCCGGTGGCGGGATGACGACGTGGTGCTGCTCGCGGTGAAGTCGCAGGACACGGATGCCGCCCTCCACGACCTCACCGCTGCCGCGCCGCCGTCGGTGGCGGTCGTCTGTGCGCAGAATGGCGTCGCCAACGAGCGGGCGGCGCTCCGAAGGTTCGAGAGCACGCTCGGCATGTGGGTGATCTGCCCCGCCACACACCTCGCTCCCGGGGTGGTCGAGGCCGACTCGTGCCCCTGCCCGGGCGTCATGGATGTCGGCCGGTTCCCAGCTGGGGTTGACGCCGTCGCCGAGGAGGTCGCCGCAGCGCTGCGCGCCGCCACCTTCGACTCGCGAGCGGTGCCGGATGTCATGCGCTGGAAGTACGCGAAGCTGCTCTCCAACCTTGGCAACGCGATCGAGGCGGTCTGCGGTCCGCAGGCGGGCGGAGGTGAGCTGGCGGAGGTGGTGCGCGGCGAGGGCGAGGCCGTGCTCAGCGCCGCCGGCATCGCCCACGCCTCGCGGGCGGAGGACGCGGCCCGCCGCGGCGACCTCATCTCGATCCGCCCCATCGACGGCAAGCGACGGATTGGGGGCTCCTCGTGGCAGAGCCTGGCGCGCGCAGCCGGGAGCATCGAGGCCGACTACCTCAACGGGGAGATCGTGCTGCTGGGCCGCCTCCACGGGGTGCCGGCGCCGGCCAACGACCTCCTCCAACGCCTCGCCAACCGGATGGCCCGGGAGCGGCTCGTGCCCGGTTCGATGGGGGAGGGCGAGGTCCTCGCGGCGCTGACGGGGGCCGGGATCAGACCGGCAGGCTGACCTGGATCGCGGTGCCCTGGCCCGGGGTGCTCTCCGCGGCGACCGTCCCCCCGTGGGCCTCCACCAGATCCCGGACGATGGCCAGCCCCAGCCCGGAGCCGGTCGAGGACGCACCCTTGACGAACCTCTCGAAAACCCGGGGCAGGAGCTCCGGGGGGATTCCCTCACCGTCGTCCCGAACCGTGATCCGCACTCCGCTCGCGGCCGGGCTCGCCTCCACCCGCACCGTCCCGCCCTTCGCGGTGTGGGCGAGTGCGTTGGCGATCAGGTTGCCGAGGACGCGGCGGAGCTGGGCGGGATCCGCGCTCAGCACGGGAAGGTCCGGAGCCAGACTGCAATCCAGTCGCACCCCGGCGGTCGCGGCCTCGGCGCGGAACGCCTCGATGGTCTCGTTGGCGAGAAGCTCGACGTCCACCGGCTCCCGGTCGGGATGGAGCGCTCCCGCTTCGGAGAGAGAGAGGGTGCGAAGGTCGTCCGCCAGCGACTCGAGCGCCCGCGTGGCGGCGACGATCGGGGCGATGTGCTCCTCGTCCGGTGGGTTCACTCCGTCGGCGATCGCCTCCGCCTGGCTGCGGATGACGGTGAGTGGGGTGCGCAGCTCGTGGGTGATGTCGGCGAGCACAGATCGGCGCCGCGTCTCGTCCGACTCGAGCCGGGCGCTCATCGCGTTGAAGGCTCGGGCGAGGGAGCGCACCTCTCCGGGACCCCGGATCGGGACCCTGGCCGAGTAATCGCCGTCCTCGACCTGGCGGGCGGCGCGGATCAGGTCGCCGACCGGGGGTGCCACCCGGCGCAGGGTGATGCCGATCCCCACTGCGGCGAGGACGCAGAGCCCCAGGGCGGCTGCGGTGACCGCCTTGGTGACCCCCGACGAGCTGACCAGACCAAACGCGTTGAGGGAGAGCCACACCAGGGCCGAGAACCCGGCCACCAGCACCAGCAGGGCGCATCCGGCGCAGCAGCCGGCACGCCGCGCCATGCGTGACGCCTCCCCCGGTCTGCGGTGAAGGTTCTGAGGCGGAAACGCTGTGTCCTCGGGCCACCAGGGTGGGCGGTGCCGGCCGCCCCCTCCGTGGCCCCGTCCGCGGTTCCACCCGTCACCGCGACCGGCCCGCCCGCGACCCGGCCCGTCGCCCGGCGGAGAGCTGGTCAACGCTGCCCCTCGGTGACGCGGTAGCCCACCCCGAACACGGTCTGGAGCAGGCGGGGCGCTCGCGGATCGCGCTCGATCTTGCGCCGGATGTTCTTGATGTGCGCGTCGATGGCGCGCTCGTAGGAGGGGATGGCGACGCCGTGGACCGCGTCGAGCAATTGAGATCGAGTGAAGACACGGCCCGGCTGGCGGGCCATGTGGAGCAGCAGCTGGAACTCGGTCGGGGTGAGCGCGACCTGCCGGCCGTCGACGGTCGTCTCCATCCGCGGCACGTCGAGGGTGAGGATGTCGCCGACCCGCACGACGTCCTCGTCGGAGTGGGCGCCGCTCGTGCGCCGCAGCACGGCGCGCACCCGAGCCACCATCTCCCGTGCGCTGAAGGGCTTGGTCACGTAGTCGTCGGCGCCCAGCTCGAGGCCGGCCACCCGGTCGGACTCCTCGGTGCGGGCGGTCAGCATGATGATCGGCACGTCGCCGTCCCGGCGGAGGGCGCGGGCGACGTCCAGACCGTCGAGCTTGGGGAGGGAGAGGTCGAGGATCACCAGGTCGGGGTGGCTACGGCGGGCGACCTGCAGGGCCTGCTCTCCGTCGCCGGCGGTGAGGACCTGGAAACCGGCGCGCTCCAGGTAGTCGCGGACCAGCCGCACGATGTCGGGCTGGTCGTCGACGACGAGCACCGTGGTCATCGGGCGCATCGTAGGGGGTGCGCCGGCCTGGCGGGTCGACCCCCGCTCTCTGGAGCGGGGGGTCCCCAGAGTTTGCCGGCGAGGCCCGTGGCGGTCGGATATGCGGGCTGGCGGGAGGCGGGCGAGATCACGGCTGGGATCACTCTGACGGCTGGATGTGAGGGCCGTGTGAGTGCCGTGGGGAGGGGCGGCGGGGCCCCTGCGTCCGTGGCGGTCCGGGGCGTTGCGGCGCTTGACCCGCGAGAGGCGACCTGCCACCGTTCATCTCAAGAGTACCTGCGGCCCGGTCGCGGATCCGAGAGCCCCTCGACCGACCACCCGCCGGTGAGAGCACGTCCGCGAAGGGGGCCCAGCAATGGCGAAGTTTCTGCTTGTCTATCACGGCGGCAGCATGCCGGAGTCACAGGAGGAGCAGGGCAAGGTGATGGCCGCCTGGGGGGCCTGGTTCCAGAGCTCCGGCGGAGCCCTCAAGGACCTGGGGAACNNGGCCGTCGCGATCGCCAAGGGATGCCCGGTGCTCCAGGGCGGCGCGAGCATCGAGGTCGCCGAGACCTTCGACGTCATGTGATGAGCTCTTGACCAGGATGGTGCAGATCCGCCATCGTCGCCCCCCACAGGCTCTTCCTTGACCGCAGTCTACCGGCGCGGGCAGATCCGGTCCAGGGCGCGGGACGGCCCGTCTCAGGCTCAGGGCAGGGCGAGCAGCCACACCGCGGTGAGGATGCCGACGGCGGGAGCCAGCAGCGGGAAGGGCCGCGGATGCGGGCGCAGCGCCAGCACCGCCGCCACCGCGACGAGCGGCAGCGCCCCCAGCACCACGACCGGCACGGGCTGACCGAGGGTCGGCGCGGCGAGGGTGGCGCCGATCCCGACGAGAGCCGCCATCCCGAGGCTGAGGCGGCGCGACCATGCCGATCCGAGCCGGACCGCCAGCCCCCCCGCTCCGCCCTGCCGATCCCCCTCGATGTCGGGCAGGGCGTTGGCGAGCTGGAGGCTCAGCGCCAGGGCCAGTGCGAGAGGCGGTGCCGCGATGGCGACCCGCGGGCTCAGCTGCTGAACCGCCGCGCCGGCGGTAAGCGGCAGGCAGGCAAACCCCACCCAGTACGGCAGCCACGAGAGCGCTCCGCGTTTGAGCCCCAGGTCGTATCCGATGCCCGCCGCCGCACAGGCTGCTGCGAGAGGCAGGGTGGGGAGGGGGAACGTCGCCGCCATCCCCAGGGCGACGGCGAATCCGACGAGGGCCGCGGCCCCGGCCACCCCGGGGCTCAGGACTCCGCTGGCAATCGGCTTCTCCGGCTTGAAGAGGCGGTCGAGATCCCGATCGCAGAGGTCGTTGAGGGCGCCGATCGCGAACTGGATCGGCAGCATGATCCCGACCAGGCGGAGCGCGGTGAGAGGGTCCGGCAGCCGGTGGCGTGCCGCCGCTGCGGCTGCCACGAAACAGGCGGTCACGAGCAGCGAGGGGCCCGGATGAAGCAGCGCCACAGCCGCCTTGAGGGTGGACAGCCGGGTGCCGCCGGGGCGATCCCGCTCGACCATCGGGCTCACGCGCGCGAGGCTCACGGTCTCACTGCCACGTTCCATCCTCCAGCGACCTCCCTCCAGGGCACACACTTGGCCGAGTGAGCGCCCGACCGCCTGACCGTCGCAGGCCAGGCCGATGAATCCGTCCATGCGGTGCCGGCCTGCCCCGGTCAATCGTGACATCCGGCCGGGTCGCGTGGGCATCGACGTGCAGGAGGGGCCCGCCTGAGCTCGTTGTGGACCTCGCCCGAGAGCGTCCTGTCGAAGACGGCGCCCGGCGCTTCCTGCGTCCCGGTGCGACTCGCCGGGTTCGGAAGCGCCACCCCGGGCCATGGCGCCGGACCCGACGAGCTCGCCGCCGTGGTCGCCCAAGTGTGGCCGGAGCTGGCGCGCCACCTGGGTCCGCTTCTGGATCAATCCAGCTGCGTCGGCCGCCGCCTGGTCCGTCCACCCGCCGAGCTGGTCACGCCGCTGACGCCGGCCGCCCAGACGGCGGCGTATCGCCAGGTGGCCCCGGCACTCGCCGAGGCGGCTGCGGCCCAGGCGCTGTCGGACGCCGGCGTCGGCGCCGGCGAGATCGGCCTCCTCGTGGTCGCCTCCTGCACCGGCTTCGTCCTGCCCGGCATCGACGTGATGCTGGTCCCGCGCCTCGGGCTGCGCGCCGACGTGGTGCGCATGCCCTTCACCGTCTTCGGCTGCGGGGGCGGGGCGGCGGGGTTGGCGCGTGCCTGCGACTGGGTACGGGGTCACCCCGAGCAGGCGGCGCTGGTCGTCGCCGTCGAGACCCCCTCCCTGACCTTCCGGCCCGACGACACCTCGATGGACAACCTCCTCAGCGCGCTGGTGTTTGGCGATGGCGCTGCCGCGGTGGTGGTCACCCCTGGCGAGCAGGGCCTGACCGTCGGCCGGACCCGGAGCGCCGTCGTGCCCGACACCGGCGACGCGCTCGGCTATCAGCTCGCCGACGACGGCCTCCAGGTGGTGCTCTCCCGCCGGCTGCCGNNGTCGCCGTCCACCCCGGCGGACCCGCGATCCTCACGGCGGTGGAGCGTTCCCTGGAGCTGAGCGCGGCTCAGACGGCTGCCTCGTGGGACACGCTCCGGCGAACCGGCAACACCTCCTCCGCCGCCATCCTCGCCGTCCTTGCCGAGCTGGCCCGATCGCTGCCGGCGCCGCGCGGGCGCGGGCTCGCCATCGGTTTCGGACCCGGGCTCGCCATCGAGCTGCTGGAGCTGGAGTGGCGATGCTGAGCCGCCGGGGCCAATCCGCCCTGGTCGCCGGCCTGGGGGCGATGCGACTGGCCGAGGTGGTCTGGTCCTCGCGCAACCTCCGCCGCACGGGTGCAGGCCGGCAGGCCGCGCCGCGCAGCTTCCCGCTCATGGTGGCGGCCAACGTCGCCCTCTTCGCGCTCTGCGTGGTGCCACGGCGCCGCCGCCCGCCCCGGGTGGTGGAGGTCGCGGCGCTGACCGGGTTGGCGGCGGCATTTGGGCTCCGCCTCTGGGTGATCGCCAGCCTCGGACCCGCGTGGAACGTGAAGGGATTGGTTCCCGAGGAGATGACGGTGGTGACCCGTGGCCCGTACCGATGGATCCGCCACCCCAACTACCTTGCGGTCATCGCCGAGTTCGCCTGCCTTCCCGTGGCCGTCGGCGCCTACGGGGAGGCGGTGCTGCTGAGCGCCGCGAACGCCGCCGTTCTCTACCCGCGCATCCGCGCCGAGGAGGCGCTCCTCGACCGGGTGCCCGGCTATCGCGAGGCGTTTGCGGGCGTTCCCCGTTTCCTGCCCACCAAGGGTCGCACCCGCGGACGCTGAGCGAGTTCGCTGACCTCAGATCCCGGCCAGCGAGAGCCAGTCGCGGGCGGACAGCCGGCCGAATCCCCAGTAGCCGCAGTTGACCCCCAGGAGTGCCTCCAGCGCTGCCGGCCGCGTGGCCGCGCGGGTGATCGCCCGGCGGCTGGCGCGGGGGTGGGCGGCCATCAGCAGGGCGAGACGGGTGAGGCGGCGGCGATCCGTCCATAGCCTCCGGTGATCGCGCGTGTAAGCGGCCGCGGCCGCGCTCGGCGAGATCCGCTCGGTGAGCGCGGCGTCGAGATGCACCGCCAGCCGTTCGGCCAGCAGGAGCCCGACCGCGATGCCCTCGCCGGTGGTGGGGTCGTCGTACCCGGCCGCATCTCCGACCAGGAAAAGCCCGTCACCGGCGACGTGGCGGGGGCGCTGGTGGAAGAGCCCGGCGGCGAGCGGTCCGCCCAGAGGGTCGGCCCCCGCGACCAGCGGCAGCGCCGCCCGCGCCGACCCCGCGTAGTCGTGGGCGATGGCACCGATGGTGTGGCGGCCACCGAGGACCGACACGAGAAGCTCCTCCGGGCCGACCGGCGCCTGGTACCACTCGTGGCCACCGGCGAAGCCGACCGTGATGCCGTGGATGTCGCGGGTGTCGACCCGCCAGTGACCGGCGAGGCCGTAGCGCCCGTGGTGCGGTGCCGGTGAGGTCCAGCCCGCGGCCGCGCGTAGCGGCGAATGTAGCCCGTCGGCAGCGACCACGCAGCGGGCGCGGATCGCGGACCCCTCGGCGATCACTCCCGTGACGTGGCCCAGGGCGTCACGTTGTGGGCCGCTCACGCGCGTGCCCTCGACGAAGGTCACGCCGGGCTCGACGCGCAGGGCCTCCGCCAGGACGGTGTCGAAGCGCAGCCGCCTCACCCCGAGCCCCCAGCCCGGGCCGCCTCCCGGCGGGCGTGGAAACGCCGCCGTCGCGCGGAAGGGCTGGCCGAGCATCTGGTAGGTGACCGAATGGAGCCGGGGCGCCCCATCCGCCACCAGGGCGTCGAGGAGGCCGAGGCGCCGCAGCACGGCGACGCCGCTTGGCATCAGGCCCTCGCCGCATGCCTTGTCCCGCGGGAAGCGCGCTCCGTCGAGGACCAGGGTCCGGTGGCCGGCGCGGGCCAGCAGAAGCGCGGAGGCGACCCCGCTGGGTCCGGCTCCGACCACCACCACGTCGGGGTCCTGGGCGCTCACCGGCCGATCTTGCGCCTCGAAGCTGACGCCGAGACGCCTCCCGCCGTTGCCGCATCCGTGACCGGGGGTCAGGAAGGGGCAGGGTCCCATCAACCCTCCTCCCCCCGGCTAGGCTACACGCATGAATCCGGCGTCGGCGCTGCCCAATCCGGGGTGGGGCGAGGACACCGTGACCATCCCCGCCGTGTATTTCGAGGAGGGGCGGTTACCCGGCATCTGCGTGGTGACGGGGGCGCCGGCCACCTCGAACCTCCGCCGCCGCTTCAGCACCACGCCGGGGTGGGTGGGGTGCCTCTTCTTCGTCAACTGGCTGGCGTGGCTCATCGCACTCGCGGCGACACGGCGCAGCGCCTCGGGTGGCCTGCCGGTCTGCACGGCCGTCGCAGAGAGAGTGCGCCGCCTCCACGTCGCCTCGCTCCAACTCGTCGGCCTAGCCGTTGGAGCATGGGTCGCGACCGTTCCCGTGGGGATCAGCCTCGCCTCCCTCCCCGTGGTCGTCCCGTCCTGCCTCGCCCTGGCGGGTGTGGGGCTGCTGGCGCTAGTGGGTGCGGCCGTGGCCAGCTCGCGGGAGGCGGCGACCCTCGGCGTGCGGGGCCGTGTCGTTCAGGACGGCTTCGGCCAGCGGTGGGTGCAGTTGCGCGGCGTTCACCCGGCCTTCTCGCGCGCGCTGGCGATCCGCCTCGGGCGCTGACCCGGCGAGCCTCCGGCCTGGTCGGTCCCCATCAGGAGCGGTCGGCCTCAGTTCTCCAGGAGCCGGGAGCGGGCGCCGGTCAACCCTGCTCCCAGACCAGTTGCGTCTCGGCGGATGTCGTGGCAGGCCTGCACCACTGAACCATGGAATGGGCGCGATGGGCAGGTAGTTGTAGCCGATGACCACCTGAACGATGTCTGCCCCGGTTGAAGCGGCCGGGATCAGGCAGTCGGTTGTCATCGGCGTTTTCCTTGATGCAACTCATCAGAGGTCGCCGGTGCTGGGAGTCCGATGTCGAAGCCCGCGGGCCGAGAGGCGGTGTGGCCGTCGGTATGCCAGCGCACCCTTCGGTCCAGCGCGAGGGGGTCCGCCCGCGGCCACGGCGGGCCGGCCGGCGGAGGGTGCCGCTAGGCCTTCAGCGCCTCGCGTTTGCGGATCGCGTTGCGGTCGTTGGCGTTGAGCACCCGCTTGCGCAGCCGGAGGTTGGAGGGCGTGACCTCGACCAGCTCGTCATCCTGGATGAAGTCGAGCGCCTCCTCCAGGGAGAGTGTGCGCGGCGGGGTCAGGGTGATCGTGAAGTCCGAGGTCGAGGAGCGGATGTTGGTCTTCTGCTTCTGCTTGGCGACGTTGACCGCGAGGTCGCCTGGGCGGCGGTTCATACCGACGACCATCCCCTCGTACACCGGGGTCCCCGGACCGATGAGGGGCTGCCCCCGCTCTTGGAGGGTGAGCAGGCCGTAGGCGACGGCCATGCCTGGCTGGCTGGCGGTCAGCACACCCATCCGGTGGGCGCGCGGCAGGAAACGCCACGGCTCCCAGCCGAGCAGCCGGGTCGCCATGACCCCGGTGCCGCGGGTGAGCGTGAGCAGGGTGCTGCGCACACCGATCAGCGCGCGCGTCGGTGAGTGGTAGATGAGGCGCATCCCCCCGCCCGCGTCCGTCCGCAGTGACTGCATGACCGCTCCCCGCGCTCCGAGCAGCTCGGTCACCGCGCCCAGGTAACTCTGCTGGACGTCGATCACGCATTCCTCGACGGGCTCCAGCTTGGTCCCGTTCCTCTCCTTGGTGATGACCTGAGGTCGGGAGACCTCGAACTCGTAGCCCTCACGGCGCATCGTCTCGATGAGGATGGCCAGATGCAGCTCGCCCCGGCCGGACACCTCGAAGCCGTCCGCGGTGGCCCCGTCGGCGACGCGCAGTGCCACGTTGGTGCGCAGCTCCTTGTCGAGACGCGCGCGCAGCTGACGGGAGGTGCTGCTCAGCTTCTGCTCGCGCCCCGCGAAGGGAGACGTGTTGACGGTGAACTGCATCCGCAGGGTGGGGTCGCCGACCTCGATCCGGGGTAGCGCCTCCGGAGAGTCGGCGGCGCAGATGGAGTCGCCGATGTTGACCTCGGGAAGTCCAAAGACGGCGACGATGTCGCCGACCGTGGCCTCCGGGACCTCGAGCTGGTGGAGGCCGCGCCACACCAGGATCCCGGTGATGGCCTGCTGTGCGCTCCAACCATCAGCGGTGCCCACCACCACCTGCTGCCCCCGGGTGAGCGTGCCCCGCTGCACCCTGCCCAGGGCCAATCGCCCCCGATAGGGGTCGTCGTCGAGTGAGCTGACCAGCAGCTGCAGGCTGAGGGTGGGGTCCCCCCGGGGGGCGGGGACATGGGCGACGATGGCGTCGAGGAGGGGTTCGAGGTTGACGCCCGGGACGTTCAGTGAGGCACTCGCCGTCCCCGCGCGGCCGGTGGCGAAGATCACCGGGGCGTCGAGCTGGGCGGCGTCGGTGGCCAGCTCCAGGAGGAGGTCGTGGGTGGCCTCCAGGGCCACGTTGGGGTCGGCGTTGGTCCGGTCCAGCTTGTTGATGACGATCACCGGCCGGAGGCCGAGCTGCAGCGCCTGGCGGAGGACCACCCGGGTCTGGGGCATCGGCCCCTCGGCCGCGTCCACCAGGAGGAGGCAGCCGTCGGCCATCGAGAGTACCCGCTCGACCTCACCCCCGAAGTCGGCGTGGCCGGGGGTGTCGATGACATTCAGGGTGACGTCGTGATACCGGATCGAGGTGTTCTTGGCGAGGATGGTGATGCCCCGCTCCCTCTCCAGGTCGTTGGAATCCATGATCAACTCACCGACCTGCTCGTGGTCCTCGAAGCTGTGGGTCTGCTTGAGCAGCGCGTCGATGAGCGTGGTCTTGCCGTGGTCGATGTGGGCGATGATCGCCACATTGCGAATGTCGCTGCGCTCGATGACAGGCATGGGGAGGGGTATTCCGATTCAGTGCATCTGGTGTTCTGGGCCAGCGGGTGCAGCCCGTCAGACGCGGACCACCTGGATGCCGGGGATCTCGGCGAAGCCGGCGCAGTGAGTGTAGACGCCCACAGGGCGGGGGCAGAGATCGGATGGGCGGCAGGGTGGGCTCTCCGCCACCGCGGGCGGACGGGAGAGGGTGGTGCCGAGGCCCAGAATCGAACTGGGGACACCGGGTTTTTCAGACCCGTGC
Organism: Candidatus Dormiibacterota bacterium; assembly: GCA_003170875.1. Lineage (GTDB taxonomy): Bacteria > Chloroflexota > Dormibacteria > Aeolococcales > Aeolococcaceae > Changshengia. Next base: position 1,018 of record PMYJ01000160.1, on the reverse strand, counting down.
TCTACCAACTGAGCTACCTCGGCACGCCGCCCCGTCGGCGCTCTCGCGGCATCTGCCCGGTGGCGCCCTCCAGTGCGAACGCCGAGGATACCTGGTTCGCCACCGGCTGAGACGCCGACCGCACCGGCCGGATCAGCCCTCCAGCACCGTCGAGGACGGGGCCGCCAGCTCCGCGCGCCGGCGGGCGGTGGCAATGGACACCTCCGCGTCGCCGCCGAGGGCGGCCACCCCTGCACGGATGGTCGTCTCCAGGGAGATGCGCCGCATCAATCCGAAGACCCGGTCGGCGACGGTCGCACCGGCCTCCACGCCGCCCTCGGTGATGAGCAGGACCGAGGTGCCCTCGCGGTCGATGGTCACCGGCTCGTTGGCCCGGGCGTAGGCGATGATCAGCTGGGCGTAGCCGGCGCGGGCGCCTGGCGGGATCTCGTCCGAGATCACGAAGACCAGGCACGCACCGTCGCCGCCGGTGTCGCGTGCTGTCGCGAGGAACTCGGCGCGGGTCACAGCCCAGGGTAGGAGGGAGATCGCGTCACTGGTCACCAGGTGCCATGGTGACATGGGGACGGCTCAAACGGAACGCTCAGCGCGCCCGGGCGTCCTCACGGTGCGGGCAATCCTCGACGTCGTGGTGGCAGTGGCAGCTCGGGGAGACGGAGAGCAGCGCCAGGTCGCCGTCCGGGAAGGAGATGAGCGGCGCCCGGTCCGGCCCGGGCGCCCCGGCATCGCGGAGCTGGGCCGCGAGCACGTACATGGCCTCTCCGGCGACCCGCGTCCAGGCGGGCATGTTGGGCACCCCGGCCCGCACCATCCGCTCGGCGGCCTCCGCGCTCGGCGCCTCGTCGAGCCGCCGGTGGCCGACTGACGGGCGGTAGCTGCCCGTGTGGAGGTCGGGCTGGGTCCCCGGGGCGTCCCCGAGCAGCGCGGTGACGGCGGACCCGAGCAGTGGCAGGCCGGCTCCGACCAGCCGTCGGGTCAGGGTCCCGGAGGTGTCGCGGGGGTCGACGGCGATCTCGGC
>PMYJ01000215.1 GCA_003170875.1 Candidatus Dormiibacterota bacterium | reverse complement strand
TGGACGGCGCGATCCTCGTGGTGGCTGCCACCGACGGGCCGATGCCTCAGACCCGGGAGCACATCGTGCTGGCCCGGCAGGTCGGCGTCCCCTACATCGTGGTCGCCCTCAACAAGGTCGACCAGGTTGACGACGAGGAGCTGCTCGAGCTGGTCGAGCTGGAGATTCGCGAGCTGCTCAGCCGCTACGAGTTCCCCGGCGACGACATCCCGGTGGTCCGGGTCTCCGCTCTCAAGGCCCTGGAAGGGGACAAGGAGGCCGGCGACCAGGTGATGACCCTGATGGACGCCGTCGACAGCTACATCCCGATGCCCGAGCGGCCCATCGACAAGCCGTTCATGATGCCGATCGAGGACGTCTTCTCGATCGAGGGTCGCGGGACCGTGGTCACCGGCCGCATCGACCGCGGGATCATCAAGGTCAACGAGCCGGTGGAGATCGTCGGCATCCGGGACACCACTAAGACGACGGTGACCGGCGTCGAGATGTTCCACAAGGAGCTGGACGGTGGCGGTGAGGCGGGCATGAACGTCGGCTGCCTGATCCGCGGTGTCAAGCGCGAGGACGTCGAGCGCGGCCAGGTGCTGGCCAAGCCCGGCTCCATCAACCCGCATACCAAGTTCAAGGCCCAGGTTTACGTCTTGAGCAAGGAGGAGGGCGGACGTCACACCCCCTTCTTCACCGGGTACCGGCCCCAGTTCTACATCCGGACCACGGACGTGACCGGCAGCATCGCTCTGCCCGAGGGCACCGAGATGGTGATGCCCGGTGACAACGTCGAGATGGGGGTGGAGTTGATCACCCCGATCGCCGTCGAAGACGGGATGCGGTTCGCCATCCGCGAAGGCGGTCACACCGTCGGCGCCGGCGCCGTCACCTCGATCGAGAAGTAGCGGTAGGGGAGAAGGCAGCGGCATCACCATGGCGCAGAAAATTCGCATTCGGCTCAAGGCTTACGACCACCGGGTCCTGGATCAGGCCGCCTCGAAGATNNGAGCAGTTCGAGATGCGCACCCACAAGCGGATCCTCGACATCCTCGATCCCAACCCCAAGGTGGTCGACGCCCTGATGCGGCTCAACCTGCCGAGCGGTGTTGACATCGAGATCAAGCTGGGTGACCAGCGATGAGCACTGGCCTGAGCGGCACACCGGAGTCGTTCGATGTCTAAAGGACTGCTGGCGCGGAAGCTGGGGATGACCCAGCTCTTCACCGAGCAGGGCACGGTGGTCTCGGTCACCGTCCTGGAGGCGGACTCCTGCCACGTCGTGCAGGTGAAGACCCCCGGCATCGACGGCTACGACGCCGTGCAGCTCGGCTTCGGAGAGAAGAAGCCTCGCCGCACCACCAAGCCTGAGGCCGGTCACTTCAAGCGCGCCGGGACGCCGCCGCTCGCCCATCTCGCCGAGGTCCGCGACGCTGGCAGCCCCGCGGTGGGCACCCGGTTGTCGGTGTCGCTCTTCGAGGCCGGCGAGCGTGTTGACGTCACCGGCATCACCCAGGGCAAGGGCTTCGCCGGGCAGCACAAGCGTCACAACTTCCACCGGGGCCCGGTGAGCCACGGCTCGCACAACATCAAGCAGGCCGGATCGATCGGCTCGACCGATGCCGCCCGCGTCTTCAAGGGACTGAAGATGGCCGGCCATCTGGGCGCCTCGCGCGCCACCGTCCTCCGCCTCGAGGTGGTGCGTGTCGACCCCGAGCGCAACCTCCTGCTGGTGCGGGGCGCCGTCCCCGGGCATCGCGACTCCGTGGTCCTGGTCCGCGACAGCGAGCGCAGCGGAGCACTGGTCTCATGAGCACCGCTCCGGTCGTCGACCTCACCGGTGAGAGCCAGGGGGAGCTCGAGCTTCCCGAGACGGTCTTCTCCGTGATCCCCCACGCCACGGTGATGCACCAGGCGCTGCTCCGCCAGCTCTCCAACGCCCGCCAGGGCACCCACGACAGCAAGACCCGCACCGAGGTGTCGGGTGGTGGCCGCAAGCCGTACCGGCAGAAGGGCACCGGTCGAGCCCGCCAGGGGTCGATCCGGGCACCTCACTACGCTGGAGGTGGCACCGTCTTCGGGCCCACCCCCCGCGACCACAGCCTGCAGATGCCACGCAAGCAGCGGCGCCTGGCCCTGCGCAGCGCGCTCAGCGTCAAGGCTGCGGAGAGCCAGATCACGGTCCTCGACAGGATCGAGCTGGAGGAGCCGAAGACCAAGGTGGTGACCGGATTCCTCCAGGCGCTCGACGCGGGCCGTCGGGTGCTCGTGGTGCTCGGCTCTCATCACGACGCCCTCGAGATGAGCGCCCGGAACCTCCCTGAGGTCCGGGTCATCCTGGCCGGCAACATCTCGGTGCGCGATCTGCTCACCGCCGACACGGTGGTGATGACGCGGGATGCCGTCGAGCACATCGCGGAGGCATGGGGATGAGCCAGGGACGCGCCTTTCACCAGGTCATCCTGCGGCCGATCTCGAGCGAGAAGTCGTACGCGGCCATGGGCAGGCTCAACAAGTACACGTTCGCCTGCCCTTCCCACGTGACCAAGATCGACATCCGCCGGGCCATCGTCGAGGCCTTCCCCGAGCAGAACCTCACCGTGACCGCGGTCAACGTCATGGCCGTCCACGGCAAGGTGCGCAGCCGCCAGTACCGGCGCGGCAGCGGCACCCGGCTGATCGGGAAGAGCCCCGATTGGAAGAAGGCGGTGGTGACGCTGGCTCCCGGGCAGAAGATCCCCGGACTGTTCGAGGGCGTGTAGACCGATGCCAGTCAACAAGTACAAGCCGACCAGCGCTGGCCGCCGGTTCATGGCCGTCAGCTCCTTCGAGGAGGTGACCAGCACCACCCCGGAGCGCAGCCTCACCGTCCACCTCAAGAAGGCGAGCGGCCGCAACAACACCGGCCGGATCACGGTACGGCACCGCGGCGGCGGCCATACCAAGCTCTACCGGGTGATCGACTTCCGGCGCGCCAAGCGCGACATGGTCGCCCGCGTGGCGGCGATCGAGTACGACCCCAACCGGAGCGCCCGGATCGCCCTCCTGAACTACGCCGACGGCGAGAAGCGGTACATCCTCGCCCCCCTGGGGCTGACCGTCGGGACGCTCATCAGCGCCGGTGTCGGCGCTGAGATCAAGCCCGGCAACGCCCTGCCGCTCACCAACATCCCGCTCGGCACGACCATCCACAACCTCGAGGTGCTCCCGGGCCGGGGCGGCCAGCTGGTGCGCAGCGCCGGCGTCGCGGCCCAGCTGATCGCCAAGGAGGGCGAGTTCGCCACCGTGCGGATGCCCTCCGGGGAGGTCCGGCGGATCGACGTCCGCTGCTTTGCCACCATCGGACAGGTCGGCAACGCCGATCACGAGAACCAGAACATCGGCAAGGCGGGCAAGTCGCGCTGGCGGGGCTGGCGGCCCTCGGTGCGTGGCATGGCCATGAACCCGTTCGACCACCCGCACGGAGGCGGCGAGGGTCGCAGCGGCGCCGGTGGGCACCCGCAGACCCCATGGGGCAAGCCGGCACTCGGCTACCGCACCCGCCGCAACAAGAAGACCGACCGCATGATCGTGCGTCGCCGGAAGAAGTGAGACCATGAGCCGTTCCCTCAAGAAAGGGCCGTTCTGCGACGATCACCTGCTCGCCAAGGTTCAGAAGCTGAACCAGAGCAGGGAGAAGCGGGTCATCAAGACCTGGTCGCGGCGCAGCGACATCTTCCCGGAGATGGTCGGACACACCATCGCCGTCCATGACGGGCGCAAGCACAACCCGGTGTTCATCACCGAGGCCATGGTCGGGCACAAGCTCGGCGAGTTCGCCGCCACCCGCAAGTACCGCGGGCACGGCCACCACACCGAGCGGAGCACCGCCCTCAAGTGAGAGTCATCGCCACCGCCAAGAGTGTTCGGATCACCTCTCGCAAGGCGAAGCTGGTCGCCGACAGCGTGATCGGGCTGCCTGTGGCCGAGGCTCTCGCGGTGCTCAGCTTCACCCCGCGCCACGCCGCCAAGGAGGTGGCCAAGGTGATCAAGTCGGCTGCCGCCAACGCGGAGCACAACTACAATCTGGAGGCATCCTCGCTCCGCGTCGACCGCATCGACGTCGACCAGGCCGGGATCATGAAGCGCTTCATCCCCAAGCCACGCGGCATGGCCGGGAGCCTCTTCAAGCGGATGAGTCACCTACGGTGCTACGTCACCGACGAGGAGCCGGCGCCGGACCGCCGCCGCCGCTCGGTGGTGGCGATGCCCGGCCGGTCCGGAGGCCAGGGATCGACTCGGCCGGCGGCCACTCGCCGCCGCCGTCCCGCCCAGCTCCGCCGGGCCCAGGAGGCGGCCACCGCCGCAGCCGCCACCGCCACCGAGGAGGAGGCCCTGGAGGTGCCCGAGACCACGGCCGGCGACGAGATCGAGACACAGGAGACCGACGCCCTTGACCCGGGCGCGGCGGAGGCCGACGCCGGCGAAGCCGAGGCTGACGCCGCTCAGGACGACGAGGAGAAGGACTGATGGGACAGAAGGTGAACCCTATCGGCTTCCGCCTCGGGGTCTACCGCCAGTGGGACGCCCGCTGGTACGCGGACAAGGACTACACCAAGCTGCTCCACGAGGATCTGGCGATGCGCCGGCTGATTGGCAGCCGTCTCCGCAACGCCGGCGTGGCCCGGATCGAGACCGAGCGCAGCGCCAACCAGCTGACCGTGATCATCCAGACCGCCAAGCCCGGCATCGTGATCGGCAAGCAGGGCGCGTCCGTCGACGCCCTCCGGGACGAGCTGGAGCGGATCAGCGGCAAGAAGGTCCGGGTGACCATCCATGAGATCAAGACGCCCGAGCTGGACGCGCGGCTGGTCGCCGAGAACGTGGCCTCCCAACTGGAGAAGCGGATCGCCTTCCGGCGCGCCCTCAAGCAGACCGTGATGCGGAGCATGCGGGCCGGCGCCAAGGGCGTGAAGCTCGAGGTGAGCGGCCGTCTGGGCGGCGCTGAGATGTCGCGCCGGGAATGGGACCGGGACGGGCGCGTGCCCCTCCACACCCTCCGGGCCAACATCGACTTCGGTCGGGCCGAGGCCAAGACCACCTTTGGCCGCATCGGTGTCACCTGCTGGATCTACAAGGGCGACTACGTCACCGCTACCGGCGAGCCGGTGATGATCGGGGGTCCGGGGCGTGAGGTGGTCGAGCCGGCGCGTCCTGCCGCGGCCCCCGAGCGCGAGCGGCGTCCGGCGGCTTTGGTTTCAGCGCCTGACCGTGAGGAGGTCGCGCCAGCGGCACTCGCCGACTCGTCCCTCGGGGAAGGGCCCGTCGCCGGGGCGAGCCAGGAGGGCGGCGCTGACGCGGAGCTGGTGGTCGACGCCGCTCTCGGAGAGGCCGACGTCGAAGCCGTCGAGGCGGAGATCGCTGAGCTCGATGAGGAGCTCCCCGAGCTCGGGGTCGTTCCCGGGGCCGATGCCAAGGTTGAGAAGCTCCCGGCCAAGAAGCCGGCGGCCCGCCGCCGTCCCACCCCGGCCAAGAAGCCGGCCCCGAGCGGCGTGCCCGAGGCCGAGGCTGAGGAGGACTGACGGTGCTGATGCCCAAGCGGACAAAGTTCCGCAAGCTCCACCGGGGACGCCGCCAGGGCAGTGCCCAGCGCGGCAACACGCTGGCGTTCGGCCCCTACGGGCTCCAGGCGCTCGAGCCCTGCTGGATGACCAGCAGGCAGATCGAGGCGGCCCGGCGCGCCATGACCCGGCACGTCCGCCGCGGCGGGCAGATCTGGATTCGCATCTTCCCCGACCACTCCTATACCAAGAAACCCGCCGAGACCCGGATGGGGTCCGGCAAGGGCGCGCCCGAGGGGTGGGCGGCGGTGGTGAAGCCGGGGCGTGTGCTCTTCGAGATGAGTGGCGTCACCGAGGATATCGCCCGTGAGGCGATGCGCCTCGCCGCCCACAAGCTCCCCATTTCCACGCGCTTCGTCGCCCGGCAGGGGACGGGTGACGAGGTCGAGGCGGAGGAGACGGCGTGAGCAAGCAGGCCGAGGCGGTGAACGTTCTCCGCACGATGACGACCGAGGATCTCGACGAGCACCTGCGCCAGCAGCGCCGCCGTCTCTTCGAGGTCCGCTTCCAGCAGGCGGCCGGCCAGGTGGAGAACCACCGGCAGGTGCGCGAGCTCCGCCGGGAGATCGCTCGCACCATGACCATCCAGCTCGAGCTCGTCCGCGGCCACCACCTCGTCTCCGATCTGGAGGTCGAGGAGGAGCCGGAGGAGCAGCCGCGTCCGCGGGGCCTGCTCCGTAGGCGCCCGACCGCGGTCCCGGCCGGGGAGGTCGTGGACGCGGAGCTGGTGGACGCCGGAGCTGCTGAGGCGAAGGCCGAGGCGGACGACGCCGCGGTGGCCGAGCCGGAGCCGGCCGCGAAGACACGCCGTTCCCGCCGGGGCCGCGCCACCGCGGAACCGGTCGCCGAGGCCGAGCCCGCCGTGGAGCCGGCCGGCGACGAGGCGGTGGAGGACCCGGAGGCAGCCGGCGACGGCTCCGAGATCGCAGACGAGGGCACCACGGGACCCGACGAGGAGCAGACAGATGAGTGAGCAGCCCGTGACCGAGCCGACCGTGGAGCGCACCCGCCGCAAGGTCCGGGACGGTGTCGTCGTGAGCGACAAGATGCAGAACACCGTCGTCGTCCTGGTCGAGGAGAAGAAGCCCCACCGCCTCTACAAGAAGGTGGTCACTCGCAACCGCCGCCTCAAGGTTCACGACGCCGAGGGAACCTGCGCGGTGGGCGACCGGGTCCGGATCACCGAGACCCGGCCCATCTCCAAGGAGAAGCGCTGGCGGGTCTCCGAGATCATCGAGAAGGCGAAGTAAGCAGTGATCCAGCAGGAGAGCATCCTGAAGGTGGCCGACAACAGCGGGGCACGAGAGCTCCTCTGCATCCGCGTGCTCGGCGGCAGCCGCCGCAAGTACGGGTCCGTCGGCGACGTCATCATCGGGACGGTCAAGGTTGCCCAGCCCAACGCGCAGGTCAAGAAGGGCGAGGTGGTGCGCGCCGTCATCGTTCGCACCACCCAGCCCTTTCACCGGCCGGACGGCAGCCAGATCCGCTTCGACGAGAACGCCGCCGTGCTGATCAACCCCCAGAACAACCCTCGGGGCACTCGCATCTTCGGTCCGGTCGCGCGCGAGCTGCGGGAGCGGAACTACATGAAGATCGTGTCCCTCGCACCGGAGGTGATCTAGATGGGCATGGTCGCCAAGCGCCGTGCCGCCCTGGCCAGGCACCATCGCGTCGTGGTGGAGCACGAGGGCTGGGCAGATGGCGCGATGCGTCCCCTCGACATCCGGAGCGGTGACACCGTGGAGGTCATCTCCGGCAAGGACAAGGGCAAGCGCGGGATCGTGGAGCGGGTCGTGGGCGAGCGCCAGCGGATCGTCATCCGCGGCGTCAACCTGATGAAGCGCCACACCAAGGCCAACGTCGCCGGCAACCTGCAGGGTGGCATCGTCGACTTCAACGGGCCGATCGCCTACAGCAACGTGCAGCTCGTCTGCAATCGCTGCGAGAAAAAGACCCGGGTCGCCCATCAGGTGACCGAGGAAGGGATCCGCGTCATGATCTGCCGCAAGTGCGGCGAGCGCTACGAGCGGGTGACCGCCTGATGGCCGTCGCCGCCGTCGAGGCCCCGCGCCTCCGCCGCCAGTACCAGGAGCAGGTCGTCCCCGAGCTGGTTCGGGAGTTCCGCTACACCAACGCCATGCAGGTCCCGCGGCTCGAGAAGATCGTGGTCAACATCGGCCTGGGCGAGGCCATCCAGAATGGGCGCGCCATCGATGCCGCCGTGGCCGACGTCAAGACCATGACCGGCCAGTCGCCGATCGTGATCAGGGCACGGAAGTCGGTGGCCGCATTCAAGCTCCGCGCCGGGATGCCGATCGGGGTCAAGGTGACCCTCCGGGCGGACCGGATGTGGTACTTCCTGGACAAGCTGATCAACGTCGCCCTGCCCCGCATCCGGGACTTCCGCGGTGTGGACCCCAAGGCCTTCGACGGCCATGGCAACTACACCCTGGGGCTCAAGGAACAGCTGGTCTTCCCCGAGATCGACTACGACAAGATCGACAAGCTGCGCGGCCTCGAGATCTGTATCGTCTCGAGCGCCAAGACCGATGACGAGGGCCGGGCCCTGCTCACCCACTTCGGCATGCCATTTCGGAAGAGTTAGTGTTGGTTGATAGTTCGCGCGCGTCGGCATCCGCCGATACGGCGCGACGAGGTGCCTCATGGCCAAGAAGTCACTGATAGCCAAGTCGCTCCGGGCGCCTCGGTTCCCCACCCAGCAGCGCCACCGGTGCGCTCTGTGCGGGCGGCCGCGCGCCTACATGCGCAAGTTCGGGATGTGCCGTATCTGCTTCCGCGGGCTGGCCAGCATGGGCCAGATCCCCGGGGTCAGAAAGAGCTCGTGGTAAGGCCATGATCAGCGACACCATCGCCGACATGCTCACCCGGGTCCGGAACGCGAACGCGGCCAACCACCGGACCGTGATCATCCCCTCCAGCCGGATGAAGGTGGAGATCGCCCGCGTGCTCAAGGAGGAGGGCTTCATCGCCGACTACTCCGTGAGCGGAGAGACTCCTCAGGAGATCATCACCCTCACCTTCAAGGCGCGCAGCCCGCGGGGCCGTGCGCTGAGCGGCCTGCGCCGCATCAGCCGGCCGGGCCTCCGGGTCTACGCTCGCAAGTCGGAGCTCCCCCGGGTGCTCGGCGGTCTCGGGATCGCGGTCATCTCGACCAGCCAGGGGCTGATGACCGGCCAGACGGCCCAGCGCCGCGGTCTCGGCGGCGAAGTCGTCGCCTTCGTGTGGTGATCTGATGTCGCGTATCGGCCGCAGTCCCATCCCGCTTCCCGCCGGCGTCACGGTGGTCGCGACCGGGGCCCACGTCTCCGTGTCGGGCTCCCGCGGCACCCTGGAGCGACTGGTCCCGCCGGCGATGTCCGTGGTGATCGGTGACGGCGTGGTCGAGGTCAAGCGTCCGACCGACAGCGCCGTGCACCGTTCCCTGCACGGGCTGACCCGGACCCTGATCGCCAACATGGTGGAGGGGGTCAGCACCGGATTCACCCGCAACCTCGACCTGGTCGGCGTGGGCTTCCGCGCCACCCGCCAGGGCTCCGACCTGGTGCTGACGGTCGGGTACTCCCACCCGATCCGCTACACACCCCCCGAGGGGGTGACCATCGAGGTCCCGGCACCGACCCAGATCGTGGTGAGCGGCGCCAACAAAGAGGTGGTGGGCCAGGTGGCCGCCAAGATCCGCTCGTTCCGCAAGCCCGAGCCCTACAAGGGCAAGGGCATCCTCTACCGGGGGGAGCGGATCCGGCGGAAGGCCGGGAAGTCCGGCAAGGCAGGCAAGGGCAAGTAGGCGAGGACGAACGAGGATGTACACCAAGCACGATCGAGAGGCGGCGCGGACGCGACGCCACCTGCGGGTGCGGCGCCGGGTCACCGGCACGCCGGCGCGGCCGCGCCTCTGCGTCCACCGCAGCCTCCACCACATCACCGCCCAGGTGATCGATGACACGGCCGGGCGCACCCTGGCCGCGGCCTCGACCCAGGACCCCGAGGCGGTGAGCCGTATCGGGGGCAGCCGGGCGACCGCCGGGGCGGCCGCCGTGGTCGGCGAGCTGGTCGCCGCTCGCGCCTTGGCCGTCGGGGTGTCCAAGGTCGTTTTCGACCGGGGTGGGTACCTCTACCACGGCCGCGTGGCCGCTCTCGCCGAGGCCGCCCGCAAGGCAGGATTGGAGCTCTGAGATGGCTATGCGCATGGACCGCCGGGACGACCGCGGGGGCGAGCGTGGGAGCGAGCTGACCGAGAAGATCGTCTCGCTGAACCGGGTGGCCAAGGTGGTCAAGGGTGGCCGCCGCTTCTCCTTCAGCGCGCTGGTCGTGGTCGGTGACGGCCAGGGCCGCGTCGGAGCTGGGCTGGGCAAGGCCGGCGAGGTGCCGGACGCCATCCGCAAGGGCGTCGAGGACGCCAAGAAACACATGATCACCGTGCCCATGGTGGGTCGAACCATCCCGCACGACCTCCGCTATAAGCTCGGAGCTGCCCGTGTGCTGCTCCGTCCGGCGGGGCC